>CAVKWQ010000052.1:0-10757 GCA_963660385.1 Muribaculaceae bacterium
GGATACATCCGGGTACGACCACCGCGATTTATCAAAATTTTAACAAAAAAAAAAACGAAACAACCCCTTTATGAACAACTGCTAAAAAGACAACAACAAACAACGAGATCCCGGATAAAAACCTTCCGGGATGACGACACCCTGCGGGCCGCGCCTTGCAGGCGGCAGATTTTCCGCGCCCTTTTGATTTATTGGGCAACACTCTTTTTGTAATGTCGCCAACAAACGAAACGGCAACAATAAAAAATAAGGCTGTTATAAAATTGGGGGTCATTCTGAACTTGTTTCAGAATCTACCGATTGAGTTGTTCGTCGTTTATAAAAATAAAAGTCATACTGGAAGGTTTCTGTCCAGTATCCGTTGTTTTCCTTTTTTTATAACAACAGATCCTGGACTACAACTTTCCAGGATGACGGCAACAGCAAACTACCCAAGACGTAGATCCTGAAATAAATTCAGGATGACCTCTTGTTTCATAAAGTCGTCATTCCCGAGTGTCTGCCAGCGCGGAGCGTTTGGAAATCTGTTTTTGTCGTGGTTATTCTCTTACGAAACAACAGATTTCCGACTCCAACACTCGGGAATGACAACAATAATAACAGCAGATCCCGTAACCCTGCGGGCCTCCAAACACTACGGGATGACGGCGCCCTGCGGGCCGCCGCTTGTTCGCCCTCTGCGGAAAAATACCAATAGAAAAGGGCCAAACGTAAGGTTTGGCCCCTCTCATTAAATTGCTAACTTTTCCAGTTAGTTTACCGCATCAAAACCGGCTTGCAAGGCCTTTTTGTTCAGTTCCAGCATTTCCGGCTTCGCGCGTTTATAAACCTTCTTCATCGCGTGCGCCACGCTTTCCAGCGTAACCGCGCCCGTCAGTTTAATAAAAGCGCCCAACGCCACCAGGTTGGCAATGCGGTCCATCCCCAACTCCTCGGCAATTTTGTTGCAAGGCACACACACCACTTTAATATCGGTGCGGGTAGGGCGGGAGTTAATCAACGAACTGTTAATAATCATCAGCCCGCCTTTTTTGAGCAAGGGCTCAAACTTAGGCAAGGACGGCTCGTTCATTACGATAACCGTATCCGGCGTGGACACAATCGGCGTGTAAACCTCCCCGTCCGACACTACTACGGAGCAGTTGGCCGTACCGCCGCGCATTTCCGGCCCGTAGGACGGAAGCCAACTGGCGTTCTTTTTGTTCTCCACGCCCGCCTGCGCGAGCAAAATACCGGCAGAAATAACACCTTGTCCGCCAAATCCGGCGATTCTAATACCTTGATACATTATTTCGCCCCCTCGTCTTTAAATACGCCCAACGGGTATTGAGGCATCATTTTGGTGCGCACAAATTCCAACGCCTGCGGCACGCTGGCGTGCCAGTTAGTCGGGCATTGGGAAAGCACTTCCACCATAGAGAATCCCACCCCGTTTACTTGGTTTTCAAACGCTTTTTTAATCGCTTGTTTGGCCTTCATTACGTTCTGCGGGCAGTCCACCGCCACGCGGGCCAAGTATTTGGAGCCCGTAATCTGCGCAAGCATTTCGCACATATTAATCGGCCAGCCCTGCAATTTGGGGTCGCGGCCTTTGGGGGCGGTAGTAGCCACTTGGCCGACCAAGGTGGTCGGGGCCATTTGGCCGCCCGTCATACCGTAAATGGCGTTATTGATAAAAATGACGGTAATGTTTTCGCTGCGTACGGCGGCGTGTACAATCTCAGCCATACCGATAGAAGCCAGGTCGCCGTCGCCCTGATAGGAAAACACAATCGCCTGTGGTTTGGAGCGTTTTACGCCCGTGGCAATAGCCGGGCCGCGTCCGTGCGCGCCCTGCACCATATCGCAAGCAAAGTAGGAATCCGCAAACACGGCACAGCCCACCGGGGCCACGCCGATTACACGGTCCGCAATATGGAGTTCGTCAAACACTTCGCCCATTAAGCGGTGCACAATCCCGTGCCCGCAGCCGGGGCAATAGTGCATCGGCAAGTCAGTTAAACTGGCGGGTTTTTTGGCTAAAATGGTCATAAATCTATTTGCCTCCTTTCAGGTCGCCCTGCATACCCAGGGTGGTATCACGCTGGCAGTTGTAGGTAAACCCGGCGGCGTGTTCCTGCAAATCAAACAAGCCGTCTTTCTTGCCCGTAAGCGCGGAGCGCACGGCAGTCAAAATAGTGGAACCGTCCGGCTGGCCCCCGGCGGGGTAGGCGTTTAAATAAACGGGCGTTTTGCCGTTTACAGCCAGTTTTACGTCCTGCACCAACTGGCCCAAACTCTGCTCCACACACAATACGGCCTTGGCCTTAGAGGCTAATTCCGCCAAGCGTTTGGACGGGAACGGCCACAGCGTAATCGGGCGGAAGAGGCCGACTTTTAAGCCTTCCTCTTTGGCCTTGTTTACGGCTTCCAAACACGCGCGGGAAGATAATCCGTACGCCACCAACAGCACATCGCAGTCTTCGGCGTCGCGTTCTTCCCAGCGGGCTTCGGTTTGTTCAATTAAACCGTAGCGTTTGGCGCGTTCCACCACGTCGGCGATTAAATTATCGCCCTTGTAGGAGAAAACATTATTCTTCTTTTTGCCGTTTTTGTTGATATCCACAGCCCAGTCAAACTTGCCCAGTTTATTGGGGTCAATGGGGTCAAAATTAAAGGACATACTTTCCATCATTTGGCCCAAAATGCCGTCAGCCAAAATCATACAGGGCATACGGTATTTTTCGGCAAGTTCAAAACCCAGTTTCGGAAAGTTGCCCAACTCTTCTACGGAGTTCGGGGCCAATACGATAATGTGGTAATCCCCGTTACCGCCGCCGCGGGTGGCCTGGAAATAATCCCCCTGCGCGCCTGCAATACTGCCCAAACCCGGGCCGCCGCGCATTACGTTTACGATAAGGCAAGGCAAATCGGCGCTGGCCAAATAGGTAATACCTTCCTGCTTCAAACTTACGCCCGGAGAGGAAGAAGACGTCATACTGCGGGTGCCGGTGGAAGCGGCACCGTACACCATATTGATAGCGGCCACTTCGCTTTCGGCCTGTACAAACGAACCGCCGGCGTCAGCCATATTGGCGGACATAAATTCCGGCACTTCGTTTTGAGGGGTAATCGGGTAACCGGCAAAGAAGCGGCAGCCCGCGCGGATAGCGCCTTCGGCCAAGGCTTCGTTGCCTTTTCTTAATGTTTTTTCGGTCATAGGTAAAAAATCCTCAAATCGTTATTCTTTAATTACCGTAATGGCAATATCGGGGCACATCATATAGCACATCTTGCAGCCGATGCAGTCCTGCGGACGTTCCATAACGGCAGGGAAATACCCTTTTTTGCTAATGGTTTTGGCTTTGCCCAAGCATTTCTTCGGGCAAGCGCTGACGCACAAATAACAGGCTTTGCATCTGTTGGCGTCCACTTCAATTCTTGGCATAATTCTCCTGTGGGTCCGGGGGTAGAACCGGAAAAACCCATATATAAAGTATATGACTTTTAGCAGTACAAAGGCAATAATAAACGCCCTTAATTTTGCTACAATAATTAAGCGGCAAAAAAACCACATTTGTTTGAAAAAGTTGCCTAAACGCTGCCAAAAAGCGGTTTAATTTGTGGCGTAAAAAAATATTTTCCCGTCGGAAAGCGTAAAAAGATTGCCGAAGCGGCTTAAATTTTGTATTATATTTAGGTAATGCCGAGGTAGCTCAGTGGTAGAGCACCGGTCTGAAAAACCGGGTGTCGACAGTTCGATCCTGTCCCTCGGCATTTTCCTTTTGTTAAAAACCCCGCCAAAGCGGGGTTTTTTATTTTACAAAGGATAGCACCAATAGTTACCTTCTCCTAGGCAGGCCTGTTGCGTGGGAGAAAATTTTTTACAAAAATTATTTGCCTCCACATCCCCCTTTGCCGCAGTACATACCACCCGGTCATCATATACATACACTTGAATAAAAAAATGGGGCGTTTTATTATATCTGGCCTGCATTTCCCCTCCCCCATAACTACGCAAACCATATGTAAAATCCTTAAAAGCATAATCATTTTTACCGGACAAATTTTCCACCCCTAAATCATCCCAAGTAGTTGCCGGGGCCCCGTTAGCCAAGGTATATTCCCGTTGCATATCGCGGATATGTTTTAACTGGACAACAGCCTCCGTCGTCCGGGCTTTTAGTACCACGGCTTGATACTGTGGCAGGGCGACTGCCGCCAAAATACCAATAATTAACACCACTACCAACAATTCTATTAACGTGAAGCCTGTTTGCTTGTTCATCTGAACGCTCCTTTTTACCAGGCTCCGCACATAAAAAACGGCTGATTGCACGGAGCCGCAAACAGGTAGCCCCACACAACAGCCGTGGTTTGCCGCCCAAAGGACGGCAAACACTCGGCCCAAAAGCAAAAGGGTAATTAGTCCTTTTATTTTTGGGCCTAAAACGACTGTTTTTGGCCTGTTTGCGTACCGCCTAAGCGGTTACACACCATATCTGCTATGGTCCCAAAAACAGATTAAATTTTTTACTGCTTAAAAATTTCCTCCTAGCGCAACTGAATCAGCGCAAAGTGCAGGTATTCCGTTTCCGGCATACCGATAAGCACCGGGTGGTCCTTGGCTTGTCCGCGCAGTTCCACCAGCACCGCCTTGCGGCCCGATTTGCTCACGCCTTGGCGGATAATATCCACAAACAGTTCGCGCGAAATGTGGTGCGAGCAGGTGGAAAACGCCAAGTATCCGCCCGTTTTAATGCCCTCTAAGGCCATTTTAACGAGTTTTACATAAAGCCCCACGGCCTGCGGAAGCGCCTTGCGGCTTTTGACAAAGGCGGGCGGGTCCAACAGCACCATATCGGGCTGGTCGGGCAATTCGCCTTTCTTCATCGCCGAGAGCAAGCGTTCGGCATCGTCGCGGTGGAAGACCACGCGGTCGGACACGCCGTTTAATTCCGCGTTGTTCTTGGCAAATTCTACCGCCGCGGCGGAAGAATCGCACCCCCACACTTGGTTGGCCCCGGCCAAGGCGGCCGTAATGCCAAAGGACCCAATGTAGGAATACAAATCAAGAACCAGTTTATCTTTAAAATACGGTTTTAAAAATTCGCGGTTTTCGCGCTGGTCAAAATAAAAGCCCGTCTTTTGTCCGCCGCGGATAGGCACAATATACTTTACGCCGTTTTCTTCAATTTCCACGGTTTCCGGCACTTCGCCGATGATTTCGGGCGTATTAGTCAGCCCTTCCAACGCGCGGAAGGCGCTGTCGTTCTTGTAATAAATACCTTTGGGCTTAAAAATCTTTTGTACGGCTTTGGTAATTTCGGGCTTCAATTTTTCCATACCCGCCGTCAATACATCCATTACCAGCACGTCGCCGTAGCGGTCAATTACCAGGCCCGGCATATTGTCAGCCTCGCCATAGCACATACGACCATATTTGCGCACGCCGATTTCCTTGCGGTACGCATAGGCATTGTCCAAATTTTCAAATACAAAATCTTCCGGCAGTTCGCCCTCGCCTTTCATCAGCAGGCGCACGGCAATTAAACTATGCGGGTTAAAAAAACCAATCCCCACCTGTTTGCCCTCGTGGCTGATGACGCGCACCAAGGAGCCCGGTTCAATAGATGTATCCAAGCCGTCAATTTCGTTGGAAAAAACCCACCAATGGCCCGCGAGGAGCCGTCTTTCTTCTTTTGCTTTTAATTTAATTTCAGTCATATTAGTTTTTGGAAACCTCTTCCACCGGCGTAACCGGCAATTTGGCCGCGCACAGCGGGCATTCCTTGGCCGTAAAGGTTTGCATCGGGTAAGAGAGCAAAGAGCGAAGCGGCACGGACAAGGGCAAATACCCCATAGAGCGGTCCACAATCACACCCACGCCAATCACATTTCCACCCAGTTTGCCCACCAAGTCAATGGCCTTGTTAATTTTGCGGCCGGAAACGGCCACATCGTCCACGATGAGCACGTTTTCGCCCTCTTTTACGGTAAAGTTATGCTTTAAAATCATTTCGCCGTTATCATCGCGCGAGGCAAAAATAGCACGCACACCGCGGGCGCGGGCCACTTCCTGCGCCAAGACGGAATCGGACGGCGTAAGCGCCATAATGACATCGGCGTGTTTGGTAAATTTATCCGACAGCGCCCCCGCAATCTTCTGCGCCAAATTGGGGTGCTGCATTAACAGCGAGGTTTGAATATACGTCTGGCTGTGGAACCCCGACGGCATTACGAAATGTCCTTCTAAAATGGCGCCGTGTTCTTGCAACAGGCACAGTACGTCCATATTATTTCTTGGCATTAAAATCTCCTTGGATAAATTTAGTTGCGGCACTAAAATCTGTCGGCACGCCCTTTTCCTGGGCGGCGCGGATGGTGTTGCCCGTTTTTTTGGCGCGCAGCATTTCCAGTTTGGGCTTTAACATTGACGACGACACCCGAAACGCCAAAGCCGGGTTGCCCGACTCATCCGTCAAGTTTTCAGCCAATGCCCCGGAACGCGAGGTATTGGTAAACATCGTCCATATTATGATATCAAAATTTTCGTCCACCCAGTTAGTCCACCCGCTGACCGCGGCCGAAAGCGTGGGCCCTACCGTGTAGGCGTTATTAATTGTCATCGGCCCTTTGTTAAACTCCACCGAGGCGGCCATATCGGTAAACGGCACATCTTTAAGCACCTGCCCCACCTTAAAACTTCCCGCGCGCTCCATACGGTGCATAATCAAAAACGGCTGAAACGTAATATTAAGCGCCTGCTGTTCCTCGGCCCATTTTTCCATTTGGTGGATAACGCCGCCCTCCAACCGCGCGTGCAAGGGGCCGGTGAGTTGCTTCATCCCGGCCTTAAAGCCCGTAAAATCAAACTCCGCGCTAAAACGGTTGCCGGACAAAACCTGCGTGGAAAAAGTATCCGCCGTCAGCGTGCCCGCAAAGTTAGGCATAAAGCCGGGCAGGCGGTCGCGGAAGTTGCGCAACCACGCCAGTTGCCCATCCACCGGGGCCTTAAATTTACCGCCGTTTTTGGTAAGCGGCACAATCACGGTTACAAAGTCGCGCACCGTTTCTATAAACGCCATCGGGTCTAAATGTTTCCAATAAATAGAGGTGCGAATTTTGCGGCGGGCGCTTTTTAAATTTTTAACAGACAAATTCATTTTAAACGGCACGCCGTTTAACTCGCACGAAGCAATATTGGCGTACAGATTGCCCTTACGCCAACTGGCGCTTAAATTCACTTTATCAAATACCGAGCGGTCCACCGTAACTTTTCCCGCCGTTGTGGCGGCGTACAAATCGGCAAAGTCTTTTTTAGCCTGGAACTCGCCGGTAACATCGTCGGCCTTAAAGCCGTAGAGCAAGGCCGAAGCGTCTTTAACCTGTGCGGTAACGAGCGGGAGCGCGTACTTGCCGTCCGTATGCGTCAGGCGGCCCGATAAGGCCCCTTGGCCCGTTAGTTTATATTTAGCGATAAACGGATAATATTTTTCTTTCCCGGCCAAATTAAAGAAATTGGTGGAAGCCTGCAAATCGGCCGCAAAGGGGGCTTTTTCAAAATCTACGGTGCCGGAAGCGGTCAGTTTTACGTCCGCCGCGTTGGCGGTTAATTGGGTTAGTTTTAACAGGCGGTAATCGTTTGTCAGCACACCCTTGGCCGTCAGGGTGGATTTCGGAAGGGAAAAACGGCCCTTTTCGGCGTGGAAGAGGGATAAATCCTTATCCTCAAACGCGGGGACAGAGGCTTTTACATTAAAATAGGGCGTTCTTAAATTATCCAAATCCAGCAGAATATCCACGGGCTTTTGGAACAAATACACTTGCGTACGCAAACTGCGCAGGGCAAAATTTTTCCACTCAAAATCTGCAAAATTGACGTGCCCCGTGCCCTTAATTTCCATATCGGAAATATTATCCCCCCACTTGTTGCGCAGTACCATTTCCGCCGAAAAGCGCGAAAGTTCGTTAAAGCGAAGGCGCTCAAAATGCAAGTTGAGCCCATACACCGCGTGGGAGAGCCCGGCGGCCAAATCCTTGTAACTTACCACGCCGTTTTTGACCGTCCAGTCCTCTACGCTTACCGTAAATTTTTTGCCCGTCAGTTCGCTGGTATAGACGGAGCGTTCCTCCGGCACGCGGATTTGCGGCATATTATATGTGCCGTCCGCTTTGCGCACCACGTTAAAGCGCGGCGCGTTCAAGGACACTTCGTCAATAATTAACTGTTGGTTTAAAAGCGGAAGCAAATTAAAGCGCAAGGTTACCGAGTCCGCCGACACGAGCGCACGCCCCGGTTGTCCGTCCGTATCCAGCACGGCAAAGCCCTTTAATTCAAGCGTATTAATAAACTTTAAATCCAGCGAGGAAATGACGACCGGGCGGTCCAGGCGGCGCTGCAATTCGTCCGTGATAATTTCGCTGATGTGCTGGGCGTTAAAGGTTTTTAAAAAAAGCAACCACAGCCCGGCGCAGATAAGCATCAAAAACATAGCGGTAAACAGCACCGTGCGCAAACTTAAAATGCAGCACGATTTAAAAAACCGCCACAGCCAATGGAAAAATCCTTTCTTTTTTGTAGTTTTTTTATGCTTGCCCATATTATTTGCCGGAGTTTACAGCCTTCTCTATTATATAGTTTACTATAATTCGCCAGACATTGACGGTCCCGGCCAAGATATTTTTCCCCGCCGCCGTGAGCAGCACCACTTCCGGAAACATTGCCTTTAACACCACCGCCAATACAACCAGGTTCGCCAGCGTAATCATCACGCCGGAAAACACTTTTCCGCCCGCTATTTTTAAATCGGGCTGGTCGGCCTCAAACAAGGTTTTAAAGGTTTGCACAAAGTGAAACGCGGTTAAAAAGCCGATAACAAACAAAAATATTTGGCGGTAGGGCGTTAAATCTACAAACAAATCCGTTATGGCATAGATAAGGGCCGCCGCAATCACATACAGCGGCACAAAATAGGGAGCCAGCACCACAAAAGCGTTGCAGTTGTCCATTTTCACGTATCCGCTGTCCTGCCCGACGGATACGTCCTTAATGCGGTACCCGCACACAAGCGCGGCGAGGGCGTGCGTCATTTCGTGCCCAAAAACATACGGGCGGGAAAAGTTGTAATACCCGTAATGGATCCCGCAATAAATCAAAATCCCCAAAATAAAACTGACCGCCGCGCCGATATGGCCCAGTACGGAGCAGAAAATTTTGCCCGTTTCTACGAGCGTAAAAAACGCGGTGGGGAGCAAAACCAGTGCAAATAAAAATTTTACCGGGCGCCAAAGCATTAAAATTTCTCCGTCCAGGCGGGGGTTTTGTATTGGGCATTGGCCAAGCGGCGCGCCGCGGAAATTAAGGCGGCGGAAGCCCCACACGGGCGCAAATCCGTCCCTAAAAAGGCACGAACCGCGCCAATAACGGCATTTTTATACAGGGGATTCGTGCGTCCGTCCGGCACTTGCAAGGAACCTTGGTACAGCACCGTTTGCCCAAAGCGGCGGATGGCTCCGCCCAAAATTTTATGTCCGTCCGCGGCCAGCAAATCGTTTTCCACCGGGTTTATAAAGCAGGCGTTGGCCGTATGGTTCACGCTGGGCGCATAGGCGGAAGCGGGCAAGGCCTTATCAAACGGCAAACTGCTTACCCCGCGCGCGGCGAGTTCCGCTAAAATAAAATGGTGAAATTTCTTATAAATTTCGCTTGGGCGGTCAGCGGACGAAAACATCAAGGAAAAGGTTAAATCGTCCCCGTGGAACACCACACCGCCACCCGTAGGCCGCCGGGCATACGGGCCCAAAAAGGCGCGCTCCGCGAGCGTGTTTTGCACTTCACGCACGAATTGGGAATAGCCAAACGTAACGGCCGGACCGTCCGTCCAGCGGTAAAAGCGCAGGGTGATTTCCTCCGGGCGTGTGCGCACCAGGCACTCGTCCAGCGCCATTTGTTCATACACGTTTAACGCCGGGGCGGACAAAAGTAAATTCATATGATATATTTTACCAGTTCCAAGCCTCCCTTTGGTACGCGGAAACATATTAGAAAAAACCTCCGCTTTTGGCGGAGGTTTTTCCCTGTATTAAAAAACCACTTATTCGGCTACACAGGTTAAAATCTGCCCCGTGCCGCCAATCAACGGCTCATATTCAAAATCCCATTGCTCGCAAATTGCCCCGCAGTTATCGCCGTTTGTTCCTTCTCCGGGGTTTGGACAACCCAAGGTATTAAAATAGGACATACTGCAAGCAGCCGAACCGTAGGTGGTAGAACACGGGCAATAGCAATGGCGATGCTCCAATTCAGGTCCGCAGCCCGTTAATTTGGCTGCCGTCTTTACGCAGGCAAAAGAGCAAGTGGACGAAGAGGAATCGCATTTATCCGCACAAATTTGGTCATTAGAAGAAGCAGTCGGGCACGCTTCCACCCCATTATACGGGTTCGTATAAGAGGTCTTTGTTTTGCTCACATCGCCGGACCAACTCTTAATTTTTTTGCCCCAACCGCACATCCCAAAGTCATCGCCACAATTTTGTATTTGGACATTAGATTCTTGCGTAATACTATCTGCGTAAATATAATGAGCCCGGGACTCGCTATAATCAAAACTGTCTTTGCCATAACATTGGGTATTTGTTACTCCTCGGCTGCCACACACTTTGGCCGCTTGCACATCTTTAATCACCGCCTTAAACTTGTAAGAGTCCGGCGTTACTGCATTTTTGCTCTTTAACAAAAACGAGGTATAGGTTTTGCCGTTTGTCTTTTTATTTCC
>CAVKWQ010000053.1:0-10430 GCA_963660385.1 Muribaculaceae bacterium
GAAAATTACTTTGGTTTAGATTACAATAAAATTATTCTCAATCAGGACCCAGGTGGCATACCTATTGGCCGTCAAGTAGGTGGTCCTACTTACAACAATACCAATCGCATGCTTTATAGTTCACAACAGGGCCTTAAGGTTGTGTCCACCCCGTATGTGCTCAAATTGAGGACAGACATTATTTTACAAGACACAGAATTTTTAAGGTATTGGGAAGCATATCCCACACGAATAGAAAAATATCAATTATTTCAGCATCGCATTTTAAATTATTATTTATTTGCCCCACAGTTTAGTTATCTTCAAGGGAGAAAAATCCCCACTTTGTTTCATCCTTCTGATTGGATGTTTTTTGGGCTAACTTCAGATGTAAAAAAATTATTTGATATTCCATTGCAGTCAGAGCCACTATATTCTCGTTGGTGGGTAAAACATAACAAACGGCCTGAACAGATAGACTGTTGGCCAGAAGCCGTGTTCCGATATGCACCTGAACAATATTTATTTTATAGTGCCATAAAAAATAAATTCCCTAACATTGGTTTTGAAAGTTATATGGATATCTCTCGTGAAAAAGAATGTTTATCAAAACAAATAATGGTAAATAACTTCGTTATTTTAGATTATCGTCAATGGCACATTAAAATGCCAAAATATCAGGCACTGATAGGCACTATACCTTATGGACAAACCTCCCATAGCGTTTGGTTAGAAGGTTATAAAAAATATTGTGATATATGTTTTAAGATTCCATGGAAAGAGAAACTTTTTAAATGTTTAAGTTTTAATGTTTTGGAAATTCTAAAAACCAAAAGACTTGAATTAGAAAAGAAATTTGTTTTAAATCTTTTTCCTAGGCTTTATCAAATTCACGTAAAACGCAAATATGCTAATGAGCCAGATAAATTAAAACGGAAAATGGCTCTATTTGCTAAGCCGAAGAAGCAATATATATATCCAGAGGATATAATAAATGAAAAAACACTTAAAAAATAATTTACTTATTATTAATTTCCGCCGCATGTGGCCGTATATTAAGCCATATTGGTTTAGGGCCGCTTTGGGCGTGGCGCTAACGGTGCCCGTGGGCGCATTGGACGGCGCCGTGGCTATGTTCTTAAAACCGTTTATGGATAAGGTAATGGTGGATAAACAGCCGCATTTTTCGGCGCTAATCCCGTTTCTTATTGTGGGTTTTACCATTGTGCAAGGGGTGCTGATTTATTCTTCCAACTACCTAAATACGTGGGTAGCCCAAAAAATTACTATCGGAGTAAAGCGCCGTCTGTATGAAAAACTCCTCTCTATGGACACTTCATACTTTGATACGCACAATTCCGGCGAAATATTATTCCGTTATTCCAACGATGCCGAAACCGCCTCCACAGGGCTTATAGATAACCTGAAACAGTTTTTATCCAAAACATTTTCCTCTATTTCTTTGGTCTGTGTTTTGTTATACAACTCTTGGCAATTAGCACTTATTGCTATTGCGGTACTCTTATTTTTTGTGTATCCGATGGCCAAGGTTCGCAAGAAAATGAAAGAAATTTTGGAAAAAACAGTCGGTAATCTTTCGTATGTAATGACTATTTATAACGAAACCTTTGCCGGAAATAAAACGATTCGTTCCTTTACATTGGAGGACGAGTTCAAAAAACGCTTCCACAATGTGACGGATATGACCTTCTCCCTAGCCATGCGCATGGTAAAGGGAACGAACTGGCTTTCGCCCCTCATGCATATTATTATGTCTATTGGGGTGGCGTTGGTGATTGGGTGCGGCAGTTATTTGATTGTAAACGGCACTATTACCAGCGGTAATTTTGTGGCATTTATTGCGGCCCTGATGATGCTTTATACCCCGTTAAAGTCTGTGGGGAATAACTATATTTCTATCCAAAATTCCTTTTTAGCCATAGACCGTATTTTTGATATTTTGGATTTGCAGCCTAATATCAAGGATTTAAGCACAGCCAAAGAACTAGCAGAAGTTAAGAAAGATATCGTGTTTGACCACGTCCATTTTGAATATGTTGCCGGGCGGGAGGTGTTGCACGATATTAATTTAACCATTCCTGTCGGCCATACAATCGCCCTAGTGGGCAACTCCGGCGGCGGGAAAACAACTATTTCCGCATTAATCCCGCGCTTGTATGATATCAAGCAAGGGTCTATTAAAATAGACGGGGCTGATATTAAAGACATTTCCCAAAAATCGTTGCGGAAACAAATTGCTATGGTGTTCCAAGATAACTTTTTATTTTCGGGTACGGTTAAGGAAAATGTCCTCTTGGGGAACGAATACGCAGATGATGCCACTATTTGGATGGCCTTAAAAAGTGCCTGTTTGGATGAATTTGTGAGAGGCTTACCCCAAGGGTTAGATACGCAGATAGGGGAGCGCGGTATTTTGCTTTCCGGTGGGCAAAAGCAACGCTTGGCTATTGCGCGTGCATTTGTCAAAAATGCGCCTATTGTCATTTTGGACGAGGCCACCAGTGCCCTAGATAATAAGTCCGAGCGCGTTGTGCAAGAAGCCTTAGATAACTTGATGAAGAACCGCACCGTTATTGTGATTGCTCACCGCTTATCCACCATACAAAACGCGGATAAAATTGTGGTTATTAATGACGGCAAAATTGCGGAACAAGGCACACACGAGGAATTATTAAAACTTCGCGGAGCCTATTACGCGTTGTATTCTATGCAATTCAAAAAGCAGGAGGCGTAACTATGAAAGGGATTATTTTAGCAGGCGGGGCAGGCACGCGGTTGTATCCGGCATCTCTGCCCATTTCCAAAATTTTACTACCTATTTACGATAAACCAATGATTTATTACCCGCTTTCAACCCTTATGCTGGCGGGGATACGGGATATTTTGATTATTACTACCCCCGAAGATATAGATAACTTTAAAAAATTGCTGGGGGACGGTTCCCAATGGGGTATTTCCTTGTCTTATATACCGCAGTTGGTAAAAAAGGGTATTGCCGATGCGTTTATATTAGGGGAAGATTTTATCGGCGCGGACCGTGCGGCCCTTATTTTGGGGGATAACATCTTTTATGGGAACGGGTTTGAGCAAATTTTACAAAGTGCTGAGCAAAATACTGCGGGAGCCACTGTGTTTACGTACGAGGTAAGAGACCCGGAACGCTTTGGCGTGGTATCTTTTGATAAAGACGGAAACGCTGTATCTTTGGAAGAAAAACCTAAAACCCCCAAAAGCAATTTTGCGGTTACGGGGCTATATTTTTATGATAATAAGGTTGTTTCTTATGCAAAACAATTAAAGCCGTCAGCCCGTGGCGAACTGGAAATTACAGACCTCAACAAAGTGTATTTAGCCGATAATACCTTGCACGTCTCGCGATTAGAGCGTGGATTTGCGTGGTTAGATACAGGGACGCACGAAAGCGTCTTGCAAGCGGCGAATTTTGTGCATAGTATGCAGTTAAACCAAGGGATAGAAATAGCGTGCTTGGAAGAAATTGCTTTGCAGAAAGGTTTTATTACCAAAGCGGAGTTAGCACAAACATTGTCCAAGTGTCCGTCTAATACCTATTATCAATATGTACGCCGTTTATTAAATAATAACTAGACCTAACTTGACTTATCTCCCGATAGTAAGCGGTAATAGAGATGGGCAAAAGATAGCCCATTAAACTTAACTATCGGGAGTTTTTATGAAGAAAAAAGCTACACCATTAAATACTGTAAATAAATCAAGCGACAAGTCTCAACAGGTGGGGAACGGAGACAAAAAGGCTCAAGTTGGGATTACTGCTAAACCGACTGGGAATAACCAACAATCCTCCAAACTCGTGTCTATCCCAGTAGAATTAGCCAAACTGCGAGAAGTGGCCACCCAGATTAATCCACTAGCCCAATTAATTTCTAAAAATAAGCAGCGGGCCGAAAAATACAACAATAAGGATCAAAAACTGCGGGATATCCGTATCCCGCTGCCCGGCTCTATATTGGAGAAAAAGTACAAAGGGCATCTTGTTGTGGTCAAAGTGTTGGAACACGGTTTTGAATACAATAATAAATATTTCAAAACCCTGTCCGCCGTGGCGTGTGCCATCACGGGGCAACATTTAAGCGGGTATTATTTCTTCGGCTTATGAGTGACATTATAAAACCGATGAACTGTGCGGTTTATACCCGCAAATCTACCAGTGAGGGATTGGAACAGGATTTCAACTCGCTAGATGCCCAGCGTGAGGCTTGTATGGCATTTATTAAAAGCCAGCGTGGGGAAGGCTGGCAGGCGCTAGAAACCTCTTATGATGACGGTGGCTATACCGGGGCGAATACCGATCGCCCCGGTTTGCAGCGCTTGATAGAGGACATCAAACTGGGTAAGGTAAATTGCGTGGTCGTGTACAAGGTGGATAGATTATCACGCTCTTTGCTCGATTTCTCCCAATTATTAGAATTTTTTGATAATCGCGAGGTGTCGTTTGTATCTGTCACGCAGAATTTTAATACCAAAACCTCTATGGGGCGGCTAACACTCAACATTTTGTTATCGTTTGCTCAATTTGAACGCGAAATTATTAGCGAACGCACGCGAGATAAAATGGCGGCTTCTCGTATGAAAGGAAAGTTTTTAGGAGGAGGTATCCCCTTTGGGTACCAGTTAGATGAAAAAGCCCATAAGTTGGTACCACACCCTGAAACCGCTGAGGAAGTACGATTTATTTTTAATAGTGTCCTGCAAGAAAAAAGCGTTACTTCCGTACTTGCGCAACTAGAAAAGCGGGGAATTGTTCTTCGGGAGCGGAAATGCAAAAATGGGCGGGTTTTACCGGCACGCCCTATTTCGCGTGCGCAACTTTATCATATTATTCATAATCCGCTGTATATTGGAAAGGTCCTTTATAAAAAGAAGATTTATGAGGGTGAGCACGACGGAATTGTGTCCGTAGAAACCTTTGAAGCGGTGCAAAAACTGTTAAATAATGGACGAAAAATGTATGAAACGGTAAGGAAAGCCATTCCTGGTATCTTGCGTGGTTTATTGTTTTGCGAAGCCTGTGGCAGCCCAATGGTTCCTATTTATGGGAAAAAGAAAAATACGAAACATTTTTATTATATTTGCCGAAAGTGCCGAGACGAGGGGCATAAGGCCTGTCCCACACGGACTGTACGACAACGGGAATTTCACTTAGCGTTAGTAGCAGAATTGGATAAAAATGGAGTTATCAACAGGGCCCTATTTGAGCAATTATCAGAATACGAGCAGGAAGAAACCCTTAAATCTATTATCTGCCGTATTGGGTACGAATACCAAGAAAGCAAAATTACGGTTGTATTGCGTCGTGGAACCGAATTTTCGTTCTGTGCCAATGTGAAACCACACTCCGGCCCTTGGAAACGGTCGGAATTGGTGGCCCGAAAACGGGCCAAACAACCCAAGGTGGATAAAGCCTTGTACAAACAGACCTTGGCACTACAAATCCGCGAATATATGCGCCTAAACGGCCTTAGCCAAGCCGCGTGTGCGCGGGTCTTGGGGCTTACGGCGGCCCGGGTTAGCCAACTCTTAAAGGAAAATTAAGTTTTTAGTGTTAAATTTTGCAAAATAGATAGAAAGATAGCAAAAAAGTAGGGGCAAAGGAAAAAATGGCGGGGAAAGGAAAATATATTTATTTGATAACGTTGGGGAATTAGACCTTTTTTACCGACGACGAAAGAGGGGAGAGTCCTAAATTAGGCATTAAAAAATCCCGCTAAAAGTTAAGCGGGATATAAGATGGGGTGGATGACGAGATTTGAACCCGCGACCTCCGGTTCCACAGACCGGCGCTCTAACCAACTGAGCTACATCCACCATAAATCGGTACTATATTATACCAATTTTCCGGCGCGTGTGCCAAAATTATTCTGTTGTGCATTATTTGGGCCCTGTCTTTTAGCGGGGGAAAATAACCTAATTCCACGCTATAAAGCCGTGTCATCCCTATGTGCTTGCCGTTTACAGAAGTTCCTCCGGCTTGACCTTAGGCCCCACAAATGGCCCTTGCGCGTATGAAAAGCCCAACGCTTTAATGCGGGCAATGTCCTCTTGGGTTGCCACATCGTCTGCCGCCAGAAAAATGCCTAATTCTTGGCATACCTGCCCCAAGGATTGCGCCAGCATATTGCTTTTGCGGTCGGGCGATTTTGTCCACATTTGCCGCCCGATTTTTACGCCGTCTATCGGCATTTCTTTAAAGGCGGGCGACACCAGCCCCGTATAGCGCACGGTAAGATTAAATCCCTTTTGTTTCAGTTCCTCTCCGGCGGCTTTTAAGCGTGCATTTAAAATGCGCCGCTTGGTTTCCGTCAGTTCCAAGTACAGCCATTTGGGCTCAATGTTCATTTCCTTGGCTTTGGCGGCCAAACGCTCCGCAAAGCCCGGCGCGGTCAGGTGCTCATCGGCAATTTTCACTACCAGCGGGATTAACTTTTTGCCTTGGGCTTTCCAGTCAGCAAGCGTTTCCAAGGCGGCATCCAGCAGATAGCGTCCGTATTGGTATATAAAGCCGTTTCTTTCAAATACCGGGCGGAAAACAGCCTGTTCCAGCGGGTCTTGGCGCTCGGGTACGGGCCAGTCCGCCACTGCTTCGGCCGCAAAAAGAGAGTCATCTTTTAAGGAGCGGATAGGTTCCACAAAAAAGCGAAATTCCTTCTTTTCAATGCCTTGGCGCATACGGCTTTCAATCAGCGCTTCTTCGGTTAATTCTTGGTGCCACCGCGTTTGATAAAAGGCCACAATTTCGTCGTAGCGGCCCTTCACGCGCTTTTTGGCCACGCACGCGCGGTTGTACATCTCCTGGGCGGATTCATTGCGGTCTTCAATAGGATACACGCCGAAAGCCAACATTAGGGCAAAGGTCTTTTTATCCTCTGTTTGAAAGTTGGAAATCTGCTCGGCCAGCAGTTCCAAACGGTTTTTCAGTTCGCCCTCGGAGGCGTATTCCAGTAGCATTGCAAAGCGGTCCGCATAAATACGGGTGAACAGTTCATCTTGCTTTAAGCCCTCTTGTATCACGCGGGATAAATGTTTTAAAAGCGTATCACCCGTTTTAAAACCATATCGTTCGTTAAACGATTGGAACTTGCCCACGTCCATTGCCACAATAGCATAGGATTGGTTCGTATGCGTGCGGAAGATTTGCTCCATTTCCGGGCGGATGGCGGCCAAGTTTTTGCATTGCGTAACAGGGTCAATAAAGGCGGTAGTAAATAGTTTTTGCCGTGCCTTTTTCTGTTGGATAAAAATGTACCCCCACGCGCAGAGCCCGGCGGCCACCACGGCCAAACACAGGCCTAAAAGCCGCCACACCAGCGCATTGATTTGGCGCGTCATTTGCACGGTGGGTACGACGGACAGCAGGTACCAGTCATTAATGTTTAAAGGTTGGTAACTAATGTGCAGTTCGCCTTTTTCGGCAGAGGTGTATTTTACGGTGCCGCTTTGGCGGTTTTGCATCGGCTCTTTAAGCGCGCGAGGCAGTTGGCCTTGCGGGTCATCGGGCAGATTAAAAATATTTTCCACTTGGCTGATAGCGTTTTTGTGCAAGGCGCGGGCCACGCTGTCCCCATTGGCGCGGACAATAGCCGAGTAACCTTCCCCGCGGAAACTTTGCGTATCCAGTTCTTTGGCAAACTCCTCTACCGAGCGGGTAGCAAACAAAACGCCGATAATTTTTCCGTTCTTGCGGGCAGGCACGGCCTCTACCAAAATATCCTTTCCGTCTGCCGCATCTGTAATGCGTTCGGACACATTGGCCTCGCCCGCGAGCGCCTTTTTAACGTGCTCCTCATTGGAGAGGTCCAACAGCAAATTATCGCTTAACATTGCCATACCGTCCGGGCGGACAAATCCCATACGCTTAAAATTATTGACGGCGGACTCGTTCTTCATCAGGCGGTCAATGCTCTGCGCGGTCGGTTTGGAGACGGACTCAATCGCCGTAGCGATAGAGCGCAATAGGGCCAAATCGTTATGGATTTGCGTTTCCACCTCGTCGGTGGTTTGGCGGGCGACTTCCTCCAAGTACATCGTGCGGTTGCGCTCCAAGGTGCGTTCAATCTGGTTTACATACAAAAAAATACCCGTGGATAACACCGCAGTACAAAGCAAAATAATTGCGGAAATTTTTTTAAAAGAAAGCGAATCAGTCATTTCAGCCTCCTATATACAAAAAAGAGCCGCAGGCAGGCGGCTCTTTTACTTTACCATTTTTCAAGGTGGATTTTGTCCGGGTCAAAGCGGTCAATATCCGGCTTTTGTTCGTTCGGATAGCCAAGCGCAATCACGTTAAGCGGTTTTACATACTCCGGCAAGCCGAACATCTTGGCTAATGCGTTCATACGGTCCTCATTGGGATAAACACCCAGCCATACGCTCCCTAAACCCAGTTCGGTGGCGGCTAATAAAATATTTTGCGTGGCCGCACCACAGTCGGCAATCCAGTAGCCCGGCGCGTGTTCTTTGTGCGTATTGCCGCATACCAAAATGGCGCAGGCGGCTTCCTTCAACATTTGCGCATACGGGTGAACTGTGGTAATTTTGTGCAAGGTGTTTTTGTCTTGCACCACGATAAACTCCCACTCTTGGCAGTTGCGTGCAGTAGGCGCCATCATAGCCGCACGCAAAAGCGCGGTAATGTCGCCCTTTTCAATCGGTTTGTCCGTAAAGCGGCGGATACTGCGCCGCTTTAAAATACCTTCCATTACGTTCATTTGTTACCCCCTTTTTTAAGCCGCAATACTTTTTCTTTAAAGAAACGGGCCAAGCCCCCGCGTGCGGTTTCGCGGTAGTCCTTGTTCATATCCAGGCCCGTTTGCATCATAGTGGCTAAAACGTCATCGTAAGATACGCGGTTGTCCCCGTCGGACATTAAGGCATAGGTGGCGCAGTCCAGCGCGCGGGAAGCGGCCAGCGCGTTGCGCTCTATGCACGGAATTTGCACTAACCCGTCCACCGGGTCGCAAGTCAGCCCCAAGTGGTGTTCAAGCCCCATTTCGGCTGCGTAGGCAATACGGCGGTTGTCGCCGCCCTCTAATTGGCAGGTGGCCGCGGCCGCCATTGCGCACGCCACGCCGACCTCGCCCTGACAGCCTACTTCCGCGCCGGAAATAGAGGCATTGGCCTTGGCCATATTGCCAAACAAACTGGCTGTTGCCAAGGCGTGCAAAATGGTGGTGTCTTCAAATTCGCAAATTTCTTGGATCAAGCGGCACACCGCAGGCACGACCCCGCAGGAGCCGCAAGTGGGCGCGGTAACTACCACACCGCCGGCGGCGTTCTCTTCCGAGCACGCCAACGCATAAGAAAACAGGTTATTCATACGGCGCAGGTATTGGGGGGAGTTTTCCGCCTTGTAAAGGTAGCGGCGCGCCTTGCGCTCCAAATTTAAGGAGCCGGGCAAGACGCCGCGCTTTTCCAAGCCGCGGTTCATTGTGGTTTGCATTGTCTTCCAAATGGTGCCTAAATATTGCCAAATGTCCGCGCCTTCAAATTCTTCCACATATTCCCATAACAGCATACGCTTGTCCGAGGTGTACTGCAAAATTTCCGCCATTGATTTATGGGGGTAAATGTTGTTGATTTCCTGCCCGAAGTTTTCGTCGGTGCGGACGTCGCCCCCGCCAATGCTGTACGCCACTTGCGCGCTCATTTTGTGCCCGGCCTTATCCAGGGCTTCAAAACGCATTGCGTTGGGGTGTTTGGGTAAAAAGGTATTGTACTCCCACTCAATAGCAACGGGCTTGGGATAAAAGGCTTCTTTGATAGCGAAATCGGTCAAGTGCCCTTTGCCGGTGGCGGCCAAGGAGCCGTAAAGTACCGCCCGAAAGGATTCGGCGGACGGATAAGCGCGGTTGAACGCGTCGGCCGCTTTGCGCGGGCCCATTGTATGGCTGCTGGAAGGCCCCATACCAATTTTGTATAACTCTTTAAGCGATTGCATAATGCTCCCTAAAACGGGGAATATATAAAAAATGTTATCATAATTTATATGAATATTCTATCCGCTTTATTAGTTGCTTTGGGGTTATCTATGGATAACTTGGCCGTTACGATTGCTTCCGGCTGTTCCCACCAAAACAAAATTCCCCTGTCTTATATAGGTAAAGTAAGCGCCTTATTTGCGGTGGCGCATTTTATTATGTTTTCCGTGGGCTGGCTGGGCGGCGCCGGAGTAGGGCGTTATATCGGTGCGGTGGACCATTGGATTGCTTTTGCGATTTTGGCCTTTATCGGCGTGCGTATGGTGAAGGAAGCACGCAACCCGCAGGACGAAGAAGATGTATGCGTATTACACTCCTTTAAAACCTTGCTTGCGCTTTCGGTGGCGACGAGTTTGGATGCGCTTTTGGTGGGCATTGGGCTTGCATTTACCGAAGCGCCCTTTTGGATAACGGTGC
>CAVKWQ010000054.1:0-10423 GCA_963660385.1 Muribaculaceae bacterium
AAATGCCGTCTTACCGGGACGGCCGTCTGTGCTGTGATAGCGCGGAACAATGCGCAAAACTCAATAAAAATTATCCGTTGTGTAGCGAACTGACTGCAAAGGCTGACTACACGAGCGGCGCGGAGTGCGCGGCTTACGGTCCAACCCCGGACCCTGTGATTAACTGCTCGGGCTCTTCTACACAAACCTGTGGGTGTAATAATGGCGGGACTCAAACGAGAACCTGCGATACAACCACGGGCACTTGGAGTGCTTGGAGCACTTGCTCTATTGCTGATACTTGTGATTGCACAGGAGCAGAACCGATTTCCAGCCAAGCCTGTAACAGTTGCGGAACGCAAACTCGCACGGTAACGTGCAACACGGCCACCGGTGAGTGGGTCCCTGGAAATTGGGGTACTTGCAGCAAAACGCAGCGCGAGTGCGACTGCCAAAATCCGCCCGCAGGAGAAGCCTCTTCGCGCGCCTGCCCTGAGGGGTCTACGGGTACGCAAACGAGAACTTGGAACGCCACGGCCTGCGCTTGGAGCGATTGGACGGGCACTTGTACATCAACTTGCGATATGACTTCCCAAGATGTTTTAAACCGTGCGCAAAATTGCGAACAAGGGGGACATAACGCAAATTGGAAGGCCGGGACGTGGAGCACCACTACTTGTTCCTGCACCTGCCCGGCGGGTACTACTATGGATGAGGAAGGGGCGTGCATTGCGGCAAGTGCGTGCGATGATGCGAACTATAAATCCGCCCATAAGAGCGAGTGTTGTCCGTCTGCCGCTAAAACCGATACGGTATGTTGGAAAACAGAGTGGCAAATTGAATCTTCTGTGGAGGAATACTGGTTAGCGAATACTGGATATCGCGGAGAGCGCACCTGTGAACCCGAATATACCAATGCCCCTCGTACGGACGACAACTGCTATGGCTCCTGCACCGTTGGCGCTACTTGCACCCAACTTGGCAATTATAGTTTTTGGAATGTGGGGGATATTGATTGTGTAGGGGTGGTGGATACTTATAGTTGTGAATTTACTAAAAACGGTTGGTAAAGATGTGCTTTTAGTATAAGAACTACCCCGGGGAGATGTAACCCCGGGGCGGTCGTTTATAACGGGGCTTTTTGCCCTAAATTGCTGGCGCGCAGAGTTGTTTCGGTAGAGCGCGGTATTGCCCTAGTAGTGTGGCTCAATTAATCGTAACCTAGCGCATAGAGTGGCACAGCCCGCAGGGTCGTTTCGGCAGAGTGCGACATTGCAAGAACCGTGTTGCTCCATTAGTCAAAAGAGCGCGGTCAAGTAGCGGCCCGCTAGGGTGCCCGCAGGGCTATATTTGGGAGTGAGGGGGGACGTCGTGGGTAATCCACTTGTTGGCGCCCAAAACGCTGCCCTTGCCAATGGTTACGTTGCCAAGCACGGTGGTTTCGGCGTAGATGATGACGTCGTCCTCAATATTGGGGTGGCGTTTAATGCCTTTTACGGGGTTGCCGTGTTCGTCCAAGGGGAAACTCTTGGCCCCTAAGGTAACGCCCTGATAGAGTTTTACATTGGAGCCAATCACGCACGTCTCGCCGATGACAACGCCCGTTCCGTGGTCAATAAAAAAGCCGGAGCCGATTTCTGCGCCGGGGTGAATATCAATCCCTGTCAAATTGTGGGCGTATTCGGTAACAATGCGCGGAATCAAGCGCACGCCGTTTTTGTGTAAAAAGTGGGCCATACGCTGTAAAGTAATGGCGGTAATACCGGGATAGCACAAGAGCGGTTCCACGGGGTTTACGGCGGCCGGGTCGCCCTCGTAGGCGGCGGTAATGTCGGTAATCAGCAGGCGCTGAATATCAGGCAGGGCCAAAACAAAATCTTGTGTCAGTTGGTGCGCGCGGGCGTGGCAGGCGTTGCAGTCCGATTTTTCCTTGCACAGAAAACAAAGCGAGTTTAAAATCTGTTTTTCCAGCCGGGCGGCCAGTTGTTCCAGCGAAGCCGGACACGCCTTTTGCGAGGTGCACTCCAAGGGGTATTGGTACAGAAAATCTTTAAACGCGCAAAAGAGTTCTACCGTTTCGGTGGCGGAGGGGATAAACTTGGCCTTTTCGTAAAATTTTTTATCAAAAGTGCTTTTGAGTTCCTCAGTTACGCTGGAAAACGGATTCATAGAGCCCCCTTACATCTTAAAATCTTCCCCTAAATACAGGCGGCGGGCATTTGCGTCGTTAAGCAAGGTGTTTTGGTCGCCCTCCACCAAAATTTTACCGTCGTAAATCAAATACGCGCGCTCCGTAAGCGGCAGGGTTTCGCGCACGTTGTGGTCGGTAATCAGCACGCCGATACCTTTGTCTTTGAGTTTAAAAATCATATGGCGCAGGTCGGACACGGTAATCGGGTCAATGCCTACAAAGGGTTCGTCCAGCAAAATGATTTTGGGGTTGCTGATCATACAGCGCGCAATTTCCATACGGCGTTTTTCGCCGCCGGAGAGCGTCCACGCTTTTTGCTTGGCCAGTTTGGTCAGGCCGAACTCGTTTAACAGGGCTTCTACGCGGCGTTTTTGCTCTTGCTTGTCGTCCAAAATGCGTTCCAGCACCGCCAGCAGATTTTCCTCCACCGTAAGGCCTTTAAAAATGGTGGGTTCCTGCGCCAAATATCCCAGACCGTGGCGGGCGCGCTCGTACATTGGCAGTTTGGTTACGTCGTCGCCGTCAATAAACACGCGGCCCTTGGTGGGGCTGATAAAGCCGACCATCATATAGAAGGACGTAGTTTTCCCGGCGCCGTTGGGGCCCAACAGACCGACGATTTCGCCGGATTTAACGTGAATATCCACCCCTTTTACGACCATACGGTCCTTGTAAACTTTTACAATTTGTTCGCTGCGCAGTTCCATAAGTAAAAAACCCCTAAAATTTGGTGTTGGCGGAGGCTTCGTTGAGCCGGGGGGATACCGCCCAGCCCTGTACCTTGCCGTCTAAAATTATTTTTTTGCCCTCGTTGTCGGACTGGACCTTATCCGCTATTATAGCAAATGTGCCTTCCTCACTCGTGCCGTGCACCAGCGGACGGGAGCCGTAAGCGTAAGACTCGTTATTGTTGCCGTCGTAAATAATGGTGTCGGCTTCCAAGGTGCGGAGCGAGTCCGAAGCCGAGGCGCCGCCTTCCAAGAGCAAATGGTTTTTTGCCTGGTGGTAGGTGGCCTTTTCAGCCGTGAGGGTTTGCGGGCCTTGCGGCGTATCTCGCACGACGCGGACATTTCCCTCTAAAATAAAAAGTTGTTTGTTTAAATCAAACCCCGCCTTTTGCGCGTAAGCGGTGGCGGTGCCGTTCTTTTTATCCGTGTAAATCAGGCGGATTTGTTTGCCCTTGTTGGCAGTTAAAAGGCCCTTTTGCGTTTTGTAGTTGTAGCGGGCGTAGTCGGCATAGGCTTGATATTCGGGCGCGTTCTTTTCGGCTTGGCGCAGATAGACGTGCCCCTTGGCCGTAAAGCGGTTCAGGGCTCGCTCGGACAAGGCGTAATCGGAGCGGAAGCGGTACGTTCCGTTATCGTAGGAAACGTGGCCCTTAAATTCCTCTTGCTGCTTGTCCTTGTAAATTACCCAACTGTCGCTTTGCACAAGCCCGCCCAACACTTCGGGCATTTTTTTAACGGCGGCTTTTTGTTTAAAATTGCGTTTGGCCTGCGTGAGTTGCTTTTTGGCGGGCGGAATTTTGATTTCCGGCCCTTG
The DNA here is from genome assembly GCA_963660385.1 of Muribaculaceae bacterium. Taxonomy (GTDB): domain Bacteria; phylum Elusimicrobiota; class Elusimicrobia; order Elusimicrobiales; family Elusimicrobiaceae; genus Avelusimicrobium. The sequence continues at coordinate 3,713 of CAVKWQ010000054.1, forward strand.
GGCGCGTACCGTCCGGCAGCCGCTAATCGCCACGGTTGCCAGCAAGGGGAGCAAAAGGAGCCATTTTGTCTTCATTTGGGTAGCGTATCCTTGTTTAGTTTTAATTCGTCCGTGCGCGCAGGCAAGCGGGTCCTTTGTTTTTTGAGTTCAATTTTGGATAATTTGGAATCGGTTTCCACGCCGCCCTTGGCCGTTACCTTGGCTCCGCCGCGCGTGATGACCGTTTTGGTGTCGGACCAAATGCGGTTTTTATCTACATCGTAGGAAAATTGCTCGGCGGTAATGGTGGCGTTTTCGGTTAAAGACTTTATCACAGCGTGCCCGTCAATGGATACCAGTTTGTGCGGGTAGTCAAAGGTGCCCGTGTCGCCGGTTACCTGTACGCTGTCCTGTCCGTTTTCTTTCAGCAGCAGCACGGGGTTTTTTAAGGTGGCGCTCTTCAAGTCGGAAAAGTCCACCGCGTCGGCGCGGAGCACCCATTGTTTTTGGCTGTCTTTTGATTCAAAAATGGAAACCTGCGTAGCCAGTTGCATACCGGCGTCTTCGGTGGGGGAAAAAGTATCACTCCCGCCGCAGGCGGCTAATAAAGGCAGTAAACCAAACAAAAGGTATTTTTTCATTTTTTATCCAAAAACGCCAAATATTCAATTAAATCTTTTTCGTCAATAATGCCCACCACCTTGCCGGATTTATCCAATACCGGCAGGTTATCCACGTGCGTGGCGTGAATCATTTTGGCCGCATCAATGGCTGGAACCGTGTCCAAAATGTGGTGCGGGTTCTTTGTCATTACTTCGGTAATGTTTTTGTTGAGCAGGTCCGCGCCCTTTTGCAACAAGCGGCGCAAATCTCCGTCGGTAAAGTATCCAAGCAAATGGCCCTTGTTATCCACCACGCTGGTGGCTCCGGCGGCCCCGGTTTGGGTCATTACAAAGAGCGCGTCCTTAACGGAAGCGGTTTCGCGTACAGTGGGGTTGTTTTTGCCCTTGCGCATTAAATCCTTAACCTGCTGGGTAAGCAGTTTGCCCAAGGAGCCCCCCGGATGAAAGACGGCGAAATCGCGCTTTTCAAAGTGTTTGATTTTCATTAAGCACAGCGCCAGCGCATCGCCCACGGCCAAGGTAGCGGTGGTGGAAGCGGTGGGGGCCAGGTTGTACGGGCAGGCCTCGCGCTCAATGTGAATCGTAATGTGGATATCGGACATTAACGCCAGTTTGGAGTGTGCGTTGCCCGTCATACCGATAATGGTGAGTTTGCGGCGCTCCAAGGAGGGGAGAATTTTATTGATTTCCTCGGTTTGGCCGGAAAAAGAAATCGCCAAAATCACATCGCCGGGCATAATCATCCCCAAGTCGCCGTGCAGGGCTTCCACCGGGTGCACAAAGAAAGACGGCGTGCCCGTAGAAGCCAGCGTGGCGGAAATTTTGCGGCCGATAATCCCGCTTTTGCCAATGCCCAGCACCACTACGCGGCCCTTGGTTTTGGCAATTACGTCCACGGCCTTTAAAAATTGGTCGTCAATGCTTTTTTTGCTCAGTTCCAGGGCTTCCAGTTCAATTTCCAGTACGTGGCGGGCCATACGTTTTATGGCGGTTTCAGAAAATTCTTGTGTCATAGTTTCACCTGTTTATCCACGGGGTCGCTTCGGGCGCGGGCCGTTGGGTTTTAAACGGCTCGGGCAAGCGGGCCGTTACAAAGGAAAAAGTAAAATACAACCCCGCGCAGAGTACCAAAAGCAGGCCGAACAATACGGCCTGCCCTTTTAAAGACGGTGTCCAAACGGGGCGGTTATTTGTCATTTAAATTTTTTAACCAATTCATCAATAGCGCACAATTCGCGCGTCATTTTAGCGGTCATTTTTAAATCTAACGAGTTCGGCCCGTCGGACAAGGCGTGGTCCGGGTCCGGGTGCGCTTCAAAAAACACGCCTGCAATCCCAAGCGCGGTGGCCGCCTTGGCCAGTACCGGGGCCAACTGGCGGTTTCCGCCCGTAGCCGAGCCCAGCGCGCCGGGCTTTTGCACGGAGTGGGTCGCGTCAAAAATGACGGGATAGCCAAACTGCTTCATAATTTCCAGCGAGCGCATATCCACCACCAAATCGCCATAGCCAAAACTAGCACCGCGTTCGGTGAGTAAAATTTTATGGTTGCCGCGGGATTCAATTTTTTTAATCACTTGTTCCATTGCCGCCGGGGCCAAAAATTGTCCTTTCTTCACGTTGACGGCTTTGCCCGTATCGGCGCAGGCCAAGACCAAATCGGTCTGGCGGCACAAGAACGCCGGAATTTGCAAAATATCGGCCACTTGCGCGACTTCTTCGGCCTGCCAAGGTTCGTGCACATCCACCACCAGCGGAAGGCCCGTGATTTTTTTGGCCTTGGCTAAAATTTCAAGCCCTTTGGCAAGCCCCGGCCCGCGGTACGCATCTACCGACGTGCGGTTGGCTTTGTCAAAAGAGGCTTTTAAAATAAAAGGGTGTTTCGTCTTGGCGATAATGGCTTTTAACTTTTTGGCGGTATCAATATAGTGCGTTTCGCTTTCAATGACGCACGTCCCGGCCATAAACACCAAGGGTAAAGTATTGGAAATCTTGTAATTACCTATTTTAATGATTTTCTGCATACCCATATCATAGCAAATTTTGCCCGCTTTCTATATAGAGAATACCCGAAAAACTTGTATTTTTGCGCCGGGTATTTTATACTATATCGGTAGATAACCCTTTTAGGAGGCTTTTATGAGCAGAGGTTTTACCTTAATTGAACTTTTGGTGGTGGTGCTGATTATCGGCATTTTGTCGGCGATTGCGTTGCCCCAGTATGAAACCGCGGTGGAAAAGAGCCGCGCTTCCGAAGCGTTTGTAAACGGGCGGGCGATTGTGGACGCGATGAACCGCGCCTTGAACGAACGCCCCAATGACTTGCCCAAAACGCGCTATGACCTGGATATCAAACTTTCTGGCGGGTCTTGGAATTCGTCCGGCAACCAATACACCACTAATTTGTTTGTGTACGATTTATCCAAGGGCGACCGCGTGGAAGCCACGCGCAACTTGGGCGGCTCCGAAAAATATGTGCTGACGTTCTTCAATAACTACAACGATGTAGCCGACCTGCGCACCTGCACGCCGACGGGGTCCACCGCTACGAATTTGTGCAAATCGTTTGCAGGTTCCGGCTTCACCGTTAAATAAAGCAGTAGTTAATTTTTATTTTCCCCGGGAGAGTGTTTTATAATACTCCCCCGGTTTTTTTGTTGTCGTTCCGGGGCAAGAAAGCCGCCCGCTAGGGGTCCGGAATCTAGAATAAAATAAGGTCTTTATCTGATAAACAGACTGGATCCCGGGTCCACGCCCGGGATGACAAATAGAAAGACCTTTATTTAAACGGCCTTGTGTTATTGCTTTTTGCCGTCATCCCCGAGGAATTTAGTCGGGGATCTGTTGTTTTGTAAGAGAACAACAACAGCCAAGACAGATTCCCGACTACGACCTTCGGGAATGACGTCTTTATTAAAATATCGGTCATCCTGAACCGGCGGCCCGCAGGGTTTTCAGGATCTACCGCACGGGTTGTTTGCTGTGTCGTTATTTAACAACGTCATCCTGGAAAGTCAACTGGCGCGGAGCGTTCCGGAATTTGTTGTTATAAATAAAGCGAGACCCCTGTGTTTATTCAACGCAGGGGTCTCAATCAGCCGATTTGTCCATAATTACTCACTTTCCGTAGTAACAGGTACTCCAACAGTTCAAAGTTTTGCGGCGCCACACAGGGCCTGCCGGTGGTTGCGCCGCCCCATACCTCTGGCGAACTCCAACTGCCCTCAGGCAGCCGGCCCAAAGTTTGTGCAGCGGCCTTGCATACCAAACGCACCTGCTCCGTGTTGTACAATCCTCAAAGAACTTTTTTTCTGCTTCCCGGTCCCCTGCCGTGCCACGCTCTTCGCGCCCGCAAGGCAAACAATCGGGAACAGTTGTCATCCGTTCGCACCGCCAGACATCATCAGGAAAGGCTGGTGTGCCGGGGTAGTTTTCTGTCGGCCCTTACTAGGGATATGAATAGTATAGTGGAATTCCGGCTGAAATCAAGGGGAATTAGCCAATATAATCCATTTTTAATACCGCCTGGCCCAAAGGGCGCGCTTCAACCGTCGGAAGCGTTTGCCCGTTCTCGGCCAAAAGCGTTTGTCCTTGCACCTTGGCAAGCAGGCTTTTGCCACTTGCCCAAATTAGCATTGTTTTGCCGTCCGTCCACACGCTTGCGGGCTTAATAAGCCATAGGGCATTATTTATATCCAGCAAATATTTGCCGCCTTGTGCGCGTTGGCGGGGCAAGGTCCACCACTCGGTTACCTCGCACCCGGTTAAAGCCGGGTAGTGTAAGGGGGCGGCAGATAAAAGCGGTATGGAAACGCTGTTGCTTTGCGCGGTAGAATTGTCAGCACTGTAAGCATTTTCCGGCCCTTGGGCATCGCGCAGAGCGGGCAGCGGGGAAAACGGGTGCGCCTCGGGATAGGTGGTAACGGGGGTAAAAAGCCGCATAACGGAAAACTCGTCCAGCCCGAAAAGTTGCGCCATTTGGGCTACATACCCTTTGGAGGGACGGCGCTTTCCGGTCGTCCATAGGGCCACCGTAGCGGTGGAAACTTGCAGGAGCCGTGCTAACTTGGCTTGGGCTCCGCGCAATACGCCGCCGTTCCATTTTTCCAGTTGTTTTTCAAACTTATTTATCATCGGCTCCTCTCTAAAAAATGATTAGGCCCAATTAGGACCAAAAAACACTTGACAAACGCTAACAATACTTACTATACTAACATTTATAAACAAGCCCTAACTTGTTTATATTCTCCGGGCGTACAAAATTGCATCTATCCTTACAGAAGCAAATCCGCCTGCCGGACCCGGCAGTTTAGGCCGCGCCCGCGGCCCCAGTATTTTGTGCGCTCTTACTTGCGTGTATCCCGCCAGGGGGCGCAAGTCTATTGTAGCAAATAAAAAGATGTTTGGGTTAGTAAAGTTAAGATTCCAACGCGTCCGCCCTATGTTAAAAAGGCTTCCGGCCGATTGGCTTAACTTTGCTAACCGCATCTTCCAACTATGTGTTTCTACTTCATTTTTTACTTGGTAGGCGTTATCGGCCTGGTGTGCTTTGCGTGCGATTTGGCGGACTTTTTTAGCCGCTAAACCGATTTTTCAGGCGTGGTATAGGGGAAATTATCTATAATGTAGAAATGAAATCAGGTTTTTCCCTTAACATTTACGGCCTAATTTTTGCCATTATGCTGGTTATGGCCGCGCTGACGTACCTCCTGCCCGCCGGGCAGTATGACACCGTCCAAAAGGACGGCCGTTCCTATACCGTGGCTGGGTCCTACCATAAGGTGGAATCCAACCCGCAGGGCCTTGCTGCCGTGCTGACGGCCCCCGCCAAAGCCTTTGGCGATTGTGCCGATATCATCGTGTTTATTTTTATTACCGGGGCGATTTTTACCATTTTGGAACGCACCGGCACGGTAAACGCCGTGATTTTGGGCACCAGTTATTTGTTTTCCCGCACGGACTGCCTCAAAAAGTTTTTTATCCCGGTCAGTATGATTTTGTTTTCGCTGGGGGGAGCCGTATTCGGTATGGAGGAGGAAACCCTTATCTTCATCCCGCTGTTTATTCCGCTGGCGCTCTCGCTGGGGTACGATACGGTGGTGGGGGTAAGTATTCCCTTTTTAGGCGCGTGGGTGGGGTTTGGCTCGGCGTTTATGAACCCGTTTACGGTCGGCATTTCCCAAGGTATCGCGCAACTGCCGCTCTATTCCGGGCTTGGATACCGCTTGGCCGTGTGGGCCATTTGTACGGGCGTGGTGATATGGTTTGTTACGTGGTATGGGGAAAAAGTGCGTAAAAATCCCACCAAAAGTATCACTTATGAGGCCGATAAAGAAAAACGCAAAAACCTGCATTTAAACGTGCTGGAAAAGCCGCATTTTAAAGCCTCGCATATTTGGATTTCGGTTGTTTTTACCTTGGGTATGACCGCACTCGTGTACGGGGTGGCGGTCTATCATTGGTATATTATTGAAATTTCCGGCCTATTTTTAGGCGTGGGGTTGGTGTCGGCGGTTATCGGCCGGTTGTCCTTAAACCAAACGACGGACGCGATTATTGACGGGGCGCGCAGTATGGTTAGCGTGTCTATTATGCTGGCCTTGGCGCGCGCGATTGTGGTGATTGCTTCCGACGGGCGCATTTTGGATACGGTTTTGCACGCCATTGCGCAAATTATCGGCCAGCAACACCCCTTGGCCGCGGTGGAGGGGATGTTCTGGGCGCACACGTTTATTAACTTCTTTGTGGCGTCCGGCTCCGGCCAGGCCGTGCTGACAATGCCTGTAATGATTCCGCTGTCGGACTTGCTGGGTATCAGCCCGCAACTTTCCATTTTGGCCTACCAGTTCGGCGAAGGCTGGACGAACGCCATTATTCCCACGGCTCCCGTTACAATGGCCGCTATCGGTATGGCGGGGATTCCGTGGCTCAAATGGGCGCGCTGGAACTTGGGCCTGCAAATTGTGCTGGCTGTGCTTTCTATGCTGCTCTTAATCCCGCCGTATTTACTGCATTGGTAGCCTGATTGGTTTGTTAGAAGGCCCCTCTTGCAGGGGCCTTTTTTATGGTATAAAAATCCACCGGCTATGCCGGTGGTAGAAAAAAAGGTTTA
>CAVKWQ010000055.1:0-9921 GCA_963660385.1 Muribaculaceae bacterium
AGTTTTTATACGGGATCTGTCGTTGCCTTTTTGTCCGTTTACTGTAAAGGGGTTGTTTCGTTTTTTTTTTTTGTTAAAATTTTAATAAATTGCGGTGGCTGTACCCGGATGTATCCGTCGTATAAAAACGCGTATAAAAGGCTGTTTTGCTCAAATATAAAGGCCTTAATAAGGAGAAAAAATGAAAGGATTTACTTCTATCGTGTCATTCCCGAGTGTTGTAGTCGGGAATCTGTCGTTATTTAAAAAAGGCAACTGCAACAACGGATCCCCGACTAAATTCCTCGGGGATGACGACTTTACGACAAGTGGCCGTACCGTTAATACTTTCCGCACGGCAACAGCGGGATTTACCCTTATAGAACTTTTAGTAGTCGTGCTTATTATTGGTATTTTGGCGGCGGTGGCGCTGCCGCAATATACTTGGGCGGTGGAAAAATCCCGCGCCAGCGAAGCCCTCGCTGTTTTAAAGACCTTCCGCGACGCCGAAGAAGTGTATTATATGGCAAACGGTTCGTATGCAGATAACCCCGATGATTTGGATGTTAAAGTTCCGCAAAGCAAATATTTTAACTATATTTTTGCGGGTATTTCCGTAGCCGCGTACCATAAGCAAAAGCCCTATTTGTTGGCCTACCGCCACTCCGTCAGTCAAGCGGCCGGACAGGCAAATATCGTGTGCGGTACGGATTCCACTAATGCCGCGGACATAGAATTTGCCCAAAACATTTGCAAGCGTTTAGGCGCCACCGTTGGCAGTGGTACCCGCTGGACCATTGTTCAGTAACCCTGCTTGTTTGAGCGCGACATTACAAAAACAGTGTGGCCCCATTAATCGTAACCCAGTGCATAGAGTGGCGGCCTGCAAGGTGCCGCCCGCAGGGTGCGGCCTGCAAGGTGCGGCCCGCTAGGGTGTGCGCAGGGCATTTCTAAACTGCTACAATATAAGTATGAATTTGACTACTTATCCCAATGACGGGCTCCGCCAGTTGGTGGAGGGGTACCGCCGTTTTTTTAACGGGGACCCGGTCCGCCGCGGTTTCTGTGCTATCCACGCCGAGCAAATCGCTAATACGCAGGCTCCGCACTCAATGGTTGTCAGTTGTTTTGACAGCCGCGTCTGCCCCGAGGCTATCTTCAATACAAACGACGGGCATATTTGCGTGCACCGCAATATGCTCAACCAAATTGACCAAGAGGACTTTTCTATGATGGCCTCTTTGCGCTTTGCGGTGGAAAACTTAAAGGTGCAAAACATTGTGATTTTGGGCCATAGCGATTGCAACGCCGTCGCCAAACTCCAACATTTGGATGAATTAACGCCCGAAATCCGCGCGTGGCTGGACCGCACGCATACCTCGTACCGCGGGGCCACGCTGGAAGAAGCCATTAAAAATAACGTGCTGGACCAGTTGGGCCATTTAAAACAAATTCCGTGCGTAGCGGCCGCCGTGCAAGAGCGGAGCCTAAATTTGGAAGGGATGTACTTCCATATTAACACCGGGCGTATGGAGCGCTACAACGCCAAACAAAACCAATGGGATTTTATTGCTACGGAGGAAAAGTAAATGCCTGCCGATTTGAAAAATATGTATGAGGGAATTTTAAAGGCCGCCGGCGGTGCGGATAACATCGCCACGCTGGGCTGCTGTATGACGCGCCTGCGCTTTACCGTAAAGGATGAAACCTTGGTAAAGGCCGATGCCTTGCGCCAAGTGCCGGATGTGGCGGGCTACTTTTATTCAGGCGTACAGCACCAGTTGATTGTGGGGCCTTCTACGGCGGGAAAGTTGGCATCTTATTTCCAAGAACGCCATCCCTTTGCACCGCTTTCCAATACCGCCTACCAAGCCCCGGCCAAACAGGAGCCGGCTCCTACGGTGGGAGACGTACAGGAAAACAAAACTGCCGTACGCAAACGCTATTCCAGTTGGTTAAGCAAGGCTTGCTCGGTGGTGGGGAATATTTTTCTGCCGCTGATTCCGGCGTATATTGGCTGCGGGTTACTGTTGGGGATCAGCAACATTTTGGCTAAAACCGTGCTGGCGGACAGCCCCAACGCCGCGGGCCTGCTGGCGGTGTTCGGGCAGGGGATTTTCTTTTATTTAAATGCGGTGGTGGGGTATAACGCCAATAAAGAATTTGGCGGCACTCCGGCCTTGGGCGTGGCGTTTGCGGGTATTTTGAATATGCCGGCTCTTGCCAAAATTACACTCTTTGGCGCACCGTTAATGCCGGGCAAGGGCGGCGTAATTGCCGTACTCTTGGTGTGCTTGGCGGGCAGTTGGTTTGAAAAACGCTTGCGCGCCTTTATTAACGGCACTTGGGAAATGTTTATCACGCCGACGCTGACTATTTTAGTGGTGGGCTTTGTGTCCTTGGCGTTAATCCAGCCGGTGGCGGGGGAACTGTCGGACTGGCTCGCGCTGTTTACGCAGAAGGCCTTGGCGCACGGCGGCTGGCTGACGGGGGCTCTCTTGGGCGGGACCTTCTTGCCGCTTGTGATGATGGGCGTTCACCAAAGTTTAGTGCCAATTCACCAACAACTGGTGAATATGCTGGGGATGAACCCCTTGTTCCCGATTTTATGTATGGCCGGGGCCGGGCAAGTAGGCGCGGCGGTAGCGGTGCTTTTAAAGACCAAAAACACGCGCTTAAAAACGATTGTAAAAACGGCTTTGCCTGTGGGATTATTGGGTATTGGCGAGCCGCTTATTTATGGCGTAACCTTGCCGCTTTTTAAACCCTTTATCGGCGCGTGCCTGGGGGCGGCCGTCGGCGGAGCCGTGATTGCGGCCTGCCACGTTACGTCCGCTATTCCGTTTGGTGTTTCGGGTGTGGTGTTGTTTCTTGCTCTGTCCAATTTGCACAGCGCCATTTTTTACGGCGTAGGTTTTTTGTGCGCGCTCTTGGCCGGGTTTGCTATTACGTGGAAACTCGGTTTTGACGACCCGCCCAATGACGAAATTTAACGGACGAAAAAGCCCCCGGTTTAACGGGGGCTTTTTTATAAGTGTGCTACTCGCCGGAATACGAGGGAAAATTGCCAAAGAAAATATCCGCCTGCACATTTTGTTCGTGGCAATAGCCGGTAATCTCTTTGGCGAGTTTCGTCCAATAAGACGAGTCTTGCTTAATGTAAATATCGCCCATTAGCGGCAGGGCCTTGGGATAATGCCCTTCCACAAAATCCATTACCTTGCGCTGAAAGGCCGGGCGCATATTTAAACTGTCAAACCCGTAACGGTTTACATAAGGTTTGGTAAGGGCGATAATTTGCTTCCAGTCCGTAATGCCCGGAAAGAGCGGCGCCACCATTACGGCGGTGGAAATGCCCGCCCCGTGCAAGGTTTTTAAGGCGTTTATTTTGTCCGCCACGGGCGAAGCACCGGGCTCGGCCGCTTGTCTAAAACCCTCATCGGCGGACGAAAAGGACAGGGCTACCTCGCATTGGTAGAGTTGCTTAAACAAATCTATATCCCGCACGACGAGGGCCGATTTGGTAAGAATATACACCTTGGCTTGGCAATAGACAAGTTGCTTGATGATGTTGCGGGTGAGTCCGTATTCCTTTTCGTAGGGATTATACGCATCCGTTACCGAACTTAGCATTACGCGGGTGCGGAAAAGTTTTCCCGGTTTGAGCGGTACGGCACATTGTTTTACGTCTAAAAATTCGCCCCACTCCTCGCTGTGGCCGCTGAATTTGCGCATATATTCCGCATAGCAATAAATACATTTGTGCGGACAGCCGACATACGGGTTTATCGCGTAATCAAACCCGGCTATTTTGGACTTGGAAAGGAGTGTTTTAACAGGTGTCGTATCAAGGCGGATCATAGCGTCTTCTCCCTAGCGAAATATTTTTATATAGTGTACAATATCTACAAGGAGAACGAAATGCAACTTGCTACTTTGCACACCTGGTGGGATAAAATAAAGCATTTTTTTGACTTTGCCGCGCGCCGCCGTGCCTTGTACGAACAATGGGACCGCTTGGCCTCCAACGGCGACGAAGAAGCCCGCTACCGCCTGCTGATGCTCTACCAAGAGGAAGGACGCGAATATTACCCCTTGGCCTTTAAATGGACGGTAGTAATGGCCAACAAGGGCGAAGATTGCGGCGTAATGCTGCAAGCGGCGGAAATGTACCAGGCGGGCGACGGCGTGCCCAAGGACGATTCCAAGGCGCTCTTGTGGTTTGAACGCGCGCTTTCAATGCATATTGTGCAAGGCAAAAATTCTCCGCTGTCTGTTGACGCTTCCAACTATATCCAAGAACGCATCCAAACCCTGCGCCGCGAACTGGGCCGCTAACGTTTGCCCAAGCCCCCGTTTTTTATTTATCATATACATATGCAGTCCAAACGGTTTTTTATACCCTTTTTACTTACGGCGGGGATATTTATTTTGCCCGCCGGGCTGTTGCACGCGTTCTTCCCGTTTTCGTTTGGCAAGCAGGAAATTAAAACCGATTATTCCCAAACCGTGTGGGACCGTATGATGTTGGAACAATCAGCGGTGGATATGCGGCGCGGTATGGGCGAAATGAGCCAGGCGCGCTATAAAGAAGCCACGGACAGTTTTGCGCGTGCCGTTATCAAAAACGCCAAATCGCCGTTGCCGTATTTGCTGTTGGGGGCTTCGCTCTATTGGAGCGGCAAGGTGGAGGACGCTATCAGCGAATACAAAGAAGCCCAACGGTTAGACCCCAAAAATCCGCTGTCTTACCAGTTGCTTGGTATTGCCGCCGGCTGGAAAGGGGATGTAAAGCAGGCACAGGAATACTTTTTAAGGGCCAACGAACTAGATGAAAATAAAGCCGATACGCATATGAATTTGGGTTCTACCTATGCGGTGGAGCAAAACTGGGAAAAGGCCTTGGAGCATTTCCGCCGGGCGGTGGAACTGGCCCCGCAGGAACCCTTGTATCATTACCAGTTGGGTACTTTATATGAAAATATGGGCAGAGACGAGCAGGCCGAAGCGTCCTTTAAAAAAGCGTTGCGGTTGTTCCCGTCGTACGAGGATGCCCAATTAAGTTTGGGCGCGCTGGAAGAAAAATTAAACCGCCCGCAGGAAGCCCTAAAATATTACAAAAAAGCCGTACGCACCAAGCCCGGCGACTATGTGGCGCGGCTGCGCTATGCGTTTTTGCTTGTCAAACAAGGGGATAAAAAGAGAGCGCGCGAAGTGCTGGAAGAAGCGTTTTCCATTACCCGCTTTAAGTCGGAGGGGCTTGCCTTAAACGCGGTGTACCGTGCCAGCGGACGCTCGGCGGAAGATTTTAAAAAGCAGATTGAAGATTTTAAAACGGGCCTTGAAAAGGTGTCCGCTTCCAAGGCGGTAAATATTGAGGTTTCCTTGGAGTATAACCCGGTTTCTTCCGCTCCCCAAAGTACGGGCCGCCGCGGGCAAACCTTTGAACAGGCCTATCAAACCTTGCGCGCAGAAAGCGCCACACCGGATGACCTTTCGCCCCGCGCCTTTAAGCGTATGTTTACCTTGCCGGAAGGTTCCGCAGAGGAACGCCAACAGCAAATTGATAATTTAATTTCCGGCTTGGAGCAGGCCGTGGCCGAGGGAAACGGAAAGTATAACGTCAATTTGTCTATGCAGGGGCGGACGGTGGATTTTGCTTCGCCTTCGGCCCTTACGCAGAATAATTTAAACGCGCCCAAGGCCGTGTACGACCCGCGCATTGTGGGCAACGATATGGGCCTGTGGGTAATGGGGCGGACGTGGATTTTTTTCGTAGATGACGCGGCGGCCGAATTGCAGGAGTCTTTGCCTGTGTGTGCGGCTGATAATTTGTGCGAACTTTTAACGGGCGTGGCCGCCCTGGCGCGCGGAAACAGAGCGCAAGCCAAGCAGGCGTTTTTGGCGGCGCAAAACAAAAGCCCGCAGGACGAACTGCCGTGGCTGGGGCTAGGTACGGCCTCTGTGGTGGCGGGGCAGGACGACGAAGCCCGCACGCATTACGAACGCGCTTTGCGTTTGGACCCCAAAAACAAAATTGCCGCGCGGAATTTAAAGGTATTGGCGGAGTAATATGCAAAAATACGGACAACATTTTTTAATTAACGAGAACGTAATTAACCAAATTATAGATGCGGCCCTGCTGTTAAAAAGCGAAAATCTGGTGGAAATCGGCCCGGGAAAGGGGGCGCTTACCACGCGCTTGATTGCCCGCGGGTGCAAAAATTTTACCGTCGTGGAAATTGATCCGGAAATGGAAGCCTATTTGCAAAAGACGTTGCCCAAAACGGCGGGCGTAAACATTTTGCGGCAGAATTTTTTGCAGGCCGACCTTAAAAAACTGGCCCCGCGCCCTACGCTGTTTGTCAGCAATTTGCCGTATATTGATGCGGCGGATATTTTGGATAAAGTGCTGGGCTGCCCGCACTTTCAGGCGGCGGTGTTTATGTTTCAAAAAGAGCAGGCCCAGCGTATCCGGGCCCGCGCGGGTGAAGAGGGGTATGGCCCCTTATCCGTTTTTAGCCAACTGCGCGCGCAGATTAGCCCCATTTGCAAGGCCGGGCGCGGATGCTTTAATCCGCCGCCCAAGGTGGAAAGTATGGTGCTGGCGTTTATGCGCCCGGGCACGCGGTTAGTTCCCGCCGAAAAGTGGCCGTCCTTTAAAAAATTGGTTAGCGTGGCCTTTTTGCACAAGCGCAAGACCTTATTTAATTCTTGGTCGCTGGCTGGGTACGATAAGCAAAAAATAACGGACGTGTTAGCCGCCTGTAAGGTTAAACCGACGGCGCGGCCGGAGGAAATTTCGCCCGCCAAATATGTGGAGTTGTGGCAAAAACTTTGCTGTTAAATAAAAAATATCCCGTGATTAGCGGGATACTTTTTCGTCTGATAAGCGGTATTCCAAAATTCTTTCGCGGGGGGAAAACGGGCGGACTAGGTTTAGCCCCAAATTTTTTATAGCCGCTGTGAGGAGGGCGGTTTCGTCGCTTTCCGTGGGCGCGTAAAATCGGCCCGCTTGCAATAGCGCATCCAGCGGGGCCAGCCCGATGAGTTCGCTCCCGGTTACGGATAGACCCCGTTTTTCGGCCTCGCGCTTGCACGCTTCAAATACGTCTGCTATACCTGTTTGTTTAAAATCTGTTAAATTAAAGGACACCTGTGCGGCCTGATAGCCGGGCATCAGCCAGCCAATGGCTTTGACGGCCTTTAAGCCGCCGTTTTTTTCGCGCAGGCGCGCGGCGATTTGTTTGGCCGGGGCCGTGTCCGTGGTGTTGAGTGAAACATTGTACGCCAGTAAAAAGTTGCGCGCACCGATAACGCTGGCGCCCGTTTTGGCGACACTTTCGGTAAGTTCGTCCGGGCCTAAATCGGGGGAAAGTTCGCTTAATTTAGCAGGTAAACTTTCGTATTCTCCGTGCCTTAAATAGGCCAAATTCTTGCGCTCTGTTGTGCTGGCGTTTTCCTCGTAAAAATATACGGGGATATTTAACCCAGCCACCTGCTGCCCAAGTTTGCGTGCTTCGTCCGCGGCTTCTTGTAAGGTCATTTGAGCGATTGGCACAAACGGGCACACGTCCACCGCCCCTAAGCGCGGGTGCGCGCCGTGGTGGGTGCGCATATCCAGTAAATCGCAAGCGGCTTCAAAAAGTGCAAATGCGCTTTTGCGCACTTCGCCGGGTTCGCCTGCTAGGGTCAGCACAGTGCGGTTGGCATCCGCATTGGCGTCCACATTTAGCACCTTAGCGCGCGAAGCGGCAGCCACCCGGTGGACGATAGCGTTTATCACGTCCGGGCGTTGGCCCTCGGAAAAATTTGGAACGGCCTCCATTAATTTCATAAAATAATTATACCCCTTTTGTACTGCCAAAAAAATATTTAAGAATATTTGCACCATTTTTCCTAATTTATAGTATAATAATTGTAGGTACTTATTAAGTTTAAGTACCCGTAAATTATAAAAGGAAGTAACAAGTAAAATGCCTAAAGGAAAAGTTAAATGGTTTAACGACCAGAAAGGTTACGGCTTCGTAACCCCCGAAGATGGTTCTAAAGATCTCTTTGTACACTATCAGGAAATTCAGGGCGACGGTTTCAAAACCTTGGCCGAAGGTCAAGAAGTTGAATTTGAAGTCGTAGAATCTGAAAAAGGCCCGAAAGCCGTTAAAGTCGTCAAACTGTAATTTTTTGAAGGACTTTATAAACCCCGTGGCCGTAAGGCGACGGGGTTTTTTGGCGTTTGTTTGCGGAGTGTGAAATAAATGAAAAAGACGTATGCGCAGGCCTCTCTTAGCGAGTTGTGGCACTTGTCCTACCCGCTTATTGTTACAATGGCCGCGCAGGTAATTATGCAATTTGCGGACCGGATGTTTTTGTCCTGGTATTCGCACGAGGCCTTGGCGGCTTGCGTGCCCGCGGGCGTACTGGCGATGACTTTTTCCTCTATGTTTATGGGGCTTGCCAGTTATACCAGCGTGTTTATCTCGCAGTATTACGCCAAAAAGAAATATGCCTCGGTTACCATATCTTTATGGCAAGGTGTTTTGCTGGCGGTGTTGTCGTCCGTGTTATTGGCCGCGTTTACGCCGCTTGGCGTAGGGCTGATAAACTCCTTTGGGCACGATATGTCCGTACGCGTGCTGGAAATTAAATATTTTAGTTTGCTTAACTTGTTCGCCGGGCTTACGGTGATTAACAGCGCGCTGGCCAGTTTTTTTAGCGGCCGCGGCAAAACCAAGGTACCGATGTGGACTTCGCTCGTGGGGAACGTCGTCAATATTGTGCTGGACTATATTATGATTTTCGGCAAGTTGGGCTTCCCGGAAATGGGTATTATTGGCGCGGCGTGGGCGACGATTATCGGCTGTGGCGCTATGACGCTTATTTACGCCACGCTTATTTGCGCGGGCAAGATTCGCCGCGAGTTTAAAATAACGCGCTTGGCCGGGTTTTATAAACCTGTGTTTGCGCGCTTGGTACGCTTTGGCCTTCCCAACGGGTTCGGCTTCTTAATGGACATTTTATCCTTTACGCTGTTTACGTTTATGGTGGGCAGTATTGATGTGCTGTCCTTGGAAGCAAGCAATATCGTAATGTCTATGCAGCCTGTGGTGTTTATGGTGATTTTGGGGCTGGGGATGGGCATCCAAATTTTGGCGAGCAAATACCAAGGTTTAAAACGCCCGGATTTGACGTTAAAGGTGCTTAAAAACGCGTGCAAATTAGGGTACCTGTATGCGGGAACGGTGGGGGTGGTGTTCTTCTTTTTCGCTCCGTTTTTTGTTGGTTTATTTGTACCCGCTGGCTCGCCCAACGCGGCGGAAATTGCCGCTAAAACCTATCCGCTTATGAAACTGATGAGTTGCTTTGTACTGTTTGACGCTACTTATCTGATTTTCGGCGAAACCTTGCGCGGGGCGGGCGATACCAAGTTCTATATGCTGGTAATGCTCTTTTGCGCGTGGGGCTTGTTAATCCCCGGGACGTGGTTGATTGTGTATAAGTGGCAGTTGTCCGTGTTCTGGGTGTGGAGTTGGCTGACGTTTTACGCCGCGCTGACGGCCGTGCTGATGGTGTGGCGTGTGTGGCTGGGTAAATGGAAAACGATTAGCGTAACAGGAAATTAGGCTTATTTTGTGTTGGAAAAACATAAACGCCCCGGGTTTTTGCCCGGGGCGTTTTTGCTTTTATTAAAAAAGGAGGTCATCCTGAAACCCTGCGGGCCGCCAGTTCAGAATGACCCCCAATTTTTATAACAGTTTTGTGGTATCGCTTTTTGTCGTCATCCCGGAAGGTCTTTATCCGGGATCTGTCGTTGTTGTTTCGCTGTTTGTTTTAAAGGGCTTGACCCGTTTTTTTTTTTTTATAAATTAGAGAGAGAACGCACTTGTCGTACCCGGATGTATCCGCTGTATAAAAACGCGTATAAAAGGCCGTTTTGCCCAA
>CAVKWQ010000056.1:0-9719 GCA_963660385.1 Muribaculaceae bacterium
ATACAAGCGGGAACCTGGAATCCAGAAATAAAATAAGGAGTTTTTCTAGTAAACAGACTGGATCCCGGATCCACGTCCGGGATGACAACTACGAAGACAGATCCCGGATAAAGACCTTCCGGGATGACGGCTTAACAATGTTAGGCCGCACGGCTAATTATTTTTGCACTGCCATAAGTGCAGGCTTTACCTTAATTGAACTCTTGGTCGTCGTCCTTATTATTGGCATATTGGCGGCGGTGGCAGTGCCACAATACGAACGGGCAGTAGAAAAATCCCGCGCTGCTGCGGCTCTGCCGCTTTTGGACGGTATTTATCAGGCCCAAGAAGCGTATTATTTGGCAAATGGTACCTATGCTAGGGATTTGGAAGATTTAGATATGTCTTTGCCGTGGACGGGGAGCGATTGTCCCGGCTCTAATTCCTCTTTATGCGGCGTTTTTAAACAATTTTCCGAGGTTTCCTCCCGCTCGGACGATAGGTTTATTTTGGCTTCCAGCGTAAGCCGGGACGGAAATACCTTGCTGGTGGCAGTAGTAGCGCAAAAATATGCACCCGGTTCAGGCTTTTTGAAGTATGTCGGGCCCGTTTTTAAAAATACTACCCCTGGGGCCTTATATTGCGTACAACGCACGGACGGCAGCCGCGCCAACGATTATTGCAAAAAGATGGGCTACACGAACCGCCTTACGGATTATGGTGGGCATTTTTACTTTTATTCCCAGTCTTAATTGCCCTCCGGCAGGGCGAGTAAGCGCTTAATAATGTCTTCGTGGATACGGAAGAGGGCCTCGTCTTTACTGGCTAAATTATTGGCCATTAGCGCAAAGGCAATTAAGCGTCCGTCCCGGTCGTACGTGTATCCGGCCAAAGCCTTTACCCCGTCAATCGTGCCGCCCTTCACGCGCACCTCTTGCACGCGCTTTTGTGGCTTTAAAAATTTGCGCAACAAAAGCAAATCCCCGCGGTCGTCCGGCGTGGCCAAGGAATTATAATAATAGGAAAAGTTGGGGCTTTTGGACATAAACAAGAGCGTGTTTACCAGCGTTTTGGGGGTAACTAAATTGTCGCGCGAAAGCCCGCTTCCGTCATACAAAACCGCTGTTTTTTCGTCCGCTAAATTATTCTTTTTTAAAAACGCGTACAACTCGTCCAGCCCGTTTTGCACGCTTCCCTTTTTCCCGGCGTGCAAGGCTAAACTTCGCAAAAGCATTTCGGCATACAGGTTAAAACTCCGCTTGTTTACAATGATGACAAGGTCCTTTAATTCGGGCGATTGGTACGTATCCAGCAAAGTCATTGCGGTATAATCGGGCGCGGCCTGTGTGGTGGCGGTGTGCCCGCCTACGGCGATACCTTCGGCGCGCAAGGCGTTGTGCAGGGCTTCTGCCGCAAACCGCGCGGAATTGGGCAAGGCGGCCTTAATGGTAAACCCCGTAAAATTGGTAGGAATCGTGCCGTAGAGTTCCATTTCGTACTGGTTGGGGGCGCCGTACGCATAGGCGTTGTCTTTCTTTGTTTTCCCGTCGGTGGTTACAAAACTTTTTAGGGTGAGCCCCGGCACTTGCGGAACAGTTTTTTCCACCTCGGCTGGTTTGTTTGCACGGGGTTGTGGTTTAAAATGAATTTCAAATAAATTATCGTTAAAGCACAACGGGCTCGCGGGCGCGGCGTAGTAATTACCCATATTTTCCCAATTTACTTTATTGGGAATAGACGGACCCTCAAAGGCCGATTCGTCTGCGATTAGGTCGCCCTCCACGCGCGTAATGCCCGCCTGCTTGACGGCGCGCGCCCATTTTTTAGCCACGGTTTGCCACGTTTCGCCGCCTGTTACGCGGGTGGAGCCCAAGGTCGGGTCGGCTCCGCCTTTTAAGTAAAGGTTCCCACCCAAAACGCCCTGTTCGTCGGGCGCTGTCTGCGCATATAAACGGGTTTCAAAGCGGTGGTGCGGGCCAAAGGTTTCCAGCGCGGCGGCGGTGGTTAAAAGTTTTAAGGTAGAGGCGGGCGTAAAGCGGGTATCGGCCTGAACGGAAAAAATGGTCGCGTCGTCGTAGGCGGCATAACCGCCCCACCAAGCCCCGTTCAAAACGGGGTGTTGCAGGCGCGCTTGCACATACGTTTGCAGGTTTTGCGCGCCGGAGAAAAGCGGGAAAAAGAGAAAAACGAGTAAGTAAAAGTATTTCATATGTATAGGATATCAAAATTAGCCCGCCCGCGCAGGAGTGGAAAATTGCTACAATAAAAAAATGAAAAAAATTCTTTTACTTCTTACTTTATTGTTTGCCGCGCACGCTTGGGCGGCCGAGCGCATTACGCGCTTTGATTCCACGGCTTGGGTGGACACCAACGCCACCGTGCGGATAGCGGAAGAAATTTCCGTCGTGGCGGAACATCAACAAATCCGCCGCGGTATCTACCGCGAGTTACCCTCTTCGCGCAAAAATCCCGTGCAGGTGGAATCCCTGACAA
This sequence comes from Muribaculaceae bacterium, assembly GCA_963660385.1. Classification (GTDB taxonomy): domain Bacteria; phylum Elusimicrobiota; class Elusimicrobia; order Elusimicrobiales; family Elusimicrobiaceae; genus Avelusimicrobium. The sequence goes on from CAVKWQ010000056.1 coordinate 2,473, forward strand.
TGGACGGAGAGCCGCACCCGTATTTTACTAAGCGCGTGGACGCTAAAAATTTGCGCGTAAACTTTGGCGACGATAATTATATTGCGCCCGGCGCGCATACATACCGGTTGGTTTATTCTGTTCCTAACGTCATTTTGTTTTTTGACGGCTACGATGAGTTTTATTGGAACGTAACGGGCAACGGGTGGAATTTCCCCGTGGAAACGGCGCGCTTTTTCCTTCACTTGCCGGACGGCGCACAGGTGGATAAAAGCCGCATTTCCCTTTATACGGGCGCCTATGGCAGCCGGGGGAACGACGCGACCGGGGATTTGGAAAAACTTTCCTTTTGGACGCTCCGCCCGCTGTCCGCCTACGAGGGCTTTACCGTGGCGGTGCCGTTTGCCAAAGGGCTCATTATTCCGCCTGCTAAAACGTGGAAGGATATTTTGCTGGACCCGTATGGTTGGGTGTCAGTTGGCGCGGTGCTGCTGTTGCTTTGGGCGTATTATCTGTGGGCGTGGAACCGCGTAGGTAGGGACCCGCAAGCGCGCGTTCTGCGGCAGTTTGAGCCTCCCGCCGGGTTTTCTCCCGCGTTGGCGGGCTATGTCTATCGCTATGGCAAGTTGGATAATTTGCTTACGGTAGTGCTTGTCAGTTTGGCGGTAAAAGGCGTAATAAAAATACAGGAAAACAAGAAATTTTTATCACGCGAATATACCTTGCAACGGGTGGCTGTTTCGCCGGACGATATGCCGGATTTATCCAAGGAAGAGCGCGCGGTGCTTAAAGCGTTATTCCCCGGCAGCACCAAAGAAGTTACGGTAAGCCAAGCCTTCCGGGAAACCTTTTTAAAGGCCGGAAAGGAACTGCAAGAAAAATTAGAGGCAGATAAAGAACAGTATTTTACGGAAAATCTGGCTTGGAACTTGCCTACTTTTTTTGTGCTGGCGTATTTTGCGTTCCTGCTGTTTAAAATGGGCGGGAGGGATTTAATGTTACCTGTGGCGTTTTTTATGATGTTGGCTATATGGGTGCCGCTGGTTGCCTTTAAAAACTGGTTTATGACGGTTTATGCCTTGGTATTTATTTTGTTCGTTGCGCCGCTGTTTTTTACTGCCTTGCGGGATTTTGAGGTGGCCCCCGTACTTGCGGGCGTGGTGTTTGCCATTTGTTCGGGCGCCTTTTTTGCCTGGTGGATTAAAGCCTATACGCGGGTAGGACGGCAGAAAATGGACGAGATTGAGGGCTTTAAAGAATATTTAAAAATCGGCGAGGGGGGAAGAGTGGCCGCTTCCAACCCGGCGGATGCGGAAAAAATCTTTTGCGATTATCTGCCCTATGCGTTTGTGTTGGGCGTGGGAAATAAATGGATTTCCTATTTTGAGCGCACCCTGTCGGCCGAAATGGTGGAAAAGGCCGTCCGTTCGCGCGGGCTGTATGTCGGAAATTTGCAGGGCTTACATACGCTGGGCACCTCTTTGGGTGGGGCGGTGGCTTCGTCCTCTTCATCAAAGGGCGGTTCGGGCGGAGGCGGATTTTCCGGCGGAGGCTTTGGTGGTGGCGGTGGCGGCGGCAGATAACGCTCCGCGCCCGTGAATCCTTCTGTAATTAAGGCCTAAAAAACCCCGCCAAAAGCGGGGTTTTTACATTGGTTAAATCAGTTAAACCACGGATACCATTTGTCGCGGTCTCGGATGTTTATCAGCAGGGAAACCGCCAGTAAATCGCGCGCGTTAATGGCTTGCGGCTTATCAATGTTGCATACAAACCTGTCAAACGGCGCGTGCGTATTTTGCAAGGCTCCTTGCGCGTCCATTGCGCCGCTTATCGTGTAATCCGCGCGCAACAGCCCCCACAAATGCCCGCAAACCTTGCGCAGCAGGGCTTTACCCAAACTGGGCTCCGTCAAATGAGCCAAGGCCGCACCCTCGCGCGTAAACAAACGCCAGTTGCGGCGGCAGGCGAAGCGTTGGCGGGTAACTACCAGCACGTCCTTGGAGCGGGCAAAATAAATCTCGTACCGCTCGTTTTTGAGCCCAAAACCTTTCTGCAAAATAATAGCGGCCTTTTGCCCTTTACGGTCAAAGAGCGTAATCTCGCGCAGGACCAACTGGGACCATACCAGCCCGCAGAAAAAGATAATTGCGCCCAGCGGAATAATCAGCGAGCATGCGGAATAAACCGTGTTATACACAAAGTTAGAAACGGGAAGCAAGTTTGTCTGTTCGCACAGCCCGGCCACCGCCAGCACCGCAAAGGACAGCACAATTAACAATAACCCCGAGAATAAAAACAAACTATCCCAGCGCGAGGACAGCGAAATAAGCGTATTGCCCTGGTTGTCTTTGGCGCGGAAGATGAGCGACGGCGTACCGTAGAGGCGTTTGAACCAAATGGGGTAAAGCGAGTTGGGGTTAGCAGGGGGGAGCGTTACTCCCTTGCGCAAAAACGGGCGTACACATCCGGCCCCGGTAAGAAGCAAAATGAACAGTAGCCCCAGTACCGTCAGCACGTCAAACCCGCGGCCCAACTGGCGCACATACGGCGGCATATTTTTGGATAAAAGCGTTTTGCCCTTTAAAGCACCCAGCGCTTTTTTGACCTTGGCAGAAAAAGACACGGACGGCTTTTTTGCCTTGGCGGGTTCAGTTTGCTGCGGGGCTGTTTCCGCCGACGGAGCAACAACCGTTTCCTCTAATGCTTCTTCGTGTACGGCGGGCAGGGCGGCAATGTCGTAAGCGCGCGGGTCTTTTAAATCCAGTTCTAGGGGTTTTACTTCCGGCTTTTCAACCGGGGAAATAAACGAAAATACCAAGTCGGTTTCCGCGTAAGTCAGTTCCTTGGCTAAAATGGAATAGGCCTTGGAATCAATTAAAAAATACCCCGCGCTAAAATCGTTTTTGGGCGTAAAGAAACTGATGTAGAAGAAAGGGTCCCCGGTAGAAAATTCAATGCGTTTAATTTCTTCCCCGGTGTAGGAATTGCCGACCACCTGCATTTTTTTGCTTTTTACATCGGCCAAATCTGCGTTAATTTTCTTTTCAATGCAGGTTTCGGTGGTGCAGGACACGCTTTTAATGTCCAGGCGCGAGGCCCCCTTTTGCAGGGAAAGCACCGTAGGCGCAGGCGCGTTTTGCACCTGTTTCCAGCCCGCGGGCATATCCAGCGTAAAAGCCCCGTCCTTAGACGTAAATACTTCGGCCTGCAACGCAAACGGGACGCACGCTAAAAGTGCGCCCAGCAGAAATTTTTTAAAAAACGCATATTGTGGCATACTTCCATTATTATATTATATTCTGGCGCGGTTTTACCGCAATATTCTCCTACGCGCGCGAAAACTATTAATTGTGAACGCGCTGTAAAATTGTTATGATATTTGTATAGAGGTTTTGGAGGAAAATATAATGGCTGGAAAAATTGTAACGGCGGACCGCTTGGCCGCGCTTAAAAATTTAATGCAACAAAACAAGTTGGACGGCCTGGTTGTTACCAACAATTTAGACCAATTTTATTTGAGCAATTTCTTCTTTTACCCAAATGAATCTGTTTTTTTAATTCATACAAACGGCATTGTGTGCTTTACGCGCGAACTGTATGTGGAGCCGTTTAGTAAGTTTGCCCCGTATATGGAAGTTATCGGCGGGGAAAACCGCGTAGCCGCCGCGGTGGCCAAGGTTAAAGAATTGGGCCTTAAAAAGGTCGGCTTTGACGCAGAAAAAGAATCCTTTTTAAACGGCCAATTAATGCTCAAAAACGGCCTTGTGCAACTGCCCAGTTTTGTTACGGAACTGCGCAAAACCAAGGACGAAGCGGAACTCAAAGCGATGCGCGAATCCAACCGCATTGCGTACCTGACGTATGAATATATTTTGCCGCGCGTAAAAACGGGGATGACCGAGTGCGAAATGGCCGCGGAAATGGAAAAATTTATGCGCGAACACGGCGCTACCTCCACCTCTTTTAATACCATTGTGGCGTTTGGCGCAAACGCCGCCAACCCGCACCACGAAACGGGAGATACCAAACTCAAAGAAGACGATGCCGTTTTGATTGATTTCGGTTGTGTGTACAAAGGGTATTGTTCGGATATGACGCGCAGTTGGTGGCACGGCAAAAACGAACCCGCCGAATACAAAAAGATTTGGGAAATTACCGATACCGCCCGCAAGGCAGGCATTAAAAAAGTAGGTATCGGCGTAGCGTGCAAAGCCGTGGATGCGGCCGCGCGCGAAATTATTGAAGCGGCCGGATACGGCCAATATTATACGCACGGTACGGGGCACGGCGTGGGGATTGAAATCCACGAGGAACCGTACAACGCGCAAAATTCTGCTTCTATCTTAAAAGAGGGGAACATTGTAACCGTGGAGCCGGGCATTTATCTGCCGGGCAAATACGGCGTGCGCTTGGAAGATACCGTGTCTGTAACCCAAACCGGGGCCAATATTTTAACGAAGAAATAATATGGCAAGTAAAGATTTTTCCCAAGAGCGGATGCGCGATTTCCGCCGCGTACTCAAACAAGCGGGGCTGGACGGTTATTTAACCGCCGACCCGCTGGAACAGCGTTACTTGTCTGGCATTGAACTCTCTGCCGGGGAAGCCGTATTTTTGATTACGCCTACTAAGGCTTGGTGCGTAACCAAGCAGTTAATCGCCAGCAAAATGGTGCCCGCCGCCAAATTTTTAAAAACAATTATTGTTCCCTTTGGCTGGATGTTGGACGGGGCTTTAACGGAAATTAAAAAGCGCGGTTTAAAGACCGTAGCCTTTGACCCGGCGCTTGTGGACCTGGCCACCGGGCAGAAACTTTTGGATAGCGGCCTTAGCCGCGCCGAGGGGCTCATTGGCGAAATGCGCCTTAAAAAATACGACGACGAAGTCGCCCGTATCAAAAAAGCCTGCAAAATCGCCGCCCAAGCGTTTGACGAAGTCTTCCCGCAGATTAAAACCGGGATGACGGAGGATGATGTTCGGATTTTAATGGCGGTGGCGATGCTTCGCCGCGGGGCGGATTCTATTCCGTTTAACATTGTGTGCTTTGGCGAAAACACCGCCGACGCGCACCATACCGCCAGCAAAACGCGCAAGTTAAAGGCCGAGGAACCCGTGTTAATGGATTTCGGCTGTTTTTACGAAGGGTACTGCTCGGATATGACGCGCAGTTGGTGGCACGGCAAAAAAGAGCCGGCCGAATACAAAAAGATTTGGAACATTGTGGACAAAGCCCGCACGGCAGGCGTAAAAGCCTTGCGCCCGGGTGCGGCGGCGGGAGATATTGACCGCGCCGCACGCAGCGTAATTGAAGCCGCGGGGTATGGAAAGGAATTTTTCCACACTACGGGCCACGCGATTGGACTTGTAGTGCACGACCGCCCGATTTTGCGCTCCGGCGCGCCGGACGGGTTGGAGGAAAACTTTGTAGTAACCGTGGAGCCCGGCATTTATTTTGACGGGCGCTGGGGTATCCGCTTGGAAGACAGTTTTCTGCTTACCAAGGACGGTTCCAAAAAATTGACGCACAAATAGATTCTTGGGCTTCGGCCCGAAAAGAGGTAATAAAAATGCTTAGCACTACAGAATTTCGTGAAGGTCTTATTTTTGAAGACGAAAACGGTCAGTTGGTAGAAATTATTGAATTCCAACACCACCGCAAAAGCCAGGCTCGCGCCGTCGTTCGCGTGAAACTGCGCAATATTAACACCGGTTCCGTGATTGAAACGGCTTACCGCCCCGAAGACAAATTCAAAGAAGTGGAAGTTGAAAAACGCCCCTTCCAATATTTGTACACCAACGGCGATATGGCTACCTTTATGAACGCGGAAACCTACGACCAGATTGAAGTGCCGCTTAAAAAATTGGGCGATTTGAGCAAATACTTAAAGGATAATATGGACGCTATCGGCATCTATATTAACAACCAACTTTTTAACGTGGAACTGCCGATTAAAGTACCGCTCAAAATTGCGTCCACCGTTCCGGGCGTGAAGGGCGACACCGTCGCTAACACCACCAAGGAAGCCACGTTGGAAACCGGCGCTGTAATCAAAGTGCCGCTGTTCATCAACGAAGGCGATACCGTGCTGGTGGATACTCGCACCGGCAACTACGTGGAACGCGTGGCGGCCTAATGTTTTATAAGCGCATAGTCCTGCTGGGGCTGTGTTTGTGGGCTTCGTCGGGGCTATGCGCTTTTACTTTGCAGTACGGCTCTTTGTTTAAGGTGGAGGACATCACGCTTACCCAAGAGGGAAAGCCCGTCCTGCCGCTTGCGCGCGGAAAATATGCCAATATCCGCGTGCTGACAAAAGAAACCTTTGAAGTATTAAAAAAGTGCCCGGCTTCTTGCCGCCAAACGGTTGGCAAGGGGGATATTGCCTTGCACAGTTTCCGCCCGGCCCAAACGCGGCCCGGTATGTGGATTGCCGAGGTAGCGTATGACGAAGCGTGGCTGGTTACTTTTTTAATATTTCAAAATAAAGAAGGCTTTGGCGTAGTACCGCCGGAGCATTTTACCTTTTTGGATAAAGCATTACAGGCGCGTACCGAGCAGTTATTGTCGGCCCGCGCACAGGAAGAAAAATGAAGTGTGTATTAAAACGCACCGGCGAAACGCTGGCGCAAGAAATAGAAATGGCAAACACGTATTGGACCCGCTTAAAGGGGCTGATGTTTCGGCGCGGGCTTGCCGAGGGAAAGGGCCTTTTATTGGACCCCTGCCCGCAGATACACACTTGCTTTATGCGCTTTGCGATAGACGCCGTATTTTTTGATAAAAACGGGCGTGTGCTGTATGTGGCGGAGCAAATGAAGCCGTGGCGTTTTAGCCGCTTTGTGCGCGGTTCGCGCTACACCTTGGAACTTATGGGCGGTACGCTTGCCGGACGGGTAAAACCCGGCGACGAAGTGGTGCTGACTAAATAACGATTTAAATTTTATATAGAGGTTACAAATGAAAGTAAAACAACTGGTTTTGGTTTTAACGGCGTTTTTTCTGTGCGTTCCGGGCGCGTTTGCCCGCAATATTTGGGACGATTTCGGTGCGAACGTAACCCAGCAAAACGTCCGCGCGTTTACGAAGGACTTGGGCGGCATTATCGGCTCGGGCACTTACACCACCGGGCGTATTTTGGGCTGGGGGGGCTTTCAAATCGGCCCGCGCGCGAGTATGGTTTTTAAAATGAGTAAGGGCAACGGCGACGACCGCACCACCCAACAGCATACCGCCTTGGGCGACCGCGACGAAGTAGGCTCTGTGGTTTATC
>CAVKWQ010000057.1:0-9596 GCA_963660385.1 Muribaculaceae bacterium
GTGAAAAATTGACCATTGAAAACGGCGGTACGGTAACGGCCGGGCGCATAATGGCAAATAACGTAACTTTTAAGGATACGAATTTCCACCAAAGTAACGTAACCAATACGATTTACGGTAATGACATCCCCGTAATGGGTGGGAAGACGGACAATATGGAGATTTCCGGCATCGCCAAGATTAACAAAAGTGCGCAGAACTCGGCGAACCTTGGGGAAGAACTTTGGTGGGATAACCAATATGCGAGTGATTACGACGCTTCCGGAAATAAAAAGACAAACGGCAAAACCTATACCTCGTTTTTGTTAAAGAGCAAAACAGCAGTTACCCCAACAGAGCCTGACGAAGAGGGGGACTGCGACCCCGATGAAGAGCCGGAGGATATTTCTATATATGACAAATCGTGTAATACTTGTGGAAAATACCTTGCTTATGCTGAGTGCAATACCACTACCAGAAAATGGGAAATAAAATACGATGAAGAGTGTAGTGTACAGGACCCGGATAAAGAGTGCTATGAGTTTACTTGGGAGCCGGATTATAAAAAGTCTTGTATATATAATAATGGTACTTATTATGATGGTTCTTTTGGTTGGCAGTTGTGTGGTTACAATAGCCGTCCCAGTATTTCTTGTTTTATTGGAGAAGGAACATATGAAAGTAAGGGTTGTGGCGGCAATCTGACAGCCTATTTTGTGTGGCAGGGATGTTCCAAAGTCATTGAAACAGCAAAATTCTTGTATGAAGTTTCGGTAGAAGATTTTGGCCTGTTTGATGTCCCTGCAACGTGTAGTTATGCAAAGGAAGGAAATATCGGATATAAGTATGAGTATAATACAAATGTGGGTGATAGAAATGGCGAACACTACTGCTGGGCCTATGTTTGTACACGGGGCAAGGTAAAAAGCAATTAAGAAATGAAAGAACCGGGGTTTTTAAAAGCCCCGGTTTTTTGAAGGTAAATTCCTTACTTTTTAAGGGTGGAGCAAATTTCCTGCCCTTGGGGCGTGCGCGGGGTGCAGGTTAAGGGCCCGCCGCCAAAGGGATAGTAAAGCGTGTATAAAATGTCCATTGCTCCCGTGCGGGCGTTGGCCTTTATGCCGCCGGGTTCCAGTACCATATCAAACCCGCGGCAGGAAAGTTTCTGCGGGCCGATTTTTAAACACTCGCCCGGCAACACTTGCCACTCGCGCGGGTCCACCCCCGGACGGGAAGCGGCGGCCAACTGGGCGCGGGCGGCTTCGTCCGTCTCCGCCAGAACGCGCGTAAGTTGCACATACCGCTCGGTGTGTTGGTACTGCGGCAGAGCCACACACCACAAAAGTAAAAGAACAAACACGATTGCCAGCGCCACCGATACAAGCGTTATCCACGTGAGGGAGGCTTCCTCGTCCTCTTCTTCCTCCATAGCGTCGGGGTCAAATTCGGCGGATTTTAAAATCACGGCGCTGTGGCTGATACGGTCGTGCAGGGTGCGTTTCTTTTTATCCCACGCGGCCACAAAGAAGCCAAAATAAAACGTTACATTGGTTACCAGTTTGGAGACAATACGCTCCGTGGCTTGCCAAAAGGAAAGGCGGCGGCCGTGGCGGTCCACTACTTTTATGCCCATTAATATTTTGCCGACGCTGGCTTGCAGGGGGGAACTTTCTAGGAGTGCATAATATAGCCAAATAATGACCAGTAATACCAGCGAAACGGTGGCATAACTCTTCATCATCTGCCACAACGCCCAATACAACACGGCAAAGACGAGCGCGTCAATTAAAAAGGCAAAGAAGCGTTTTCCTATTCCGGCGTACATAGGGCACCTCCTAGAAAGCGTATATATATAGTATAGGGGGTTTAACGCTATTTAACAAGGCAAAAATTGCATTATAAGCACAAAGGCACGGCTTGCGCGTGGGCGGCCTTTAAAAGGTCGTTGGGGTTGATTTTAATTTGCAGGCCGCGCAGCCCCGCGCTGACATATATAAAATCCCACAAAATGCAATCTTCGTGAATAAAAGTAGGAAAGGGCTTCTTCATCCCCAAGGGGGAACACCCGCCGCGCATATAGCCCGTAACGGGGACTAATTCCTTTACGTGCAGCATTTCGCACGATTTATTGCCGCTTACGCGTGCGGCGGCCTTCATATCCAGTTCCGCCCCGCCGGGTATTACGCACACAAAGAAGCCCGTTTTGTCGCCGCGCAAAACCAAGGTTTTATACACTTGGTCAATGTTTTGCCCCAAGGTCTGCGCGACGTGCAGGGCGCTTAAATTTTCCTCATCCACCTCGTACGGGATAAGTTCGTAGGGGATGTTTAATTCGTCCAAGTGGCGGGCGGCGTTTGTTTTGTGGATTTTATTCTTCATTTTTTGCTCCTCTTGGCTTTTTTAGCCGGGGCCTTTTTGGCAGATGTTTTGGGCCCGTGCAATTTTTGCTCGGGGTGTTCTGCCAAAAATTTATCCACCGCTTCCAATTCCGGCTTTAAATATCGCCCGGTGTAAGATTCCTTACACGCGGCCACTTGGCGAGGCGTGCCCTCGCAGACAATCGTGCCGCCCTTGTCGCCGCCTTCGGGGCCGAGATCAATCAGCCAATCGGCGGTTTTGATAACGTCCAAATTGTGCTCAATAATAAGCACGGTGTTGCCCTTGTCAGCCAGGCCGTGAAGCACGTGGAGGAGTTTATCAATATCTGCAAAGTGTAGGCCAGTGGTGGGCTCGTCCAAAATGTAGAGCGTTTTGCCGGTCCCCTTGCGGGAAAGTTCGTCCGCCAGTTTTACGCGTTGTGCTTCGCCGCCGGAAAGTGTAGTGGCGGCTTGGCCCAGTTTTATGTAGCCAAGGCCCACGTCGTTTAGCGTTTTTAAATAGCGTTTGATTTTGGGGATAGCGTCAAAAAATTCCAACGCCTGCGATACGCTCATATCCAGCACTTCGGCAATGTTTTTGCCCTTGAATTTTACCTGTAACGTATCCTCGTTAAAGCGTTGGCCGTTGCACTCCTCGCACTTTACATAAATATCGGGCAGAAATTGCATTTGGATTTTTAAAATACCGTCGCCTTGGCACTTTTCGCACCGCCCGCCCTTTACGTTAAAGGAGAAGCGGCCCGGTTTGTAGCCGCGGCGTTTGGCTTCGGGCATTTCGGCAAATAAGTCGCGTATGTGCGAAAATACGCCCGTATAGGTGGCGGGGTTGCTGCGCGGGGTTTTGCCGATAGGGCTTTGGTCCACGATAATGACTTTATCAATGTTTTCCAACCCTTTAATGGCCTTGTGTTTACCCGGGGCGTCCTTGGCGCCGTAGAACTTTTGGGCCAAGGCTTTGTACAAAATTTGGTGGATAAGCGTGGACTTGCCCGAGCCGGACACGCCCGTTACGCAGATAAATTTGCCCAGCGGAAACTTAACGTCAATATTTTTGAGGTTAAATTGCTGTGCGCCTAAGATTTCCAAATATTTGCCGTTTCCCTTGCGCAGTTCCTCGCGCGGGAGAATCATCCGCCGTCCGTTTAAATAAGAGGCAGTCAGCGATTTTTCATCACGCAAAAAGTCCGCCGTCGGCTCTGCGGCCACGATGTTGCCGCCGTATTCGCCCGCCGCGGGGCCCAGTTCTACCACATAATCGGCGGCTAAAATGGTGTCCTTATCGTGTTCTACGATGATAAGGGTGTTATCTAAATCGCGTAGGTTTTTAAGCGTTTCAATCAGGCGGTCGTTGTCGCGCGAGTGCAGGCCGATGGTGGGCTCGTCCAACACATACAAAACACCCGTTAAGCCAGAGCCGATTTGCGTAGCCAAGTGGATACGCTGGGCTTCGCCGCCCGACAAGGTTTGGCTCTTGCGCTCTAAGGTTAAATAAGAAAGGCCCACGCTGTTTAAAAAGTCCAAACGCGCGCGGATTTCCTTTAATACATCCTTGGCGATGATTTTTTCCTTGTCCGTCAGTTCAATATGTTCAAAAAATTCCTTGGCGGCGGAAACCTGCATTGCCGTAATGTCGTTAATATTTTTGCCGTTAATGCGCACGGCCAGGGCTTCTGGCTTTAAGCGTTTGCCGCCGCAGGTGGGGCAGGTAACCTCGCGCATAAAGCGGTTATACACTTCCTCTTTTACAAAGTCGCTTTCACTTTCTTGGTAGCGGCGTTTTAAGTTGGTAATTACGCCTTCAAAATCTTGCTCTCCGCCCGAAATGACGGACGTATAACTGGCGCCGCCCGTGCCGTACAAAAGCAGGTCGCGCTGTTCTTTGGGCAAATCCTTCCACGGCGTGTGCAGGCTGATGTGGTTTTGGTGGCAGACTTGGCGCAAAATATCGTAATAATACCCGCTCCAAGAATTTTTCCAGCGGTGGGTGCGCGTGGTAACGGGGTTATCCCAAGCGGCAATAGCACCCTCGTTAATGGAAAGCGTATCGTCCGGCACCACCAGGTCCTCGGCTACTTCTATTTTAAGGCCCAAGCCGTTGCAGTCCGGGCACGCCCCGTAGGGGGAGTTAAACGAAAAAAGACGCGGTTCCAGTTCGCTAAACCCGATACCGCAATGTGCGCAGGCGTTATTTTCGCTATAAGTAAACTCTCGCGGCTTGTCGCCCTCGGCTTCCACAATGTGCACGAGGCCTTGCGCGTATTTGAGGGCGGCTTCCAAACTTTCCACCAACCGCTCGCGGTCAAATTCCTCTACAAAAATTTCATCCGTTACCAATTCAATGGTATGCTTTTTATAGCGTTCCAAGGTGGGCGTATGGCCCAGGGTGATGACGGTGCCGTCCACGCGGGCTTTTACATAGCCCTCTTTTTTAAACTTGGCAAAGAGTTCCTCATAGGTGCCGGCGCGTCCGCGGACGACGGGGGATAAAATGAAAACGGTTTTTTCGTTAAACTTTTTTAAAATATCCTGCGCAATGCCCTGTACGCTCCAAGATTCCACCTCGCGGCCGCAATGCGGGCAAAAGCGGTGCCCCACGCGGGCGAACAAAAGGCGTAAATAATCATATATTTCCGTAACCGTGGCGACGGTAGAGCGCGGGTTTTTGGACGGGTTGCGCTGTTCAATGGAAATAGCCGGGGAAAGCCCCTCAATATGTTCTACGTCCGGTTTTTCCATTAATTCCAAAAATTGCCGGGCGTAAGCGGACATACTTTCCACATAGCGGCGTTGCCCTTCGGCGTAAATGGTATCAAACGCCAAGGAACTTTTGCCCGAGCCGGACAGCCCGGTTACCACGACCATTTTGTCCTTGGGCATTTCTACGGTAACATTTTTTAAATTGTGGCCTTTTGCGCCGATTACTTTAATACTCTTCATAACTTTAAAAACCCCCGGGCGCTTTATGCTTTTTACAAGCGCGCAAAACGCCCTTTTTCCTTAAATAAATTATATAATTTATATATCTTTCATACCCGGAGCGCGCGCGTGAAAAAACCGCTTAAATATTTGCTCTATACCTTGGGCATCCTTTTATCCGTCGGCCTGATTGCCTTTATGATTTATCAGGCTAAGGACAGTTTTGTAAAAATTTGGCAAGGCGTAAAAACCAAATACCTCTTTTTATCTTTATTGTCTTCTGTGCTTATCTATGTGGCGATGGGGATGAGCCTGTACGAAGTGCTGCGTATTATGGGGCGGAAAATCTCCAAAAGCGCGGCAATGGGTATTGCGCTTGTTTCCACCACGGTAAATTATATTGTTTCCTCGTTGGGCGTAAGCGGGTTTGCCTTGCGCGCCCACCTGTTAAACCGCCGCCGTGTGCCGTTTGGCACCTGCGTTACGGCCAGCATTGTCATTACGGTGCTTTTGTATTTTGTATTGGCGATTATCATTTTGCAAGGCTCGGTGCTGATGCTTTTTAACTCGTCGGCTACCACGATGCAACTGCTCAAAAACTTTTCGCTTATTATCGTAATGTGCGCGGTGTGCGTAGTCATTACGGCGTTTTTATTTAATAACGAATTGCGCTCCAAATGGTTAAGAAAGTGCTTCCGTATGATGAACAAGGTGCTTTACCACGTTTTCCGCGCTTTGATCCCCAAAGGCAAGTACGACGATTTTATGGACCAGTTGGACGAGGGTATTGACCTTATCCACCGCAAAAAGAATAAACTGACAATGACGATTGTTTATGTATGCGCCGATTGGCTGTTTACGATTTTGGTTTTGTATTTTGCCTTCCGCGCGGTGGGCATACACATTACGGCGGGTGTGTTGGTCGCCGGGTTTGCCGTCGGTATGGTTACGACGCTGATCCCTATTTTGCCGGGTGGTTTAGGGGCAATGGAACTGGCGATGACGGCGGTCTATTCCCAAATGGGCATAGACTGGGATTCCGCCCTTATGGCCTCGCTTATTTACCGCGTAGTATATTACATTTTGCCGGGTATTGTGAGCATTTTTATCTATTGGGGGCTGCAACTTTCGTCCCCGTCTTCTCCGCGCAAAAATAAAACTTCCAAAGGAGCCCTGCTATGAAAGAACGCATTAACGAACAAGTCCCCAGCGTGCGCCCCAGTTGCTATGTGCACAAAACCGCGGTGTTAATCGGGGATGTTACCATAGGGGAAAATGTATCCATTTGGCCCTGCGCGGTGTTGCGCGGGGATATTGCTTCCATTACGGTGGGGGATAATTCCAATATTCAGGAAAATGCCTGCGTACACGTCAATTACGGCGCGCCCTGCATTATCGGCCGCGGTGTAAGCGTGGGCCACGGGGCGATTGTGCACGGCTGTAAAATCGGCGATAATTGCCTGATTGGTATGAACGCCGTAGTAATGGAGAGCGAAATCGGCCCCAACTGCATTATTGGGGCGGGTGCGGTGGTTCCGGCGGGTAAAAATATCCCGGCGGGGTCGCTGGTGATGGGCGTTCCTGCCAAGATCGTGCGCAAACTGGAAGAAGACGAAGTAAACGGCGTTATCAAAAACGCCCGCGAATACGCCGAGGCTATCCGCCTGTACAAAGACCATTGCGAAGAACTGTAATATGAAGAAAGTGGTGTTGATTGAAGATTCCAAGGTGCTGGGCAACGCGCTTTGCGGCGCCTTAAAGGTGGACGGCATTGAGGTCCATTGGGCCGAAAACGGCGTGGCCGGCGTGCAACTGGCCAAGCAGATAAAGCCCGATTTGGTACTGTTGGATTTAATGCTTCCTAAATTAAGTGGGTTTGACGTGTGCAAATTGTTAAAGACCGACAACGCCACTTGGCGGATTCCGGTAGTGATAATGTCCACCTTGTCTGACCCTGAATCGCGCGACCGCGCCACGGAAGCGGGGGCTGATTATTTTATTCCCAAGCCCTACGATTTGGCCGCCACCTTAGCCGAAATTAAAAAGTTGTTACAGATGTAGTTTTTTCAGTGTCCCTGAAACAAGTTCAGGGAGACGAAGGCTTGTATTTAAAAGTTTCAGCCGTTAAATTAGGAGAGTATATGGCTCAACCCAAAAAGAAACAAACCGCAAAGTTGGATTTAGACGCTTTGGAAAATTTGCTTGACGAAGGCCGACCGTCGGACGCGTTGGCCGTACTGGCCGAAGCCAAAAAGAAGGACGCCGCCGCTTGGTTTTTAACGGGCGAGGCGCAGCGCCAACTGGGCTCCTTTGAGGATGCTTTAAAAAGTTACGCCAACTGTTTAAAGGTGGCCGACGAAGCCGAACGCCGTATGGATGCGCTTTTGGCGATGGCGGCTTGCTACCGCACCTTGGGGCACTCCGCCGCCGCGTATGAACTGGCCGAGGATGCTTTAAAAATGGCGCAGGAATTGGAATACGACGAATTTGTCGTCCGCGCAATGCAGGAAATGGGTATGGCCTTGCGTGCGTGGGGCCGCCTGGAAGAAGCGCTTGATTTGCTGGATGCCGTTTTGTCCGCCTATACGCAGTTGAAGGACTACGCCGGGATGAGTTTTATCCATTGGGCCAAGGGGGGAATTTTCCGCCTGCAAGGCCACTTTGAAGAGGGCGTAGCGCAGTTCAAAAAGGCTATTTCGCTTGCCAAGAAAGCGGGTGACGATATTTCCGTGGCCTATGGGCATTGCGGGTTGGCCGGAATTAGCCGCATTTGCGGAAAAATTGACGAGTGCGTGAAAAACTACAAACTGGCGGAAAAAATCTTCCGCAAAAGTGAGGATGTGTTCGGCAAAGCCTATACCAACTGCGGTATGGCCAACGGCTTGCGCCAACAGGGTAAGTACGACGAAGCCCTGCGCCATTACAACGTGGCCGATAAACTTTATTCGTCTATCCACGATACGGTGGATTTGGGCTTTGTAAAGTGGGGCCGCGCGGATATTTTAAAACGAAAAAACAAAATGGCCGCCGCCTTAAAGGATTTGGAAGAAGCGCGCGTGTTGTTTGATAATTCCGACGAAAAACGCGGGCAGATTTTAACCAAACTTTCCTTGGCTCAGGTATTGTACGCCTTGGGCCGCACAGACGAAGCCGAAGAACTCTACGAGGCAGGCGTGTCGCAGGCGCGCGCCGAAGGGTTGCACACGTATTTGGAAAGTTACACTTGATTTGCAACCAAACCGATAAAAAACCCCGGGTTATAACGAACCCGGGGTTTTTGCGTAAAAGGGAAATTAGTTGATTTCTTTAATTTCCACGTCAAAGGTAAGTTCTTTGCCAGCCAACGGGTGGTTAAAGTCCAACACCACTTCTTTATCGGTGATTTCCTTCACTACCGCGCTGGCGCCCACCATATCGCCTACTTTTAAGTGTTCGGCGCCACCGATGGCTTCTTTCGGTACGCGGCGGATGGCTTCTTCCAACACCTTGCCGTAGCCTTTTTCCGGAGCGACTTTTACCGTCTTTTTGTCGCCCACTTTCATACCGGTCAGTTCTTCTTCCAAGCCCGGAATAATGTGCCCTGCCCCGTGGGTGTATTCCAGCGGGCCGCGTCCGGCGGAGGTGTCGGCTACTTTGCCGTCAACCGTAAGGGTGTAGTCAAATTTGACTTTGGAACCTTCTTTAATCATTTGTGTCTTCTTTTGGTGCCGGGTGTCCCGGGCAAATATAAATATATTGTAACAGTTTTTTGGCCTGCGCGGGGAAAACGCGGTGCGGCAAAGTGAAGTTGCTAAAACGAAAGCCCCCGCCCGGGTGCGGGCGGGGTTACCAATATATTGGTTGGGGGGAAGTGATGCGGACCGTCCCCCACGGGTCCCCTTACGGCGGCTTTGCCTGCAATGCACCGTTAGAAAAGGTTTACCACTTTTAGTATGGCTTATTATCCGCCCTTTCACAAGCGCAAAAAGGGGTTAGATAGGCAAAAAGTTTCCAATTTTTATAATGGCCTTGCGGCATCGCTTTTTGCCGTCATCTCGTAGTGTCTTTATACGGGATCTGCCGTTTCGTAAGGAAACAACAACAGCAAAGACAGATTCCCGACTACGACCTTCGGGAATGACAACTAAAAGGAAAAAGTCGTTATAAAAAAAGGTCATCCTGAACTTGTTTCAGGATCTACCGTTTGTGTCGTTGCTTTTCTGTCGTTTATTTTAAAGGGGTTGTTTCGTTTTTTTTTTTTGTTAAAATTTTGATAAATTGCGGTGGATGTACCCGGATGTATCCGCTGTATAAAAACGCGTATAAAAGGCCGTTTTGCTCAAA
>CAVKWQ010000058.1:0-8965 GCA_963660385.1 Muribaculaceae bacterium
CGCGAAGGTGGCCATACGGTAGGCGCTGGCGTTGTAACCAAAATTATTGAGTAGTAAAATTGTTTAGTTCACTGTGGCGGGGGCATTTAATTATGCCCCCGCAGATAGTGTGAACAGCAATATTTTTTAGAGATTTGTTCTCTCTTTTAAGGATAATAAGATGGCTAACGAAAGAATTACGATCGCGCTGGTTTGCACCGAATGCAAAAACAAAAACTATTACCAAGTGCGCGGCAAAAAGAAAGAATACAAGTTGGAAGTCAACAAGTTCTGCAAAAAATGCGGAAAGAGCACCAAGCATAAAGAAGGCAAAGCCTAAGATTTTTTGTGGGAGCGTCGGTTAACTGGTAAACCACCGGTCTCCAAAACCGGGACTGAAGGTTCGAGTCCTTCCGCTCCTGCCAGGTTTTATATCAAGGAAACGGATATTTATGAATAAAGCAATCAATTTTCTCAAACAATCTGTTGGCGAATTGAGAAAATCCACCTGGCTTTCCAGACAGGAAGTGGTCCAATCCACTATCCTCGTTATGATTGTAGTGGCGTTGGTGTCTGCGTATGTCGGCGTCATTGACTTTGGCCTGACCAAAGTGTTGGGCGCAGTAGTCGGGGGTCGCTAATGGAAGAAAAAGCGTGGTACGTCGTGCACACCCAAACGGGGCACGAGGACAAAGTAAGAGAAAAAATCCTGCTTAATATTGACATCCAGGGCTTTGGGGACCGCGTTTTTCAGGTCCTGGTTCCCACCGAAGAAGTTGTTGAAGTCAAACAAAACAAGAAAATTTTACGCAAACGGAAATTTTTCCCTGGTTATGTGCTGGTACAGATGTTAATGACCAGCGAAGCATATTGGTTTATTAAGAATATTACGGGCGTAACCGGTTTCTTGGGTGATCCGAACCCCGTTCCGCTGCCGGAAGAAGAAATTGCCGGTATCGTGGAACTGACGGACAACCCCTCCGGTAAACCCAAACACGTGGTGGAATTTGAACGCGGCGAAAGCGTCCGCATTACGGAAGGACCGTTCAAGCATTTCATCGGTGAAGTGGAAGAAGTCAACGAGCAGAAGAACAAACTTAAAGTTATGGTTACGGTCTTTGACCGCAAAACCCCTGTGGAAGTGGACTTCTTGCAAGTAGAAAAGAACTAGATTTTACCGCAGTAAAGCAGTAAAAAATACGGAGTAACAACAAAATGGCAAAAGAGAAAAAAATTAAAGGTTACATCAAATTGCAGATTCCTGCCGGCGCCGCTAACCCGGCTCCGCCCGTGGGTCCGGCTTTGGGCCAGCACGGCGTGAACATTATGGAATTTTGCAAACAATTCAACGCCAAGACGGCTAAAATGGAAAAAGGTATTAAGATCCCGGTCATTATCACCGTTTACGAAGACCGCTCCTTCACCTTCATCACCAAAATGCCGCCTATGGCTGTGCTGATTATCAAAGAATTGGGCCTCGCCAAAGGTTCCGGCGCTCCCCACAAAGATAAAGTCGGCAAGATTACCCAAGCCCAGTGCGAAAAAATCGCCGCGCAGAAACTGCCCGATTTGAACACGAAAGACATCAAACAGGCCGCCGAAATGGTAAAAGGCACCTGCCGCAGTATGGGTGTGGACGTAGTAAAATAAATTTAAACTGAGGGAGGGCGAAAACGCCCGTTAAAACCTAAGGAGTATTTAAGATGGGAAAAAGATTGGAAGCCGCACAAAAGACGTACGACAAATCCAAAGTTTACACGATGGCGGAAGGCGCTCAAATCGTAAAAGATAACGCCAAAGCCAAATTTGACGAAACCGTTGAAATTCACGTGAAACTTGGTATTGATACCAAAAAAGCCGACCAGCAGGTCCGCACCACCGTCGCTTTGCCGCACGGTACGGGCAAGACCAAACGCATTGCTGTTATCGCCAAAGGCGAACACGCGCAAGAAGCCCAACAGGCCGGCGCCGACAGAGTCGGTTGCGAAGACATTGTGGAAGAAGTGCTCAAAGGCAAAATTGACTTTGACGTACTCGTTGCCACCCCGGACACGATGAGAGACTTGGCCAAAGCCGCCAAAATCTTGGGTCCGCGCGGTCTTATGCCGAACCCGAAGAGCGGCACCGTAACCTTTGAATTGGCTAACACCATCAAAGCGTTGAAAGCGGGCCGCATTGAGTTCAAAGCCGATGCGTACGGTATTGTGCACGCCATCATTGGCAAAGCGTCCTTTGACGCCGCCAAACTGGCCGAAAACGCCAAAGCGGTAATGGATACCATCCTCCGCGTGAAACCCAGCACCTCCAAAGGTGTGTATGTGCAGAGCGTATCGCTCAGTTCTACTATGGGACCTGGCGTATTTGTCAGTTACAAATAAGTTCTCTTTTGCACACGAAAACCCCGCAACTTTTTCGGTTGCGGGGTTTTTTGTGCCCTATTTGGCGGACAATTTGCTATTATCTTTTTATAATATAAAAAAGCCGCATTTGGGAGAACGCTATGAAACCTCTTGTAGCCTGCACATTTTGCACCTTGACGATTTGCTTGTCGGCCCCTGCGCTGTTTGCACAGGCCCGGCCTGCCCGCAAAGTTCCCAACGCGCTTGCAAAAGTGGCTAAGTCGGCGCGCCCCAAAGCGCCCAGCCGGACTTTTTCGTTCCCAAATTTGGAAAAATTACTTATTCAGCGGGAATTGCGCACGCGCCAAGCCCTGGAAAAATTGCCCTTAGCGGAACCTCTGCTTGTGCCGGATGAAATGCCCGCGCTTGCCGTAAATGGCTGGCCGTGGAAGCGCGACCCGTTGGGGCCGTATGTGGAACTCCCGTTTTTTAAGCGTTTATCGCCCGAAGCCCAGCGCAATTATTTCTTGGCGGCCAATAACCGCGCTATCGCCACGCTGTGGAAACAGCGCACAGCCTTGTTTAAGGCCTTAAAAGCCCGGGAAAACGATTTTTTAACGCAAAAGGTATCCGAACCTACCTCAAACCCTTTTATTCAAATGGCGGACCAAATCGGCCCGGAAATCAAGCAGGTAATGTTGGGCGAAATCCACGATTATGTTTGGTTACAGCCGGGCATAAGTACCTTTTTGGAAGCCCTGCGGGCCAAATATCCCAACCGCAAAATGGTGTTGGTAACGGAATTTTTGCCGCGCGGTAAAAAGAATATGCTCCCTGCGCGCGAGTGGATGAGCAAAGCCAACCCGGAATATGAAGCCTTATTCAAAACTGCCACCCGCTTGGGCATCCGCATTAAAGGGTTGGAAAGCAGTTATGTGTTTTATCATACGCCGCCGCAAATGGAAATCCCCGGTGTAACCCCAAAAGAGGAAGTGAATATGTGGAGTACTCCCGAGGGGATGCGCGTGCGCAACGCGGATTGGGCCAAGGCCATAGCCGAATACCGCCAAGAAGAGCCGGATGCCCTGTTTATTGTCTATGCCGGGGCGGACCATTTGGATTATTCCAACCCCGCTTCGCTTGCCCGCCGTTTTCCGCGGGAGGAAACCTTTATCGGTATGGTTTTTCCGTATGTGTTGGACGAGGGGCAAATAATGACGTGCGACCTGGTGGATGAGGCCTTGCCTGCTTTAAATACGGTAAAATATCTTTCGTGGCCGTCCAAAGAGTTGCGGAACTTGGCCGGGTTTGACGTGCGTATCAAATTGCCCGAGCCGGAGAAACAGGAAGCAAAATGAAACGGCTATTCGTATTTCTTTTCTTGTTCTGTTGCGCGGCGCTTGGTTGGGCGCAGGTGAGCGTGCTGACGGTTACCGACGAGGACAAACATAAGACAAAGGAAGATTTTTACCATACCTTTGAGTATTTTATCAAGCCCGCAGGCGGCGGACAGCAAGCCAAGTGCCAGGCTACGCGTATTGGGCGGCGGTGGTTTGCCACGGCGGCGCATTGTGTGGCGCAAAATTGCCAGAACGGCTGTACGATTCAAATGGATTTATTGGAGCGCCCTGTGTCCGCCTTGGCGAGCGTGTCGCACACGGCTAAAAAGCCTGCGGTGTTTATCCACCCGGGGTATTCGCCCAAGGTCTTTGTCAAAAACGATTTTGCCCTCATCCGTTTGGATTTGGACCGTACTCCCTTTACTTATTACCGCCACGCCACCAAAAAACAGCCGTATAACCTAGCCTTGACGCCCCAGCAATTTTCCGCCTATTTGGAGCAAAACCGCAAAGCAAAAAGCCAGTTTGCCCGTATAAAGAGCCCGGAATTGCCCCCGCTTGCGCTGTTTGCTGATTACAACGCTATTATTCAGCGCAAAATTTCCGTTATTTCCATTTTTGACGGAGTGCGCAAAATAGAGCCCGACCCGTATTCCGTGCACTATGTAAAGGCGTTGGGGTTTGCTTACACGAAAAATTTTGGTATCCGCAAAGGGATGAGCGGCTCCGGCGTAATGACCAATACGGGGGAACTCATTGGCATTGTGTCCGGCAATATGACCTCTGCCCATTGGGCCAAACAGCAGGACGGTTCAAAAATGGCGGCGGTGGAGGAGTTGTTTGTTTTTCCCGTGTTCAATGCGGATATTGCTTCCTTTATGGCTGATGCAATGGGGAGTGATTATTATAAACTCAGTTGGAAGGATGCTACGCCGCCTTTTGTGCGTAAGTCCCGGCGCAACTATGCTTCTGTGATAGATTCCGTCAATTATATTAACCGCACCCTAGCGGGCGGCAACTCAATACGCTAGGTGATGATTTATTGGGCCACACTCTATCTGTAATGTGGCGCTCTTCCATAACGGCCTTAGCGGGCCGCACCTTAGCAGGCCGCACCCTGCGGGTCGCCAATCAATGCGCTGATTAACGATTAATTGGGCGACACTCTGTCTGTAATGTTGAACTCTTCCATAATGGCCCTAGCAGACTACCAAATGTGTTAAGCCGCTATCCTTGTAATGTTGCACGCTAACGCAACCACCTTTGGGAAAAGTTTTTCTGCCTAATAAAAAGCCCCCGTCAAAAACGGGGGCTTTTAAAACTAATTGTTTTTGGCTTCGCGCTTGGCCTTTCGGCGGGCGTTACGCTTGTCCAAGCGTTCCTGCTTGGTGGTGCGGCGTTTGTAGCCGACGTGCTCGGGCGTGGTCGGGGCTTCGTTGTCAAAGTCGCCGTTCCACTCAAATTCCCGTCCGCCTACTACCAAGGAATCGCCGTCCTGCACCCCGTATTTAAGGAGTGCTTTTTCCAGACCGATTTTTTTGAAGATTCCGCGCAAACGCGCAATGGCTTCGGGCTGGTTGAAGTTTGTCATAGCGATAAACTCTTCCACCTTTTTGCCCGTAATGTGGATGACGTCCTCTTCGTCGCGGGAAATGGAGAAAATCGGTTCCACACGGTGCGTGCCCGCGGCTTTTTTCACCTCTACCGGGGCTTCCACAGGCGTAGCGGCCAAGATTTTGACCACTTCATCCAATACCTTGTTTACGCCCTCGCCCGTTGCGGCGGACATCAGCATTACTTTGTGCTTTTTAAATTTCTTTTTAATCGTTTCGTATGCCTTTTGCGCTTCGGGCAAATCCATTTTGTTCACCACGATAATGCGCGGCTTGGCAAACAGGTTTTTATCAAAGGTTTTCAGTTCGTTTTCAATTACTTTTACCGATTTTTCCGCGTTCATCCCGTTAAACCCTTCCGGGTCCACGAGGTGCAACAGTACGCGGGTGCGCTCAATGTGCTTTAAAAATTGCGTTCCCAACCCTTTGCCCTCGCTGGCGCCCTCAATAATACCCGGGATGTCGGCGGTGGCAAAACTGAGCCCTTTGTGCAAGGTAATGCCCAAGTTGGGGTTTAAGGTGGTAAACGGATAATCCGCAATGCGCGGGCGCGCGGCGGAAATGCGGCTTAAAAAGGTGCTTTTGCCCGCATTGGGGAATCCGACTAATCCCAAATCCGCCAAAACTTTTAGTTCCAAAAACAGCGTAACTTCTTCGCCCGGCTGGCCGTTTTCGGCAATGTGCGGAGCGGTGTTGTTGCGCGTTTTAAAGGATTGGTTGCCGCGGCCGCCCATACCGCCTTTGGCGACGGTAAATTGCTGGCCGGCTTCGGTTAAATCTACAAGCACTTGGCCGTCTTTTTTAACAATCGTGCCGCAGGGCACGCGGACGATTTTATCTTCCCCGGCGCGGCCTGTTTTGTTGTACGTTCCGCCCTTTTCGCCGTTTTGGGCTTCAATGTGCGGGTTATACGCCAGTTCCAGAAGCGTGGTTAAGTTGGGGTCAGCCTGCAAAATAATGTCGCCCCCTTTGCCACCGCAACCGCCGTTTGGGCCGCCAAATTCAATGAATTTTTCGCGGCGGAAAGACAAGCAGCCGTCCCCGCCTTTGCCGGCGGTGAGGTAAATTTTAACACGGTCTAAAAAACTTCCGGATTGCATAAATTCGTCCTTTCTACTCTAAATCGGTTTTGGCCGGGAACCAAATTAATATCCGGTTTGGGCCAGCAATTTTTTGGACAAACGGCGTTTCGCCTTGGTGCGTGCTCTTTTTACCTTGGCCCGCGCAGGCGACTTGGTGCAGGTGTAAACCCACTCGTCTTGCGAAACGTGCAGTTCGTCCTTCTTCATATCTTTATTGTATCATACGGGGGATATTTTTGCCCCCGCTTAAATGTACTACAAAAAAAGCGGCAGGAGTTATCCTGCCGCTTTTTAAACTGTGAAGCGCTTATTTAGCCGCGGCTTTTTTGGCCTTGGCGGGAGCCTTTTTCGCAGCCGGTTTCTTGGCGGCGGGCTTTTTGGCGGCTTTTACAGCCGGTTTTTTAGCGGGCTCTTTGGCTTCTTTGGTTTCCGCAACTTTCGGGTACACGGAAATTTGCTTTTTGCCTCTCGTTACCCATTCAAAAGTAACAATGCCGGCGACGCGGGCAAAAAGGCTGTCATCGCTGCTTCTAGAAACGTTGGTACCGGGCAAGAATTTGGTACCGCGTTGGCGGACGATGATTTCCCCAGCGTTTACAAACTGGGAGCCGTAGCGTTTAATACCTAAACGCTGGCCGTGGCTGTCTCTTCCGTTGGAGGAAGAACCTTGTGCTTTTGTATGTGCCATAGTTTAGTCTCCCAAGTTATGCTAACTGGATATCCGTAATTTTGATTTGCGTTAAATCCTGTCTGTGGCCGATGGTTCTTTCGTAACCTTTTTTCGGTCTCTTTTTGAAAACGAGGATTTTCGGACCTCTCAAATGTTTGACCACTTGAGCGGTGACCTTGGCCGTGTTACCGGCTTTGGCATCTGCCGAGGTACCTTCTTCGTTAGCGGCCCAGAGGACTTTCAAGTCCACATTGGCGCCTACTTCCGCGTCCAGTTTTTCAACCTGCAGATTTTGACCGGGCTTAACCCAGTACTGTTTTCCACCAGTTTCAATAATTGCGTACATAAGTTTATTATACCAAATAAAGAGACACCTCTCCCGTCCCCTTTGCCTTGCGGCGCGGGGCCAAAAGGGCGTTCTCCCTTAATTTGTATATATATTATAACATAAATTTTGCGCTTATGGCGGGGCGTTATTTTCGGCAGACGTGCAGGCAGAGTGCAAATTTAATAAAATATAAAAAAGAGATTTAAGGACTATGCCTACTAAAATGAAAGAAGATTATTATCAAATCCTCGGTATTGAGCGTACCGCCACCGAGGTAGAAATTAAGTCTGCGTTCCGGCGCCAGGCGATGAAGTACCACCCGGACAGAAACCCGGGCAATAAAGAAGCCGAGGAACAATTTAAAAAAGTAAACGAAGCGTTTTCCGTCTTGTCCGACCCGCAAAAAAAGCAAATGTACGACCAATACGGCCACGAGGGCGTATCGGGCGCGGGCGGTTTTGGCGGATTCAATGCCGGGGGCTTTGGGGATATCAACGATATCTTCGGCTCTGTTTTCGGCGATATGTTCGGCGGGGCTTTTGGCGGCGGACGCCGCGGCGCTCCGCGTGCCCAACGGGGGGAAGATTTAAAATTAGACGTTACCCTGACCTTGGAGGAAGCCTTTGCGGGCAAAGAAGTGCCTGTGGATTATACCCGCCTGGACAACTGCGCCGAGTGCGACGGTTCCGGCGCGGCCCCGGGTTCTGCGCGCAAGACTTGCCGCTCCTGTAACGGTACGGGCACGGTAACGTATTCGCAGGGCTTTTTCAGTATGCGCCAAGTGTGCCCCGATTGCGGCGGCAAAGGTACGGTGGTGGAAAAGCCGTGTTCCGTCTGCAAAGGTAGCGGCACCAAACGCGTAAAAGAACATATTACGGTGAAAATTCCCTCCGGCGTGCGCACGGGTGTAACGCTGCGCGTGTCCAACGGGGGAGATATCGGCACCAACGGCGGCGGCTTTGGCGATTTGTATGTAGAAGTCCACGTGAAAGAGCATAAAATCTTTAAACGCGCGGGCGATGACTTGCTGATTGATGCGCCGATTACTTACCCGCAGGCTGTGTTGGGCGGAAGCATTAAAGTGCCGACGATTGAAGGCAAGGAAATTGAGGTTACAATTCCCAAGGGTACGCAGTTCGGCTCTGTGATTAAAGTACAGGGCAACGGGATGCCGCGCCTAGGCAAAAAGGGCTTTGGCGATTTACTCGTCAATGTAAAAATTGAGGTAATCAAAAAGCCGACGGCCCGCCAAAAGGAACTGTTGGAAGAACTCGCCAAGGAAACGGGCGGCAAAAAGAGTTTCCTCAAAGAGTTGTTTTCGTAAGGTATTGTAAAAACAGCAAAGCGGTCTGCCTATACAGGCGGGCCGCTTTTTTGTGATAACAACGGACAAATGGTCCCAAAGTTGTTATAATAATTTTGTTGCAAAGCGGGTTTAAAAGCCCGTTACAATTTAATTCTGTTTTTGGAACCGTATGTGGAATACGGTGCGCTGCTTGGATACAAGCGGCATAGTTAGGATCCAAAAACAGTCGTTTTAGGCACAACGTGCGCGAGCCGATCCCTCGCGTGCGCTGTGCCGAGTGCTTTCTGCCATATTTTTATATGGCAGAA
>CAVKWQ010000059.1:0-8951 GCA_963660385.1 Muribaculaceae bacterium
ACCTTATCCACCATACTAACTTCGGTAGATTTTTATCTTCCACACAACCGGCTAACTTACATAAAAACTGATATTTCAAACGTGGGTATAAACTGCAATTTGGTAAATGTAAGGTAACTTCTTGCAGTGCACTGCGCGCTAATGTAAAATTCACATTAGGATATTTCCGCAACCGCCGTACGGCTTGAACAGTTAATCTTATAATGGGGTTATAGACCTCCGGCCCTTTAAACCCACGGCGAGCTAATTCTCCACATAAATAAACCATTTGCTGTAACGTTCCATACGCTAATTTCCCTTTATCGCTAGAAACAGAGCCTTCTAACACCCGATAATGATACAAATGTTCATTTAAAAACACGATGTTTTTAGCATTTAAATAAAGCAAAAATTCAAAGCCCTGGTCTTCCGCGATAGTATTGGGCAAAAAGTTTAACTTTGCGTTTCTAATTAATTCTGTTTTAATCAGTTTAAGCCATACCTGCGAATCGTCCAAGGCCGCCTGTATTCTTTCAGAAAGGGATATTGGCTCTGCTTTAAGAAATTCTTTACATCGTTTTTCACAAGGAATATTAATTCCCTTTTCATTAAACCAATACAGACACCGCACCACATCCGCCTGCTTGTTTAAGGCACAGTTCAGCAAATGTTCTATATAGATAGGCTCAATAATATCATCGCTATCTACAAAGGCAATATATTCGCCTTTGGCTTCTTGCAATAATTGGTTACGGGTATTAGCAACACCTTTATTAACTCTGGAAATTATTTTAAAGCGGGGATCTTTTTGTGCAAATTCTTGCAAAAGAGCAAGACTTTTATCTGTTGCCCCATCATCAATGCAAATAATTTCCAAATTGTAATAGGTCTGATTTTTTATAGAAGTCAGGGTCTCCTCTAGGTATTTACCTGCATTATAAACGGGAATCAATACGCTAACAAGAGGCCGTGATGAGTGATTTTGTTCCATAAAAAGCCCTTTTCCCTTAAACCGTGGGAAAAGGACTTGTGGAACTCTTGGCGGAGGTATTCATAAGCCCCTTTCCCGTTCATACGCCGTGCTGTAGCGTATGAAAACGATGGAACCTATTGAAATTATATTCACTAAGGAAGAAATGAAGCGGAAGTAAATAAAAACGGCTGACTATAACAAGTCTCATCACAGTCTTGTCATAAACAGCCGTAGTTGCACGTAAAATATATGCGCAACACTCGGCAGAAGACAAAGGGCTCATGACTTCCCTTCATCTTCTGCCTAAACCAGCCGTTTTTGGACGTGATGAGAACTTTGGTTACCCAAAGCCTTCCTATTCTTCAATAGGATTCCAAAAACAGTATAAATTGTAAGATTGCCACTCTCTGTGGCTGTACTGTAAAACTCCTATTAGAATTTATCTTTATAGTACCATATTTGATAGTGCAATGCCATTTTTTTCAAAAGGCCTATTTATGTATAGTCCGTTATTCCAATATTTTTAATATTTTAAACATTATACTATGCACCATATAAAAAGTTTTTATTTTTTACGATATATTAGAACCATTGTTTCGTATATGTTTTTTAGGTGTTCGGCGGTGGTGGATAGACCGTAAAGACTACCTATGATTTGGTTCAAAGATTTTTCTTTTGCGCCATCTTGGGCAGAGGCTATTTGTTTCTGTAAAATCGCTGTCAGTTTCGATAATAATTGTAAATGATTTGTTAGTATTGTTAATTTATCCATAATTTTCTGCTCCTTTTCCAGGCGGAGCGCCTGCCTGGCTCCGCACTTACAGTACGCCTTACTAATGGGGACCAAGTCAAGTGCCCCGGGAATTTCTGTGAGATGTCAACTAAATAAAATCAAAGCGTTTTTTAGCCTTAAAATTAAGAAGTTGTGTTAAAGCATCTACTTGGTCATCGTGCTTTGTATTGGGGAAGCCTAAAACTTCGTACCTAAAATCGGCCAACCACGAGGCCTCGCCATCCGGCAATAGGCACTCTCCCTGCTCTAATAAGGGTGTAATGTTTAGGCAACGCGTCTTTTTGTCCTCCGTGGGGTGTATAAAATCCACCTTATACCCCAATGGTTTGAGGGCCTGCTGAAAGCCGATTCCACACCCAACATCTTCTACTAGCACCCTAGTCTCCAGCATTTTACCAGGGTACATTATTAGTTTGCCCAAGCGTTCCTTCTGCTGGGACATATACTCTTTGGCTGCTTTTACCAAATCCGGCAGTTCTAGTTTCCAACGCTTGATATCTAGTATGTAATAATTATTATGAGAACGCATCGCACAAACACATACACTATAATCATTTGCCACTCCCGTTTTGGTGGCAATATCCCAACTAAACACCAACTGCCAAAGTTCTATTTGCCCCAAACAATGCTTATGGATTATTTCCTTCAAGTTATAACGGGCAAACCAGTCCCAATGAATGATATTTCCCCCTTGGGCCAAAGGATCCTGTTGGCATTGGCACGCAAAGGCCATTGCGCCCAAGGATTGTTTGGTTTCTTCAATCCTATCCAGCCCTTCTCGCACCGGATGCAACGCTTCGCCTACTTTACGGGCATAATGATGCGTAATGACTTTATCCTCAAGATATTTCTTCCATTGCCAATGTTCTTCGCGTACCGCAACAAGAGGTATTACTATCTGCTTAAACCCGGCTTTGCTCTCCAATAAATAGCCCGTTAAGTCCTGCTCGTGCGTGCGCTGCATAATAAGCAGGATTTTGCCCTTATTTTTATCATTTAGGCGGCTATACAGCGTATTTCCATACCACTCGTTTACTTTATTACGCAGTAAGTCTGAATTGGCATCCGCTGGCTTAATCGGGTCATCAATAATCAGCCAATTACCACCCCGCCCTGTTAGGGTGCCACCCACCGTTGTAGAATAGCGCCCACCGCCCTGTGTGGTTTCAAAATCCATCAGTTCGCGGCGATTGAGTGCTAAACGAGTTCCTGGGAACGCCCGCTTATACCAAGGCGTTTCCAAAATACGCCGGCAGTCGGCCGCCAGTTTTTTGGCTAATTCATCGGCATAACTTACGCATACAACCGTTTCCTTGGGGAATTTCCCTAATATATAGGCAGGAAGCGCCACCGAGCAAATAATGGATTTCATATACCGGGGCGGGATATTAATGATTAAGCGGGTATTTTCCCCATACAGCATTTTCTCTAATTCCCCACAAATCACATCTATATGCCAATTATCTAAGTATTTCGTCTGCGGGCTAACTTCGGCAAATACTTTTCTTACAAACATCTTAAAGTCGTGCCGCAAGAGAGCATCAAAGCGTTGCGTTTCTTCATTTTGTTGTATCATTGACATTCCCATCCATGTACTCCTTAATGGTTTCTGCTAATAAAGTTCTATCATCTTCTCGCAATGCCTCTACCCGCTGTGCGAGTTCTTCCTTCCGTCTCTCATTTTTTTCAAAATAGTCCAGCATTATTTTTTGTGCTTTTGCATTGCCATTGAGCGCATCCATTCCTGCTTTACGAAGGATGGCTTCTGGCACCGAAATACTTTTTTGTTTCCCATTGTGGACGATGCGCACACGCTCATTTTGCAGTTTTTCAACTGCAGTAAATAGGTTTGCGCTTCCCTTAGGACGGCCCTTTTTATTGCCGCTGTATCCCGGTTTAAATTGTGTATGTTTGGGCGGTTTTCCGTACCCGACTTCATAAGAATTGCTTACTGTATTATTATTTTCCATTTTCATTTCCTCCTTTTTTATTCTCTAAAAGTAATTCTTGATAGGTCTTCCCTGTGTATAGGTGTATGGCACTATGTCCCTTTCCTAGGCTTTCATAGCGCCTAATGGCTGTATCTATATATCGTGGCTCCAACTCTGCCCCATAACAAATACGCCCGGATTTTTCTGCGGCAATTAAAGTACTGCCAGAACCCAAAAATGTGTCTAGTATTATTCCGCCCCGATTAGAGGCGTCCAATATGGCATCTTTTATCATTTCAACCGGTTTTACAGTAGGGTGCATGGCCCGCTTTTCGGCATTTTCTTCACTAGGGGTATTTACACTGGGATAGCACCACACATTGGTACGGTATCTGCCGTGTATCCCTAGTTCCACATTGTTAATATGTGGCTCCTTGCCGTGTTTGAACATAAAGATAAGTTCGTGCTGGGAACGATAAAAACTACCCATACCGGCGTTATCTTTCCGCCATACGCATAAATTTTTGAACTGCTCATATACCCCAGCAGCCACTATAATTTCTTTAATATGACGCCAGTCCATACAAATATAGTGCAAAGAACCGTCTTTACTACACTCACAGAGTCGCTCAAAAGCGGTTTGCAAAAACTGAGTAAACTCCTCAGAGCTCATTTCTCCAGAGGCAAATTTAAATTCTTGATGTTGCACATTTCCTGCCCCGCAAACGTGTCCATTTATTTTCACGTTATACGGTGGGTCCGTAAATACCATATCGGCTTTTTTATCTTCCATTAAGGCAGTTAATGTTTCCTTTTTAAGGGAATTTCCGCAAATCAGCCGGTGTTTGTCTAGTTGCCAAATATCACCCTCTTGGCTGACAATTTCATTATCTGGGATAAAGGGGATATTATTTGCTTTTGGGTCTATTTTGGTTTCTTTTCCCTCTAAAATAAGGTCAATATCTCCCATATCATATCCCGTAATGGTAAGAGGCATATCTAACTTTAATTCATCTAAAGCCTTAAACTCCATTTGCAATAGTTCTATGCTCCACGTGCCCAATTCGGCTAGTTTGTTATCTGCAATACGATAGGCACGCTTTTGCCCCTCGGACAAATGACCCAAGCGTATAACGGGCACTTTTTCCATATGGGCCAGTTGTGCCGCCTTTAATCGGGCGTGCCCAGCGATTATTTGCCCTTTTTCATCCACTAAAATAGGATTAATGAACCCAAACGATTCAATAGAGCGTTGGATTTTGATAATTTGCTTGGAATCGTGTTGACGGGGATTATTGGGATATTCCGCCAAAGTATCCAAGGGTATATAGACGACCGCAAGGTCGCTTGGTTTATTTTGCATCATCATACCTCATTAATTTGAATTTGAAGCGGTTTGCTTCAGGTTTTTATACCAGTTGTCCTTGGTTTGTACATCAGGGCGGAGTCCCCGTTCAGGCTGGGGTTAGCCTAGCAGAGTATTCTACCCCTATGCTGGGGGTGCTAGTAGGGTCCAAGAAATTGACTCCTCCTGTTTCGCCATTAACAGACCCTGGGGAGCAGTTTTACGTGCTCAATTAAGTAGGTATGTTAGCACAAAATTAGCAGACAAGTCAAATGATTGCCATTTATTTATTATAATAAATAGCATTGAAAAAATAAGGATTTTTACATTTTTACGACTAAAAACTGTTAAAAAAATTCGCGCTCTAAGGCCTTTTATGCAAGTACTTAAAAATTAGGCTCTAAAAAACACATTTTTTAACAAAATTTCTGGTCTTATGGCAAAAAAGGAACAGCAGCAAGAACCCGGAAATACTAACGCTTGGAAAATAGTAATTTTACCAGCGCCCTGGGTTGCTATATTCAAATCCATGTCAATGACGTGCCCAATTATGGTAACATAAATAAAAGGATTTTTCGAGATTTAACTATGCCCAAAGATACTGACATTATCATTTATCAAACCGAAGATGGAAAAACCAAGATAGAAGTTACCTTGGCCGATGAAACTGTATGGCTGACCCAAGCTCAACTGGTAGAGTTATTTCAGTCAAGCAAAGCTAATATTAGTGAGCATATTAAGCATATCTTTGAAGAAGGAGAGTTGGATGAAACGGCAACTGTTCGGAAATTCCGAACAGTTCAAAAAGAGGGCGCTAGACAAATCGAGCGCGAAGTTACTTATTACAATTTGGATGTAATCTTAGCCGTAGGTTATAGGGTGCGGACCGGGCGAGGCACACAATTTCGTATATGGGCTACCCAAGTATTGAGAGAATATCTTGTTAAAGGGTTCGCATTAAACGATGATTTCCTAAAAAATATGGGCGGTGGAAAATATTGGCAAGAGCTTTTGGCCCGTATCCGTGATATCCGCACATCAGAAAAGGTTTTTTACCGCCAAATCTTAGATATTTATGCTACTAGCGTAGATTATGACCCACACTCTACGTTGACTCAAGAATTTTTCCGCGTAGTTCAAAATAAAATGCATTTTGCGGCTCACGGGCATACTGCTGCAGAGATTGAATATTTGCGGGCAGATTCTGAAAAAGATTTTATGGGGCTGACATCCTTTCAGGGTGGAAAACCGCGCAAAGATGAAGTATTGGTGGCTAAAAATTATCTAACAGCTGACGAGTTAAATATTTTAAATCGTATAACAACTGCTTATTTAGAATTTGCTGAGTTACAAGCTTTGCGACATCAACATATGTATATGAAAGACTGGATAACGAAACTGGATGATTTTATCAAAATGTCTGGTAGTGAATTATTACAGCATCCTGGCAAAATAAGTAAGTTGGAAGCAGATAATAAAGCATTAGCAGAGTATGCCAAGTATAAAGAACGCACGAAAACACAATTATCTGCTGTAGAAAAAGCTTTTTTAGAAAACTTGGATAAAATCCAGAAAAAGTTAGAACAAAAGAAATAGTTGGTTTTAGTACGGCAGGATCTCTCAAGCCGAAACTGCTCCGAACGGAGTAAACACAACTTTTGGAACCTCTATAAAGATTTAGCCGATCACTGGGTTTTGTATTATAACGGCGGAGATGATATTGTGCTGGTTGCCAAGCAAGACAAAGGACAACAAGTTGAAATCTTAGCAGAAAACCTTTATACTGTATTTCAGAGAAATTTATGACAGATTTAACAGCTAAATTAACCCGCATCGCGAGCCGTGCCGTACGCAAGGCCCAAGAAGAAAACCGCAAGAACGGGATCCCAAATATGTATGTAATCAACGGCAAACAAGTATGGCAAATGCCGGATGGCTCTTTCTCGGATAAAAATCCCTTCTAACTATTTTTCTATTTTCACAAAAGCCCCCGCACTAGCGGGGCTTATTTATGAGTAATTTTTTACAATAGCAGAAAGGAGGAGTCATGAAAAAAGTAATTTGTATTTTATGCATGCTTGTAGTTTGTAACGTTTGTATACACGCGGCCAATGATGACAAACGATATAATCTGTATAAAACAGACAATATGTATACTTTCCTAAAATTAGATACTCGCACAGGACAGATTTGGCAAGTTCATTGGAGTACAAAAAAAGATGGGCGGGCGTCTTCGCCGTTATCTACAGAAAAATTGTCATCTGATAATAAAGATGGAAGGTTTACTTTATTTTCTACAACTAATATGTACAATTTCATTTTATTAGATACTATTGATGGAAGAATATGGCAGGTACAATGGTCTTTCAAAAAAGAAGAAAGAATAATTGTTCCCATTAAATTGCCAGATAACGCCATTGAGAATCCGACTCCTTCCTCATGGGATGATTTCCTTTTACGTCAGAACCAATAACACCGATGCGCCCCGAAAACACGAGGATTTCTATGAATATCACTTCACAAGGGCCCAGATCGCAAGTTTGAAAAGTTTCCTCGCATTTTCAGCAGCATTGTATCAAGCCCGCATTTTGGGTCCATATCTTAGAATTTGGTCATATTGGTATCTACACCATTTTAAAGTACGAATATACAGCCCTTCAATTGGCTCTGCAAAGCAACCAACACTAAAACCAATATTAAGATATTTTTGCAACACAGAGCCCTGTCAGCCTGCATAATCATACATTTACCAACCTGGCGATTTTATTTGATATGAACAAACTGTGTGATCCCAGTTGTACTATCCACCCTGATATTCTTTTTCGCGACGATATAATCATTGATGCCAAGTATAAGTGCCTATCTTTGCCGGAAGACAAGCCCTTCGAAGCAGACCTTTACCAAATGCTGGCCTATAACAGTTTCTGCAACCGTAAGAATATTATTTTTTGTTTATCCCATAACTGGCAAATATTACTCTAGGACTTCCATTTTTGAGAATCAGTTTCTTAGTCTAAGTTTACTTACCATAAACTTACATCAAAAATTAACCGATATTAAGAATACTTTCTCTATAATATTTAGTGGCCTCTTATCCGCATATTATATGTTTATTCCGTATCCATATTTTGAATCGCCCCTATACAGCGACTCTAAATAATTCTTATCACAAGGCAATTAAGATAGACAAATTTTAGGAAATAGTTGGAGTCTATACATTTATCAATTCTTGAATTTTACTTTTCAGTTCTTGGAACTCATCAGCATATTTTTGACAAATATACCTAACTACTTTTCCACGCGTCTCCTCTACACCAGTACCTGTACTGCCATTTCCCACATTGTCTGAAAGCACATCAAAGATATCATGACCATCCCGTAATTTCAGATTCTGTAAGATTTCAGCCCGTCTTGTATCATCTATATCAAAAAGTTCCCTAAGAATATTTACATCTGATTCCAATTTGTCCAAAATATACGGTTCTGGTTTTTTTGTAGAAGGTAAAAATATGCAATTAAATCCTTTATTTTGGGCCCTTTTTCTAGCCTGCGGCTCTGTTCGCACATCACCATCATAAACTATCAGACATTTACTTTTATCAATCTCAAATTTTACACAATCCGAACAAGCTTTGTCTGGCAAATTACCCCATCCCCCTTCCTGGATGATACGCAATAAATCGCGTTCTTCTTTTTTCTTAATAGTTTCTTCTATAAAGAGAGCAGCTAAAGCATCTTCACAAAAAAGATGAATTATCTTTTCTGGAGTAGCTCCTACATCTTCAATTACTAACTCTATATTAGGTTTAGAAAGAAAATCGCATCGTTCTCCATTTCTATGCAACCATACCAAACTTTCCCTCGGACAATTTCTTAAAAAGGACGGAGAATGTGATGTTAATAGAACCTGAAGGTGACGCTCATTTATAA
>CAVKWQ010000060.1:0-8866 GCA_963660385.1 Muribaculaceae bacterium
GCGTTACGTATTGTAACATATGGCCGCACTTTGGAAAAGGCAAAGAAAATGTTTCAAGAGGCTTATTCTTTATGGAAAGAAACTGTAAATAATAGAGAAGATGCAAGAGAAGTTTTGGAAAATTTAGGCTGGCGTTTTTCTAATAAAGGAGTACAGCCTTCTTATTTTTCTTCCTATAATGTACCAATCCATTTATTAGGTAGTGATTGTTTAAATTTAAATATATCGGGGCCGAATAATGGGCGCAGATGATAGCGTAAAATTTAGTAAAGTAATCAAGTTACTTGCTAAATATGGATTTAAACAAGACCGCCAAAATGGCAGTCATATCACTTATACTAAACCTAGTTGTCCAGATATTATTACATTGGCTGTCCATAAAAAGGAAATTAAAGCCTATGCAGTAAAGCAAATTTGCCAAGTTTTAGGTTTAACAAAAAAAGATTTTCATAAAGAACTTAAAAAATAAAGAACCCGCGGAAGCGGGTTTTTTATTTGCCCCCAAAGCCGCAAAAACTGCTAAAAAGCCCTTTTTTATCGTCGTAAAACCATAATTGCAACAAGCGGAAATAACGGACCTGTAAAGCAGTAGCGTTGTCAGCAAAATGTCAGCATAAATGTCCGCCTTGGCAACTTTATTTTGTGCCCTTTCCCCCCTATTTTTTTCTATCTGGGCCAAAGGACCTATGTGTAATTAGGTCTTTTGGCCCTGTTTATTTTACACAAGAACAAGTACCATATTAAAAATGTTTAGGCTTTTTTTGTTAAAAAATAATAGATTTTTTGGGTATAACTTGGTATAGTGAAAGTGTACCCGAATTAAACCGACAACAAGAGAAGGAGTAATAAAATGAAACAACTCGTATTAGCCCTGCTGTTACTGGGCTTGGCGGTTCCTGGTTCCGCACAAGCCGGTAAAGCTCCTGTCGTTGCAGCCAAACAAGTAAAAAAAGTCGCTTCCGCGTTTAAAGCCCGCGTACCTGCGGCGCCGCGCGTGTCCAGCAAAGTGCTTAAACAGCAATATGCCTTGGTCAGCCGTTCCTTGGAAATAGCACAGCAAGTCCATAGCCAACAAGTGGCCCAAGTGCTGACGGATGCTTCTCTCGCCGCGCAAGAACGCTTGGCGGTGCTGGAACAACTGGATGCCGAAACGGCTACCTTGACGGCCAGCCTAAACGAACGCGCTATGAAGGCGCAAGCCCAATGGGGCGAAAGTTTGCTGTTGGAACGCAATCCCAATTTCCTGCCTAAAAAAGATGCCAATATCCCGGGTATGCTCTCCGAATCGGCCAAACCGACGGAATACCCCGATATGTCTCCGGCCTTCTTCCGCGAGGTAGTAGCCTTGGTGCCGGAATATAATGAAGTGCCCGAAGAGGTAAATATGCTTGCGGTGGCACTTGGCAAAAAATTAGGCCTTATGGAGCAAACCATTACCCAGTTAAAGGATGTAAAACTGGCCGCCAACAAAAAAATTGCGATGAGCGAAACGGAAATGGAAAAACGCTTCTACCGCAACCAAGTGAAAAAGGCGGACCGCGAACTGGCGAAACTTTCCAAACAAGCGGCCCAAGCCGCGGCGGATTTGGTGGACTTAATGAACCTTTATCCCGCTTTATACAAAGACGCGTTGGCGTTGGTCGCCGCCAAGTTGGATACTTACCCCGTTAAAACGGACTTTGTAAAATACTTGCGCGGTAAAGTCCGCTTGCCCGCTATGGTCAAGGAAGAGGCTCCCCGCCGCAGAATTGGCTTTGGCAACTAAAAACTGTATTTATTAAAAAGCCCCGCTTTATGCGGGGCTTTTTGTGTGGGTATATTTATTTTTTGGTGTGTGCTTTTATCAGGGTAATGAGTGCAGCATTATTTGTTTGTTCGGCCAGGTTAAGCGCCGTATAACCTGTACCCTTTTGTTTAATTTGGGTATCGGCCCCTGCGTCAAGCAAGACTTGCGCCAAGTCTGTATTTCCCATAACACAGGCCAGCATTAGCGGCGTTAGGCCTGCTTCATTTGCCTCATTTAGGTTGGCCTTGGCCTGTATTAATATTTTGGCGGCTTCTGTATTCCCGGTGGAACACGCATACAGCAGTGGCGTGCCCACGCCCGGGGCTTTGATGTCCACGTGGGCGCCTTTATTAATTAAGGCTTTCATTTGGGCGGTATCTCCCGCCATCAGGGCCATAAATAAGGGCGTGAAGCCCGTGGCATCCGCTTGGTTAATGTCTCCGTCGGGCAGTTTCGCGGTAGGGATCGGAGCCTGTGTTAATGGTTGCGCTCCGGCTTCTTTTAAAAGTTTTACAACTTTGGATTGTCCGTTCTCCTGTGCGATAGTAAGGGCGTTTTCTTGCAAGTCCTGCCCGTTAATTTTTCTTTTGATGTTTACATCCGCCCCAAAAGTAAGCAACATTTTTACCAATTCTTCGTTTCCGCTCATTGCGGCAACCATTAGCGGCGTTTCACCCGATACGGGGTTTTGGAAATTCACATTGGCTTTGCCGTTAAGTAGTAAGCGGGCTTGTTCCGTGTGGTTTTTATTTATGGCTTCCAATAACGCTGTTTCACCCGCTGGGGTTTGGTAATTTACATCCGCCCCTGCTTTAATGAGCGCGCTGACAGCCGCTGTTTTATTGGTACGAACCGCCTCAATAAGAGGCGTTAAACCGTTATCATCCGGCTTGTTAATATTTTCCGTCTCCGGTAATCCGGGGAAAATATTTTCGGGGTTTTCTTCCCAATAGTCCGTATCCGGCGCGGGTACCGGAAGGCCGTTTTTAAGTAAATTTTCAGCCGCTTTCGGGAAGTTTTTTAAGGCGGCTTGCTGGTATTGTTTCCAATCCGTTATTCCCCCCTCTTGCGGGGCATACATCCCGGCATATTGCAGAAAGCGGGGCAGCGGAGTGTCTATTACCTCGGCTTGGAAATCGGCCAATTTTTCCTTCTTTTCGGAAATTTGGTTATAGGCGTACATTTCTATTTTTCCGTACGGCAGTAGCGTAAAGAGGATAGCGTCCCATTTATCGCCGGAGTTCATAATTTTTTCTTTTAATATGCCGCGGGGCAAATCGGCTTCCAACGAATAGACTTTATTTTCTACAATAGCATACCAAGCCAAGTCTATTTTATAGGGCAGGGGCTTTTCGTCCTCAATTTGAATTGTGCCGCTTTGCCGGCCGTGTTTGAGGAAGATGGTTTTAAAGGAATAGCGTATATCGTCATCGGTGGGGTCTAACACGAACTCCCCAAAAATCATTTCCGCCGGATACAAAAGCGGCGCCCTAAAATTAATGGCGTACTCCGCAATTCCTTTTTCTTGCTTTTTTTCCGCCAGAACCTCTTCCTCCGATTTTCCACTTTTTAATTGGGCCAGTTTCTCTTCGTACATCTTCAAAAGTTCCTCTCTGGCTTGGTTAAAGCCGGCGGGTACATCCTCCACAAACTGCATCTCATTTTGTTTAGCCTTTTCCAGTTGCTCGTCCGTTACATCAGCGAGCCCGCTTAATTGCAAATACTCCGCTTTTGTTATATTTTTGATTCTTTCACGTTCCTGTTCAACGCCTTTTTGCGGGTTGTAAGGAAAAGTTTTTTCGTAGCGGATGACATCCTCCAAGATTTTAATTCCCTGTTGGGGATTTTCTGTAATAAAGTTTTCAAAAGGGACCGATAACATCATAATGTAGCCCGCTCCCATACGCATATCATCAGGCGAGTGCGGCGCAATTTCATCCATTATAAGCGCCCGCAAACTCATTAAATAATACCAGAAGGTTTGTTGCTCAATAGTATCGCCCAAAATTTCGGGCTCATTATCCATTAGGGCTTTTACCATAGGAAAATAATTCTGCGTTTCAAAAAAATCAGTAGGGATTGGTTCTTTCACCCCGTAAATTTTTTCGGCTAATTGTTGTTTGATTTCGGGCGTGGCGTAAGGAAAATTATTTTGGGGGTTGGAGCCTATACAGCCTGTTTGGGAAGTAAGCACCGCAAGCAGGGAAATAAAAAAGGTGGCTTTTTTCATTAGTTATCCTCTCGTGTATTAGAATATTTTTTATTTTAGCATAAAAGAGGGCAAGGCCTGATTTTTTACCTTTTGTATATGGGCGCAAAATGGTAAAATAAACTAACTGCATTTTGGGAGTATTTTATGGCCAGAAATTTATCGTTTTCTTATTCTAAAATGGGTATGTATAAGGAATGCCCGCAGAAGTACAAATTCCGCTACGTCCATATGTTGCCCGAGCAACCCAAGTATTACTTTGCGTTCGGCTCTGCTTTGCACGAGGTAATGGAATACATTTATAACCCGGCTAACCCGGTTTTCCCCACCTTGGCGGAAGCGTTGGTGTTTTTTGAAAACCATTGGAATAAAACCACTTACGAGCAAAAGGGCTACGCGTCGCTTGAAAAGGAACTGGCCGGATATGCCGAGGGGCGGCGGATTATTGAGTCCTATTACGCCAAAAACGCGGCCACCTTTGCGCATCCGCTGTCCGTGGAAATGAAGAGCACCTTGGATATTGACGGGCTGAGCCTGATTAGCATTTTGGACCGTATGGACTATTTGGGCGACGGCAAGATTAAAATTTTGGACTATAAAACGGGCAAAACCGTCCAGCGCGAGCCGGACCAACTGTATATGTACCAAAAAGTGGCCGAAAACTCCCCCGCCATCCGCGCGCTGGTGGAGCAGAAGGACCCGGGCGTAAAGGAAATCCGCGTAGCGCAACTGAGTTTTTACCATTTGCCCACCTTGCACGAAATGACGTTTGAACGCGCCGAGGACAAGGAAATTTTTGAATTTTGGCAAGGCGTTTTAAAGGTGGCGGACAATATCCGCGCGGGCAATTTTGCCCCCACCCCTGGCGAAAACCAATGCCGCTGGTGCGATTACCGCAATATTTGCCCCGTGTTTACGGGTAAGGAATACACCGGGCCGACGGGCTTTGCGGCGCGTAAAGTAACGTCCACCCCCGCTGAACAACCCAAGAGCGAACAGGAAATTTTGAGCGAAAAAATTGACCGTTGCGGGGCGCTCTTAGACGAAGCAAAGGCCTTGCAAAAGGAAATTATTTCGCTAATGCGCAAAAACAATTTTGAACGCCACTTCGGCAAACAATACAAGGCCGAACTTTCCCGCGTGGAAAAGTTGGAATTTACCGATAAAGAAAAAGTGGTGGAACTTTTGCGCACGCTTAAATTATTAGCCAAGACCTTGGTGCCTACGCAAAGCACGGTCGCTGGGTTACTAACAGATGCGTCCGTCCCGGCGGAAGCCAAGGCCAAATTGCAGGCATTTGCTAAAAAAGAAGAGGACATTAACTTAAATTTAACCAAGGCGGAATAGTATGATACAAAAAACGGATTTTCGCTTGAAGTGGTCTTTTTTTACCGTGCTGGCGGCGGCCCTGCTGTTTACCGTGGCCCGCGCGGCGCTTTTTTTATTAAACCGCGATTTTTTCAGCGCGTTATCCGGGGCGGAGATTTTTTCCGCCTTTTTAAATGGGCTCCGCTTTGATTTTTCCGTGATAGCCCTTTTTATGGGGCCGGTGTTGTTTTTGCTCAATTTGCCCGTGCGCGGGCGCGGCTGGGTAAAATTTTGGGTAGGCGTATTACTGGCCGAACTGATTTTTGCGGCGGGCTTTTTAATCGGCGATTTGATTTATTTCCCCAAGGTAAACCGCCACATTGCCGAGGAAATCGTGCAGGTGGCCAACGATTGGGGCTATGTGTTAAAGTATATGCTTACGCAGGTTTGGCTGCCGCTTATTATTCTGTTGGGCGGCTTTGCGTGGGCGGTGCGCGCGGTGTGCCGCTATACGGATAA
Organism: Muribaculaceae bacterium; assembly: GCA_963660385.1. Classification (GTDB taxonomy): domain Bacteria; phylum Elusimicrobiota; class Elusimicrobia; order Elusimicrobiales; family Elusimicrobiaceae; genus Avelusimicrobium. The sequence goes on from CAVKWQ010000060.1 coordinate 5,823, forward strand.
GCATTTTCAGGCCAACCGTTTTAGCAAAATCCGCACGGGTGAAATTTTGTTTTTAATTGTGCTCCTTACCTTTTTAGGCATCCGCGGGCACATCGGGCGCGGCAAATCCTTGGGCGTGGCTGATGTGTATAATTACGCTTCATCCCCCGCCGCCGCCGCGCTTACGCTAAACGGCGCGTTTACGGCCTATCAGGTGGGCAGAAAGGGCGCAATGGAAATTTCCAACGCGTTCCCGGCGGATAAGGCCTTGGAACTCACGCAAAAACGCTTTGTAGCCGCGGACGAAACCGTGCCGGATGAAAACTATCCCTTAATGCGCCAAGCCCAGCCGGACGATAAACCGCTTGCCAAAGATTACAACGTAATGATTGTGCTTTTGGAAGGTTGGCACCCGTATTATGTGGACGGTTTATCCGGCCAAAACTTTGGCGCTACCCCGGTATTTGACGATATTTTAAAGAACGGCGTGAACTTTACAAACGCTTACGCGGCGGGCCTGCGCAGTATTTTTGGTTTTGCGGCGGTGTTTGCGGGCGTGCCGCTGGTGCCCGGTCTGCCGATGTTTGGCTACGGGCTGGAACTAACTTCGTTTTCCCCAATGCCGAAACATTTTTCGCAGGCAGGCTATTACACCTTTTTCGCGCAGACCTCGCACCGCGATTCGTACCGCCTCTGCGCGCTCGCTTCGTATCTGGGCGTAAAGAACAGTTACGGCTGGGAGGACATCCCTGAACTGTTAAAATACAAGGACCGCGCTCCTTTCGGCTACGATTATGACGCCTTAATGTTCGCGGCGGATAAAATTAAAAACCGCCAAGAAAAGAACTTTATGGGGATGGTGTTTACGGGCATTACGCACGAACCGTTTGCCTCCACCTTGCCGCAGTTTGATAAATATCCGTACGATTCGTGGGAACACGGATTCTTAAATACGCTTTCGTTTGCCGACTGGTCTATCGGCGAGTTTTTACAGCGTGCCAAAGAGGACGGCTGGTTTGATAATACCATTTTTGTTTTTGTGGCGGACCATACCTCGGGCGGCCCGGCGGATGATTCGTTAAAAAATCATTTCCGTATTCCGCTGGTTATTTATGCGCCGAAACTGTTTAAAGGGCAGGAAGCCAAGCAAATCGTTTCTCAATTAGATTTAATTCCCACGCTCTACCGTTTGACGGGCCTTACGCCCGCTTATACGGCCTTTGGGCGGGATATGTTTGATACGTCCCTTGACCGCGTGGCGTTCGTGTCCGAGGGCGTGAACATTGGCCTTATTACCGCGGACGGAGAAATGCGCCACAGCGGCGGAAAGATTTTGTCCTCCACGCCCGGTATGGATACCGAAAAGGCCGAAGAGACTTTGCTTTCCTTGGACAAGGCCTCCTATACGCTACTCAAAGAAAACCGCTGGTATAAGCCGCAAACGGATGAGGCCAACCAATGAGCGGAAAACTGTTTGTTGCGCTGGATTTGGGCACGTCCTCTTGCCGGGCCTTGGCCTTTAACCAAGCGGGGCAGGCCGTGGCGCACAAAAGCCTTGCGCTTGCGCCAAAACGCCCCCAAAACGGCCTTTCTTATTATGACGGGGCCGAACTCCTACGCGCGCAAAAAAATGTTTTAAATTCCCTTTTAATGCAAGTCGGGCCGCAAAATGTCCGCAGTATTTCGGTGGCCGGACAGCGTTCCACGGTGGTTTTGTGGCACAAGCAAACGGGCGAAGCCTTGGCCCCGGTGCTCACGTGGGAGGACGGCCGCGCGTCGGCGGAAGCGGAAAACGCCCCCGTCATCCAGCCGGAAATCCACGCGGTAACGGGCCTGTATAAAACGCCATATTTTTCCGCGCCCAAAATTGCCTGGTGCCTTAAAAATTGCCCGGCGGTTACGCAGGCACTTTCCGAAAACAATTTGCTTATTGGCCCGGTGCCTTCGTATTTTATTTGGCATTTAACGGGCGGCAAAACCTTTGCCACGGATGCTACGCTTGCCCAGCGGACGCTACTTTTGGATATCCGCACGCAAACGTGGAGCGCGGACCTGTGCAAGGCCTTTGGCGTGCCGTTTAAATCGTTGCCGGAAATCCGCCCGAGTGCGGCAGATTACGGCGCATACGAATTTGAGCAGGTAAAAATCCCCCTTTGCGTGTGCGCGGGCGACCAGCAGGCCGCCGCGTGGGGCCGTTTGAAGGCCGGGCAAACGCTTATCAATTACGGAACGGGTGCGTTTTTACTCCATAATGCGGGGCACGAAGAAAGGGCTGTTTTGCCGGGCGTGCTGACCTCTTTGTCTGCTTCTTGTTCTGCGGGACAAAGTGATTATTTATTGGAAGCCCCCGTCAATGCGGCGGGGAGCGCGCTCCAATGGTTAAAAGCGCAGGGGCTGTCCATAGACGATAAAAAACTGGACGGTTTGTGCGCTTCTTCCGCGGCCCCGGTGTGGCTGTTGCCTGCCTTGGGTGGGTTGGGTGCTCCGTATTGGGATTTTTCCTTGTCGCCCGTAGCGGCGGGGTTGTCCCCCCTTACCCAAAAGGCCGATTGGGTGGCAGGAACCGTGCGCGGAATTGCGTTTTTGCTGGCCGACATTGTGGCCTATTTGCGGGCCAATCAGGTGGCGGTTAGCGGCCCGGTGGCGGTATCGGGCGGGCTTACGCGTTTAAACTATTTAATGCAATTTCAGGCGGATTTGTTGCAAGTTCCGCTGATGCTAAGCGACGAACCCGAAAGCACGGCCTTGGGCGCGGCGCGCTTGGCGGCTGATTATATGGACGAGCCGTTGCAAGAGCCCCCGGCGGATAGTCCGCGCACCTTTGCGCCAAAAATGACGTCCGATGCGGCCCGTGCCTTGCACCAAAAATGGCAGGCCTTTTTAACTTGGTGCAAAGCGCAACCTCGTTAATTGGGCGATTTTTGCTGGTTGATTTTCCCCCGCTTTTTTAAGCGGGGTTTTTGTTTTTATACTCTTTGTTGGCTGGGTGTTTATAAAGGGGTTGTTTCGTTTTTTTTTTTTGTTAAAATTTTGATAAATCGTGGTAATCGTACCCGGATGTATCC
>CAVKWQ010000061.1:0-8619 GCA_963660385.1 Muribaculaceae bacterium
GGAGTTTTTCTAATAAACAGACTGGATCCCGGATCCACGTCCGGGATGACAACTATATGAAAAAAGGAGGTCATCCTGAATTTAGTTCAGGATCTACATCTTGGGTTGTTAGCCGTGGCTTTACCCTTATAGAACTATTAGTAGTTGTCCTCATTATTGGTATTTTAGCCTCTGTGGCATTGCCGCAATATCAGCGGGCCGTGCACAAAGCGCGCCTGACAAATGCTTTGCAAATTGCGTTTAATATCCGCAAGGCACAGGAAGTTTATTATTTAGCCAATGGGACCTATACTGGGGATTGGTATTCGTTGGATATTGATTATTCTAAAAGTGGTTGTGATATAAATAATTCCGATACCAGTTTGTTGTCGTGCAAAAATACGGTTTTTGATAACATTGAGGGGACTGTTGGCCCTGCTTCCGCCCATCAAGTCAAAATATATTATGATGTTTTTGAGTACGGTTGGCCGCCGAAAGGGATTGCCGAAGTATCTGTTTGGTTTGAACACTCTTCCAAGCCGAACCAAATTGAGTGTACGGGGAAAACGGATGAGGGCGTTGCACTATGCAAGAGCCTTAATTTATAAGGTGTTGGCAATTTGTTTTAAATATTTTTCCGCGTGCTGTTGCGCGCAGGCTTCATCCGGGGCGAAGTCGGTCAGCACCGCTATTTGTTGTGGGGCAAATTGTTGGCGGACGAGCGCTTTTTCGTCCAGTTTCCCACAGATAAACAAAACGGGTTTTTTATATTTGTGCGCCAGTTGGAGCACTGCCAAGGGGGCTTTGCCGTAAAAGGTCTGTTTGTCTAATTTCCCTTCGGTTGTAATTACCAGGTCCGCCCACGGAAAATATTTTTCTAGCCCCGCTTTTTTAAAAAGAAAATCCGAGCCCAAAATCAGTTGTGCGCCAAAGCAACTATATAGCCCGGCCGCAATGGCACCGGCCGCCGCGGTACTGGTTGCGCGGGCGGGGTTTTTTCCACCCGCAGAGGTGAGCGCCTTGGCCCAGGCGGACATCGCTTTGTCCAGCAGTTTGACTTGTTCAGATGAGGCACCCTTTTGCGGGCCGAAAACCTTGGCCGAACTTTTGGGGCCCAATAACGGGTTGGTTACGTCCGCTACCCCGTATATTTTTACGCCCGCAAAATTTTTCCGCAATACTGATAAATCCACGCGTTTTACACGCAAAAGCGGTTCAGCCCCTAACGGGAGTTCCGCTCCGTTTTTGTCATATAATTTGGCTCCGCAGGCCACCGCCATCCCGGCTCCACCGTCGTTGCAGGCTACGCCGCCAAGCCCTACATAAATGGTTGTGGCCCCCAGTTGGGCGGCCTTTACTAATGCTTGCCCCACGCCGAAAGAGGACGCGTTTAGCGGGTCCAGTTCCTCTTTTTTAGCACTTCCCAGCCCGCATACGCGTGCGGTTTCCACCACGGCGGTTTTGCCGTCAGAAAGCAACAAAAAAGATGTTTTTTTATTTTTTAAGAAGGCGTTTTTGGCAGTTAGCGGAACGGTTTTGGCGTGCGGGTCCAAGGTTTTAAAAAAATCTATAAACCCGTCCCCGCCGTCCGATACCGGGAGCGCACGCACCTCGTGTTTTTTTTGCAAGGTGCGCGCCAATACTTGCGCCGCCTTTACTGCGCTTAAAGAGCCTTTAAACGCATTGGGCAAAACAAGAATTTTCATTAGAATTTCCAACTGAATTGTGCTTGAATCACCGTGTTGGACGAGGCGGAATTTTTGAGTTCGCCACTGCGCTGGGCAAACACTTGGCGCGCTTCCAAACCGAGCATAATGTCGTCCACCCACGTTTCCACGCCTAACCCTACGCCGCCCGCAAAACCGTTGGATTTAATGGAGTGGCTTTGCATTTCGCCGCGGTAATTTAAGGTCAGCATTTCATACATAGCGGTAGCCGTTAAATAAAAGGCAAAGCGGCTGTTGGGGTTTAAGTAATAGTTGGCGGCCGCGCCCAGCGTAAGGATTTGCCCGCTGGTTCTAACCGTCGGGTCGGGGTAAGAAAGTTCGCGGCTGGCGGCGATGTCCGCATCGTTGGCGGCTTTTACGGCCGGGTCTTTGTCTGCAAAGGAAGCGTTGGCAATGTTGGCAATGCCCAACACCGGGCCTGCCCAAAAGTTGCTCTCTTTTACGCGCCATAAAAACTTGCTGGATATGGCCGCGCTTGTGCCGCCTACATCAATGGAATCGTCCTGCGCGTCGTAACCCTCGCGGGAAGAGTTATCCAACTTTAAATCAAGCGGCATTGCGCCCGCTTGGATAGCAAAATATTTAGAAAAATCTTTTTCGCGCGGCTTGTCCGTCGGCTTTTTTACCGGCTGAACCGTTTTCTTTTTGGTTAATTCTTCCTTGGCCGCTTTGGCGTAATCCTGCTGGCTGACGGTTCCCGTTTTTACGCCTTTTACAAAGGCTTCCTCGTCCGTCAGCGGCTTGGGTGCGGCTTGGGTAACGGTGGCGGAAGGCGTAACAACCGTGCCGTTTACCACGGTGGCCTTTTGCGCGGCAAATACTTGGTCAATGTCGGAGTCAAACGTCAGGCCTCCGGCGGCTTCCACCACGGGGGCGGCACCTTTGGCGGCGGCTGCTTGTTTGGCTTCTTCTTGGGCCTGTTGGGCTTCCTGCGTTTTTTCTACAAATTCTTTTTGCGCGTTTTGCCCGCGGTCGTAATCGTAGGCTTCAATAGACACGATTTGCGGCATATCCACGTTTACGGTGGCACCGTCATCGGTTTGTAATTTTAAGTTAAATTCGTCCAAATCCAAAATTACGCCCACTAACTGCGTTCCGCCCTTTAAAATAATGCGGTGCTTATCGGGCAGGATTTGTTCAATTTCGCGTTGGTTTAGGGTAATAGTACCAAACGAGGTAGCCAAGTTGAGCGTATATTCGGTTTGGGATAAAATGGACCCGCTGATAAATTCCCCGGACTTCATTTTAATCGTTTCGGCTTGCCCCAGGCAGGACAGGCAAAATAAACATAAAACGGCAAATACGCTTTTCTTCATACAACCTCGCTCAAAATAAAAAAGGCGGCACGCCTAAGCGCACCGCCGGATAAGTTATTTGGATTCTTCTTCCACTACTTCTACGGCGTGTTCTTCCTCGGCGGCCGGCTCTTCGTGAGCGCAGCAGCAGGGAGCCACAGCGTTTTTGATTTTGCGCAGCACTTTTAACACTTTGGCTACGGTCAAAAAGCCTACGGCGGCGGCTAAATCGCTGGCGACGTAGAACGCGGCGGCCAGCCACATTTCGCTACCGGAAAGTTGCGGATGCGTAAAGATGGCATACGCTTGGAAAACAGCATAAACAAGCGCCAAATAAAAGAGTACCAAGAACAACACGGACAAGCCTTTTAAGCACAGCCAGTTGTGCGGAAACCATTTGGCACATTTGCAGCAATTAGACATAATGTATCTCCTTTTATGCGGGGAACATTTACCCCCAACACATATATTGTATCAAAAGAATACGCCCCCGGCGATATTCCTTCTACCCGTTAATTTATCTTTTTGGGCGGCGTGGCGCAAGGGGGAAAATCAGACTATTTAATAAGGGCCTTTTGGCAAGCGTCCAGCACTTGTAAGCCCAAGATAAAAAAGCGCATACCCGCACACGCGAGGGCGGCTTGCAAAGCGGCCAGCCCATATAGGCGGCGCACCGGCGCGGACGCGGCGGCCAAATCATTGGCGGACATAAAAAAGGTACCCACCCAGCATACGGCCGCATACAAACCAATCGCCAAGGTTAAATAGAAAAGAAATATAAAAAAACGCCGCAGGCCGTTTAATTCCAGCCAGTTGTGTGGGAGATATGGGGTAATTTTTTTAAAGGCGTTTTGCATTTTTCAGTAACTCCTCTGCGTGCGAGAAAGCGGCAGAATTTTTATCCGCGTTTCCGCCCAGCATACGGGCGATTTCCGTGGTAAGCGTTTCGCCTTGCAAGGGGGAAATGGTTACCTCGGTAGAATTTTTATCCGCTTTTTTGGTAACGTGGAAATTGTGGTCCGCCTGCGCGGCCACTTGCGCCAGGTGTGTTACGCAGAGCACTTGGCGGCCTTGGGCGGCTTGGTGCAACTTTTCGCCCACCAACCAGCCTGTTTCCCCGCCGATACCCGCATCCACTTCGTCAAACACCATTACGGGCACGGTAGGAGCCAAAACGGTTTTAAGCCCCAACATCACGCGGGAAATTTCCCCGCCGGAAGCAATATTTTTTAGCGGGCGCAAGGCTTGACCGGGGTTGGGTGAAAATAAAAATTCCACCTTGTCTGCTCCTGTCGGGCCAATGTTTTCCTCATCCATTTCCACGGCGGCGGAAAAGCGCACCGCGTTAAACCCAAGCGGCCGGATTTGCTCGGTCAGCAGGGCGGATAATTTTTGTGCCGCCGCAAAGCGTTTTTCGTGCAGGGCGGAGGCCAATTTGAGTAAGGCCTTTTTGCCTTTTTCCAGTTCCGCCAAAAGTTCCTGCTCGTGTTCGGCGGAGTTTTGCAAATTGTTAATGCGCTCGCGCAATTCGTCCGCGGTTTTTAATACGTCGCCGATTTCCGGGCCGTATTTGGCCTTTAAGCGTTTGATTTTTTCGTGGCGGTCCAGCATTTTGTCTAAGGCGTCGGGCTCTAAATTAATGTCATCTTTATAGGAGCCTAAGGTGTCGGCCACGTCTTCCAGCGTTACGAGTGCGCTGTTTAAATCCTTGGCCAAGGCGGCTAAATTTTCGTCCAATTCCGCCATACTTTCCAGTTCGCGCGCGGCCTTACCCGCGCGTGCGGTGGCGGAATCCTCCGCCGCGTAAAGTTCGTTGTAGGCTTCGCTTGCCATTTCTAAAAGGCGCCCGGCGTGCTTCATTTTGGGCAGGGTTTGCTCTAATTGGTAATCTTCTTCCGCCGAGGGGTTTACGTCCTCAATTTCCTTTAATTGGTAGCGGCTCATATCCAAGAGTTGTTCCTTTTCTTGCGCGCTTAAACGGGCGGAGTCCAACTTGGCCTGTATGGCCTGTACTTGGCGGTAGGCGTCTTCTACTTGTTTGACAAGCGTATCGTGCTTGGCAAATTTATCTAACAGCAGTAAATGTACAGACGGATGAAGCAAACTTTGGTGCTCGTGCTGGCCGTGGAAATCCACGAGTGCGCGTCCCAGTTTGGCAAGTGCGGAAACCGTTACCGCGCGGCCGTCTGCCCAGGCTTTATTTTTGCCCTTTTTGTCCAGTTCGCGCTTTAAGGTAAACACGTCGCCCGCAATTTGAAATTCCTTGCGTAAACCCTCCGGGAGCATATCGCTTGAAAAGGTGGCGGTAACGCACATTTTGTCCGTTCCGTCTTTAATAACGGATACGTCCCCGCGCGCGCCTAAGGCAAAGCCCAGGGCTTCAATAACAATAGACTTACCCGCCCCGGTTTCGCCGGAAAAAACATTTAAGCCGGGTGCAAAGTCCAGCGTTAAATCGGAAATGATAGCAAAATTTTGTACGCGCAGGCGCGAGAGCATTAGCGGTTCCCCCAATTAAGTTTACGGTTTAAAATAGAAAAAAATCCACGTTCCTTTGGGCACAGCAGTTTGGCCCGCACCGGCCCGCGGGTAATTTCCAACTTGGCGCCGGGCGGCAAGGATAAATTGATTTGGCCGTCAATGCTGGCCAAGGCGCGGCCCGTTTCCTGTTTAAAGGTGGGCGTAAGCGTGAGTGTGGCGCTCCCGGGCAGAATAAGCGGCCGTTGGTTAAGCGTATGCGGGCAAATGGGCGTAACCAAAAGCACGTCTATTTCGGGCTCAATAATAGGCCCGCCCGCCGCTAACGAATACGCCGTAGAGCCCGTAGGCGTGGAAACAATAACCCCGTCGCCAAAATAAGAGGGAATTACCGCTCCGTTGAAGGCGGCTTCGGTCAAAAAGGAGCGCGGCTCGGCGGCGCGCAAAACGCAGTCGTTAAACGCCAAAAAATCCTGCGTTTTCCCATCCGTATTTAGCAGGCGGACTTGCAACATAAAGCGTTCGTTTAAGGCGCAGTTGCCATTTAATAATTGTTGCAGAGAAGTTTTAAAATCGTTTTTTTCGCACGCGGCCAAAAAGCCCAAGGTCCCGCAGTTAATGCCAAAAATCGGAATATTTAGCGGTGCGGCGGCGCGGGCACAGCAAAGCATTGTGCCGTCTCCGCCCATACTGACGAGTAAATCTGTGGGCGCGCTTGCCAGTCCGTCAAGCGACGAAATCACGCGCACGGTAAGTCCGTTTTGGGCCAAATAATCCCGCACCTCCTGCGCCAGGGGCGCGACGGCGGTTTTACGGGTATTGTAAAAAACGGCTGCGCAGTGGAAATTCATTACTCTTATTTTAGCAAAAAACAAATAACCCTTTTTAGGCCCGCCGCACTCAGGCCCCACTAGACCAAAATGATATAATATACATATAAGGTAAAAGAAAGGGGGCCTACTATGTGGGACTATACGGAAAAAGTAATGGATCATTTTAAAAATCCGCGCAACGTGGGAGCCATTCCCAACGCCGACGGCACGGGCCAAGTCGGCAGCCTGGTGTGCGGGGACGCCCTTAAATTGACGATTAAAGTCAATAAAGATACGGATGTAATTGAAGACGCCAAATTTGAAACCTTCGGCTGTGCTAGTGCGATTGCGTCCTCTTCTATTTTGACGGAAATGGTTAAGGGCAAAACGATTGCCGAAGCGTCCAAAATTACCAACCAAGATATTGCCGACGCCTTGGGCACCTTGCCGGCTGAAAAAATGCACTGCTCGGTAATGGGTATGGAAGCCTTGGAAGCCGCAGTAAAGAGTTACCGCGAAGGCGGCAAAGCCGTGGTGTTTGAACAACAGGCGGAAAAGATTGTCTGCCATTGTTTTAATGTATCGGAAGAAACGATTATTAAGGCTATCCGCGCCAACCACTTAAAAACGGTGGAAGACGTAACCCACTTTACCAAAGCGGGCGGCGGCTGTGGGCGCTGCAAAGGGGAAATCCAAAAGATTTTGGATAAAGTAAACGGGGCCGAAGCCGCGGCTAATGCACCCAAGACCTTTGCGCAAATGACGCTTGTGGAAAAAATTAGAAAAATTGAACAAGTGTTAGAAAGCGACGTCCGCCCGATGCTGAATATGGACGGCGGTTCTGCGGAACTGGTGGATTTAAACGGCACCGTGGTAAAGGTCCGCTTGGTGGGTATGTGCAGCGGCTGCGCCGGAGCGGCGGGCACGCTTAAACACGTGATTGAAAAAGCCCTCCAAGAAAAAGTGGACCCGTCCTTGACGGTGGAGCAGGCCTAATATGAAAGTGATTTATTTGGATAACAACGCCACTACCCAATGTGCGCCCGAAGTGGTGGAAGCAATGCTTCCGTATTTCAGCGAGAAGTACGGCAATGCGTCCAGTATGCACACCTTTGGCGGCAACAACCGTCACGTGATTGATGCGGCCCGCAAGCAAATGGCCGATTTTTTGGGCGCCGCGTATGCAGACGAAATTATTTTTACGTCCTGCGCTACGGAAAGCGACAATACCGCTATTTTTTCTGCTGTGCGCACCCAGCCGGAAAAGAAGCATATTATCACCTCTGCGGTGGAACACCCGGCCATTATGGAGCCGTGCCGCTATTTGGAGGCCCAGGGCTACCGCGTGGATTATATCGGCGTAGATGAATTTGGCCGCTTTAATATGGACCAATTTAAAAAGGCCATTGACGCGGATACCGCTATTGTTTCCGTAATGTTTGCTAACAGCGAAACGGGAACCATTTTCCCGATTAAGGAAATTGCCCAAATTGCGCACGCGCACGGTGCCCTTATGCACACGGACGCGGTGCAGGCGGTGGGTAAAATTCCGGTCAATGTACAGGAATTGGGCGTAGATATGCTGTCCTTGTCCGGACACAAATTCCACGGGCCCAAGGGCATTGGCGTACTGTATGTGCGCCGCGGCACCCGTTTTCTGCCCTATTTAATGGGCGGACATCAGGAAAAACAGCGCCGCGCCGGTACGGAAAACGTGCCGTATATTGTGGGCATTGCCAAGGCCGCTGAGTTGGCGCAAAAGCGGTTTGCAGACGGTGTGCCTGCCAAAATTGCCGCCTTGCGCGACAAGTTGGAAAAAGGCATTTTAGCCACTATCCCGGACGTAAAGGTAAACGGCGACCCGGAACACCGCGTGCCGAATACTACGAACGTCAGTTTTGGCTACATTGAAGGCGAATCTATTTTGATGTACCTCAATGATTTTGGCGTTTGTGCCTCTTCGGGTTCGGCCTGCACGTCTGGCTCGTTGGAGCCGTCGCACGTGTTGCGCGCGATGGGTGTGCCGTTCCAGTTTGCGCACGGGTCTATCCGCTTTTCGCTCTCGGACCAAACGACTGAGGACGATATTAACCTGGTGCTCAAAGAGTTGCCGCCGATTATTGAACGGTTGCGTAAAATTTCGCCGTTTTCGCGCTTTGCCGCTTAACTAAACTGCGCCCTTTCCGGGCGCAGTTCTTTACATTCCGCTCGCAAGAACTCCGGGCGTAAGCCCGAGAGGTGGAGCGAATATCCCCAAATCTTCTACATTTAGTACCATAAAAGAATGAGAGTAACCCGGTTAAGTCACTGCGTTTATCACTGCCGCTA
>CAVKWQ010000062.1:0-8618 GCA_963660385.1 Muribaculaceae bacterium
GCATCAGGGTAGATTTTCCCCCCGGCGCGGCGCATAAATCAAGCGCGCTGACAGGTCCAGTAACCCAATGGCGCAGGACGTGGTCCAAAAAGAGCGAGCCCGCCTCTTGCACATAATACACCCCGGCGTGGAAGAGCGGGTCGCGAGTGAAAGCCGGGCGCTCGTTTAGCCAAAATCCCCCTTGGCACCACGGCACAGGCTCGGCCTGCGGAAAAGGATTTTTCAAAGCCTTCCACGGGTTGAGGCGCACACTTACCGCTGCCTCCTGCGCAAACGCCTGCACGAAGCGCTCCCAACGCTGTGGGCCAAACAAATTAGCGGTATATTGGATAAATTCTTGCGGTAAGTTCATATGTAACTTTATTGTACAAATATTTGCACAAGACAGGGAACAATGGACGAGATTTTCAAACGAGCCAAGCCACGGAGCGAATAAGGTGCGCGGCTCAACTGAAATTACACCTTGACTTTATGCCGCGCGCTTATTAAAATATAAGTAGTTCTTTGAAAAGAAAATAGGATATCTTATTACTAGGTGAAAAACTGCCAAATAAGGAAAACTACCTATCTTGTTCCTATTAGGCACCGAAGAATAAGGTAAGATTTGCACAGATAAGATTTTTGCACCCCAAGATTTGTTCCTATTAGGCACCGAAGAATAAGGTAAGATTTGTAATGCTCACCTGCCAGCAAAAAGAACGCTGTTCCTATTAGGCACCGAAGAATAAGGTAAGATTTGTTTATTGACATTTTACAAATTATTTATTATGTTCCTATTAGGCACCGAAGAATAAGGTAAGATTTGCTTGCTTCGCTTGGATAGTTCTGTTTGTATGTTCCTATTAGGCACCGAAGAATAAGGTAAGATTTGGAATATGAGAATGACGAAAACGCCTTTGCCGTTCCTATTAGGCACCGAAGAATAAGGTAAGATTTGATAAACTATAAAAAGTTGTTAAAAAATAAACCTTTTTGGTAAAATAATTTCAGGAACCTTATTCTTATTTGTGCCTCAACTTAGGTAACAAGGGCTTTCAAGCCCGCAAAGGGATTTATTCCCACTTAAATTAGTTTTAATTTGGTTGTAAATAATTAAAAATCCTCAAAAAGTATGAGTTGCTCGTGCTTTTTGGGGATTTTTTCTTGCCGTAAAGACGGCCCATAGAAGTTTCTCGTCAGGCCAAATTGTTTGTCGGTAATCATCAAAAAAGCGCATTGGCCCTGCGGCGGCGTTTGCGGCCCCAACTGCTTGATTAACGCCTGCGCCTGGTGCATTGTGGGCATATTGCGCACATATACGGAATACTGCATCATACTAAACCCGTTATGCAACAGCAACTTGCGAAACCCCGCGTACCGCTTGCGCTGGATTTTGGTTTGCGTCGGTAAGTCAAACACCGCCACTACCCACATAATGCGCCAACTATTGGGTTTCATAGGGGAACTGCACGGTTTGCCACAGGGACGTTTGCGGCGTCTTGCCGGGGCGTGCGGGCAAATTCGGCAGCAGCAATTTGCGGCGTGGGTCTTGCAAACTTAAACAATAACTATTGACGGCAAAATCTACGCCTTGGAATAAGCGGTACGTCTTCCCTGCAATAGTAATTGTGCTTGCAAGCAACGCGGAAAGCAGTTGCTTTTTAACCTCTTTATCAAAAGTGGTGGGCTGATTATCCCTAAAAATTTGATATACGGCCCGGTCCGCCAAAAAGCGGAAGGGCTCAATAAAATCGTCGGCCAAGTTAAAAGGATTATCCTTCCGGCAATGCCCCACGCCAAAATTCAGGCACAACCCCGCCCCGGCCAGTCCCCGCGCCACAATCGCACGCAGGACGGCATAACCGTAGTTTAGCGCAATGTTTACCGGGTCCGTGGCCCCTTGTTTATCCCTAAAATCAATGGGATTATCAAGCGATTTAAAAAATTCCGGCCAATACAGTTGTGCGGCTTGCGCTTCCCGGCACTCTTTATCCCCGGGCTCAATGTGTTTGGCAATTAATTTAAGCCGCTCGGATAGTTCCGGCGCAAACGCGCTTGCCACCAAGGCTTGGCCCAAAACCTTGGAAGAGAGCAACTGCGCCCAGCATTGCCCGGCGGCGTCGCTACCTAACTGTTGGGCTTGCTGGAAAGGGCGGCGTGCTCCGTCTATATTCACGCCAAGGGGCACGCTCATTGCGCAGGGCATATACTTTTCCCCCGCCGTAAGAATTACCGCCCCGTTTTTGGCCAGTTCCTGATAAACGGCCAAAGACAGGCTGATACACGGGTTAGCCAAAATAAGCACGGCAATATCGCACGCGGCGATAAAATGCGTCTCACCCGCGTTTTGGAAGGTTATTTTGAGCCTGCCCGTATCAATAGACAGTTTGGCTTCCCTATCAATACTAATCAGATGTTGTATGCTCATTATCTTTTAATTTGGCGATATCCTGCCTGCTGGATACCACGCTGTAATTTTTAAGATTGGAAGTTCTGACTTCACATTTTTGCACTTCCGTATTTAACTGCAATACCAACCCCAACTGTGCACTATATGATTTGACTGTGTAAAATTGCTTTTGCTCCTTATCAAACAACATATCCCCAATAAACACACGAACCACGCCGGGCGGCACTTGCTTCTTGCTTTGATATTGCCACAAGGGGATAAGCGCCAACTTTTTGCCTGTTTTGGCGTCAAAGTCCATACAGGCGTACCCGCCGTTTTGATAGGCTTTTTTGTGCTGGGTACCTACTTTATCCGTGCGAGAAATCTCTTTATCCGCATTTTCGTCAAACACGCGGATACCGCGCCCAACTAAATACATATATTTTACTTGCTTTACTTTATTGCCCCGATAAGAAATCCCGTCGGTCGGGTCGTCTTTCTTTCCGCACAAGGCTTCCTCTTGCGTCATCCCCTGCGCCAGGCGGTCTTTAAACTGGGTAATAATTTCATTTTTTACCGCGTCGCAAAACAGCAATTTCTCCAAGTTTTCCAAGGTTTTCTTTTCGTTTGCCTTTAAGAAACTAGCCAGCGGGGCACGCTTTACCAGGCGTTTTTCGCCGTCTTTGGGTAGTACATTATACGCTGTTTGGTCAAACAGCGCGCCGCTTGGAAAGTGGTCCGGCTTGTGCCATACCACATAATTGGTGAGGCGGGCTTGCACGGCCTCGCGCAACGCGGCGTATTGCGGGATATTATCCAGCATAAGGCCCGGGATGTCTTTATCTTTATTGCGGGTGCCGTCCGGATTTATCCCTTCTATTTTATGCAAGGTTCCGTACTTTCTATTATGGGTAGAAGCCTTTTGCACCAAGGACAAATCGCACAACCCGATTACAGCCGCATCCACCGCGTGGTGGCGGTGGTCGCACCGTTTGTTAAATTGCAGTTGGGTACGTTGTTCCCGCACAAAATTAAAATACGCCTTTTGTTTATCGCTTTCCGTCAGTAAGTCCTTATCCTTGCAATACTTCTCAAAATCCTCCTGCAACGCTCCGGCATCTTTGTAATTTAACTGATGTTTGGTGTAGAGTTCCTGCCATTTGGCGGGGTCTATTTCCTTATCGTCTTTATCATAGAGAGTTTTCCCTTCCTGCAAGCGGATTAAGGGCAAAACATCCTCAAAATGCAACTGTCCGCGCAAATAGGCGGTTAATGCCCCGTAAGAGGGCGTAACCTTGGGGCAAAAGTCCTTACACCAGTCCAGCACAATTTTGCCTATCCAAGCGGTTTCTTGGTTCTGGCGCGCCACAAAATCTTGCTTTACCTCGTCCGGCGTAGCCAGCAAGTTATTAATTTTGCGCAAAATACGCGCCCCTCTTTGCGTGGGTTTATATTTGTGGTCGCGGGCTGAGTAATACCCCTTTTTCTCTTTGGAATAGAGCGCCCACAAATGCTGTACAAAGTTAATCAGCGTACTATGACGGCCAAAATCGTAATTAACCGCCTCTTTATTCTTCTTTTTCTGCTTGTTGGTGGCTTGCAAGGCCAAGTAATCGTCTATATCCGCTTGGAATTTCCACTCGTAGGGCAGGCGGTTACTTTTTTCTTTATTTTGGTCCGTAAACGCCAAGACCTTATTTTCAAACACGTTCGGACCGCCAATTTCCCCTTGTTGTGGGATAATATGGTCCACCTGCGTTTGCTTTTCGTCAAACGCCTGCCCAAAGGAAATAGACCGTCCGCTATATGGGCACATTTCATCCTGTTCTACCCACAATAAATATTTTTCTATATTGCGGGGGCTGACTAATGTATGATTCGCCTGCAATTCTGCGATAGCCTCTTTGCGCGCATCCGCCTGGATTTTATTTTGTCCTTCCAAAAACTGGCGGCGGCGCAAGGAGTTTTTAATGTCGCGGGAAAGTTCCACCACCACTTCGGACGGCTGGCCAAACTTGTGCAAGGTATAAGCCATTACCCGCCTAAACTCCGCAAGCGCGCGGGAAACAACCGGGTCGTTAATGGCTTGCTCCTTCAAAATAGCCTCGGTAGAGCGGAATTTGCCCTGCGGGTGCGTTTTTTGCGCTTCTATTTCCGCCAAGACGTCCGCCTCCTGCTCACCCTGCATAATTCGCTCCGTCAGCATTTTAAGCGCTTTAATGCTGTACGAACTGCGCCCTTGCTCCAACGACAACTCCGGCAATATATTGCGCTCTTTTAACTTCAAAATAAACTGATAGCACGCTTCGCAATCCTGCGAGGCGGGCTTTAAGTTTTCGGTTAATTTCGGCACACGCTCTTTTATGTACGTGTCCGAATTGTCCATAATGTCCGACAAGTTGGAAACATTGGCTAAAAACTCCAATACCAATTCTTGCACCGTGTCCGTTAAATTGGACCACTCGTTTAAAACGCCCGCCTTTTCAAACGCGTACAAGGTGGTATTGCCTTTCAGCCCACCTCTGGCGTGATAGGTGCGGTCCAAGGTAAAGGTGCACCCGTCCGGCAGGCCCAACACCTTATATAACACGGTAAACGGAACAGCCTTTGTCTCCGGCGAATATTCCGCGGTGTGCGCGTCCAAAAATTCAAAAAGTTGCGACTTTTGCGCCAACGTAAGCGGGACGCTTTCGCGCGTGTCTTTATTGCGCACGCGCAAATCGGCCAGTACCTTTGCCATACGGTAATGCTGGTAGGCAATTTGGGCCGTGGCGGCGCGCTTTTCCGTGGGATAAATTTCGCAGTTTCCGACCGTTTCCAATTTCCACTCTATCGGGCGTTGGTAAAACATTGCCGAGTGGAAGGCGTCTTTCAGCGAAATTTCCGTTTTGCCCGGGAAATCGGGGAACATTTTATCCCCCCACACGGCGTAGGAACCGTTTAACTCCGGGTGGAACTTGGCTTGCGTGTCCCAAATGCGGGCAAATTCGTCCTCTACTAATTGGCGGTAAATAAAGGTGCCGCCTTCTTCCACCTTCCGCCACGGCTGGCCGTTGGACTGCGTTTTGCGCTCGTACAAGAGTTCGCCCAAGGTTTTGCCCCCGGTAAGGGCTTGCGCCGTTTGGGATAATTTTTTGCCGACGGTGCCTTTGTCTTCTGCCGACAAGGTACCGTGGTAGCCGCGGTTTTTGACGATGTGGCTAAGTACCTTGATAAGTTGCGGGATAGAAATTCCCTCCCGCACCGCTTTGGCACGCAAGGCGATAACGTCCTCCGGCGCGGCGCGCAGAACTTCCGGCGTAACGCCCAAGGATTTAGCAATGTAGGACATTTTTTTAAGGCGGGCCGCCTTGCGCTCCACTTGGCGGCGAATCAAACGCGCAGTGCGGCGGGCGGTGTTCAAAGTTACCATTTCCTTGGGGGCCACAGGCTCGCCAAAGATATAACTGTCCAAATGTTTCAAAGAAAGGATTTTGCCGTTATCGTCCGTCTCGTAAACGGCCACGCCAATAGAAGATGTGCCCAAATCAATACCCCAACGGTAATTTGCCATAGTATGCTCCAATAGAAAAATTTAACGAGGAAGAAAAGCAAGTATATACCCATACAATACAAAAAGCAGGTTTTTTATGCAAGCAAAAGCCGGGTGGGCGAGTGGATAGCAATAAAGCGCACAAAAGTATAGCGGCTTGGATTATAGGTTAGGGCGAAGTTTGGCACGCGGGATAGTAGGACGCGGCGCTCCGCAGCCGATTAGATACGCCTCGGCCTGTCCGCTTACAAACGGGGACAAATTCCGCATATAATCCGTAATACTTGTCCCGTCCGGCAGGCGGTGCTGCAAATCAATACGGTGCCGTACCAAGCACTTATAGACGGGTAACCGCCCCATACCCATTGCCGCGTAAAAAAGCGCATTTCGCCCGTAATTATCCACAGTATTTATATCTGCCCCATATTTAAGCAGTTTAATGAGCATAGCCGTTTGGTTGCAATACGCCGCCCGCAAAAGGGGCGTTTCTTGGGGGTTGTAGTCCCCCTTGCACGGGTCCGCCCGCATATTGGGGGCTGCCCCGAATTGTAGCAATACAGACGCCAGCCGCGCATTGTCGCGCGTGCGCGAATCGCCACTCTCCGCGGCCCACCACAAGAGGGGGTGCCCGCACTCCTTTGCGTTGGGGTCTGCCCCGGCCTTTAACAACCGCCGCAAAAGTCTGGCCAGATACCGCACGGGCAAAACGCCGCTATACCCAATCAGGTCCGCCAGTAGTTTCCCCGTAGGCCGGGCACCGTGGCTTAGCAAAAACTTCACCAAGCGGATATTTTTAGCCAAACAAGGCTCCAACAAAATATCGCCCGGGTACTCGCGCATTGGACGATTGCCATCCGCCCCGGACAACACCAGGTGGCGGAGGCGCTTCTCGTTACCAGACAAGTATGCTTCTCTTAATGGCTCCATACATTTATCATAGCACGCTCAGGCGACAACCTTTTGTCGCCTTGTATTTTTTAGGCGGGCGGCAGGTAAGTTTGGGCGTTAAAAATGCTATACTTTGGCAAGATGTGGACGGGATAAGCCCCCAAGGATTTGAAAAATGTTTTGGTATAAGGCAACGAGCAAGGAAATACTACAAGCGAGGAATACTGTTTTCCTGCGCGATATTCCCAGTATCGTCAGTTTTATAAATGAGCACACCAATAAAAAATATTATTTGCTAGAATATCAACAAAGAGTTTTTCCTTCTTTGCACCCCGCTTTTTAACTCTGTCTATTCCATACAAGATAGGAGTTTCCTATGCCAGAACTTTTTAGTAATACCACCCTTACAGTTTTACAATTAATTGAAAAAATTGATACAGGAGAATTGGGATTACCGGAACTACAACGTCCTTTTATTTGGAAAGATAGTAAAATCCGAGACCTATTTGACTCAATGTTAAAAGGATACCCAATCGGCTATTTAATGCTTTGGGAAAGCGCAATGGAATCTAAAAATAGAACCATTGGCACCATTTCCCATAATTATACAAATCCGAAAGAGGTAATTATTGACGGCCAACAACGACTAACATCCCTCTATGCCGTTATTAAAGGGAAACCCGTTCTAAATGCTAAATTTGAAGAAAAAAATGTTATTATTTCTTACAATCCTTTATTAAACAAATTTGAAGTCGGCTATCAAGCCACGAAACAAGACCCTGAGTGGATGTACAATATTAGTGAATTGTTTAATAATAATAATTTTTTTAAATTAATAAATGAATTTATTGAAAAATTAAAAAGAAGCAAAGAGACAAAAGGAGGTGCTCTCTCGGAAAAAGACGAAGAACTTATTCAAAACCGATTTATGGAAGTACGGAACTTAATCAATTACCCATTGCCTGTTTTTAACATTAAAGCAAATGCAGAAGAGGAAAGCGTTTCTGATATTTTTGTGCGGGTAAACTCTGGTGGGGTTGCCTTAAAACAAAATGACTTTATCCTTACATTGCTCTCGCTGTATTGGGAAGAGGGACGAAAAAAAATTGAAACATTTTGCAAGGATTCACTTATTAATACCCCGGGCAGTACAACTGCATACAACTCTCTTACGCCTGTTTCTGCCCAGGATATTATCCGGGTGGTAATGGCTTATGCTTTTGACAGAGCCCGGCTTCAATATGGGTACAAACTATTACACGGGGCAGACTTTGAAAAACGAGGGACAATAGATGAGAACCTGCGAATCCAACGTTTTGAAATGTTAAAAGAGAAACTGCCAGATGTGCTGGATTTGCATTCCTGGCACGAGTTTATCAAAGCAATTATGAACGCCGGGTATTTATCAGGGGAATTAATATCCTCTAATAATGCCATTTTTTATAGTTACGCACTATATTTAATTGCAAAACACCGTTTTAATGCTTCTAACAATGAAAACTTACATCTTACATCTTTATGGTTTTTTTATGCTTCATTAGTCGCTCTTTATAGTGGCTCATTTGAATCTACTGTTGAAAGCCACTTGAATACAATTAAAACCCTACATTCTTTTAATGAGTATAGAAATTTCCTACTTTCTAAAATCAATGAAGAACTTACCAATGACTTTTTTGATATTACGCTTGTTGGTTCCAAAGGGCTGGCCGTTTCAGGTTCTGGCAATAATGCTTGGAATGCTTATGTGGCATCCTTAAATATCTTGAAGAATAAAATTCTATTTTCAAAAAGTAATTTATTAGTCGCCCAATTATTTACAGATTCGTGCCA
>CAVKWQ010000063.1:0-8474 GCA_963660385.1 Muribaculaceae bacterium
CGTTATTAAAAAAGAGGAAAACAACAGATACTGGACAGAAACCTTCCAGTATGACTCTTATTTTTATAAACAACCACTACTCAAAAGGTAAATCCTGAAATAAATTCAGGATGACCTCTAATTTAATAACGACAGATCCCCGACAGAAACACTACGGGGTGCCGCCCAACGGTCAGGGCGGCAGTTTAGGCTGATCTCCTCTTTTCGTAATGTCGTCATCCCGTAGTGTCTGGCGGCCCGCAGGGTTACGGGATCCGTCGTTTCGTAAGATGACAACCACAACTAACAGCAAAACACTTTCCGCACGCCAAAAGTACATAAAAAAGCCCGGGGCAGAAAAACGTATCTGCACCGGGCATAAAATAAACTTACAACTTGCCGTTATTTAAGGGCTTCCAACATCGCAGGGATTACATCATACAAATCCCCCTGCACCGCATAATTGGCCACCTTCATCATCGGGGCTTCGGCGTCCTTATTAATGGCTACAATCACGTCGGAGCCGCTCATCCCGGCCATATGCTGGATTTGGCCCGAAATACCGCACGCAATATAAAGTTTCGGCTTTACCGTGCGGCCCGTCAAACCGATTTGGTAGCGGTAATCAATCCACCCGCTGTCCACCGGCGCGCGGGAAGCCGCCACGGCTCCGCCCAAGCGGTCCGCCAATTTTTTAAGCAATAAAAAGCCTTCCGCCTTGCCTACACCGCGGCCGCCGGCCACGATTACTTCGGCTTCCGAAAGGTCCAAGCCTTCGCCCTCGCTTTTGATAAACTTGATAAAGTGTGCAAGAGACGTATATTTCGCCGCATCAAACGGGAATTTTACCACTTCGCCCGTGCGGCCCGCCTGCAAGGCGGCCTTTTCGTAAGACATCGGGCGCAAGGAGCACATCTCCGGGCGCGTATGCGCACAAGTAATGGTGGCCATTAAGTTGCCGCCAAAGGTCGGGCGCGTGGCGTGGAGTTGCCCGTCCTCTTTATTGATAACCACTTCCGTAGCATCCGCGGTCAGCCCGGTCCCCACAAATACAGCCGTCTTGGCCGATAACGAGCGGCCCATATTGGTCGCCGGGAGCAAAAACTTGTTGGGCTTATACATTTCAATCATCCCCGTCAAGGTTTTGGCATAGATATCGTCCACATAGTTTTCCAGGGCTTTATCGTCGCACACATACACCACATCGGCGCCGTGCTCAAACAAATCCTTGGCAAAGTGTTCTACCTGATAGCCAAGCAACACCGCGCACAATTTTTCGCCCAAATCGTCGGCCAGTTTGCGCCCGGCAGTCAAAAGTTCCAGGGCGGTGGGGCTCAACTTACCGCGCTGCGCTTCGGCAAAAATCCAAACATTTTTAAAATCTTTCATATTCGTTTATCCTTAAATATACTTGGCATCCTTTAAAATTTTAACCAAATTAGCGGCTTTTTCCTTGCCGTTGGCGCCTTCTACGGCCACGGAGCAAACCTCGCGCTTGGGCACGAACGATTTTACCACGCGGGTGGGGCAGTTCTTCATCCCCAGTTTGGTTTTATCCGCACCGATATCGTCCGCCGTCCATTTGGTAACTTCGGCCCGTTTGGCAAGCATACGGCCCTTTACGCTTCTTACGCGCGGGCTGTTGATTTCCTTTACCACGGACAGTACGCACGGAAACGGCAGTTCCACCACTTCGCTTCCGTCCTCGGTCAAGCGTTCCACAACGATAGATTTTTCTTTTACTTCTACCACTTTTTTAACAAACGCCGCGTTGGGCATTTTGAGCCAAGCGGAAATCTGCGGACCGATGTGCCCCGTATCGCTGTCGTTGGTTTGTTTGCCGCAGATAATCAAATCTACGGGGCGGATAGAATTAATTTTTTCAATTCCCGTGGCCAAGGCGTAACTGGTGGACCAAGTGTCCGAGCCCGCAAAGGCCATATCGCCCAGTTGATAGACGTAATCCGCGCCGCGGGCTACGCTGTCGCGCAGGACGGCTTCGGCTTGCGGCGGACCCATTGTAATCACGGACACCACACCGCCTTCCTGTTCCTTTAAGGTTACGGCTTCTTCCAAGGCGTATTCGTCAAAGGGGTTCATCGCGCTGGCGGCGCCGGAGCGGATTAAGCACCCGGTGGCCGGGTCAATTCTTACATTATCGGATTTGGGGGTTTGTTTAACACAGGCTACAATGTGCATAAAAGTTTACTCCTCGTCGCCTTTGGCGGCGTATTCTTTAATAAGCGCCGTGATGATTTCGTTCTTTTGAATATGCACGGTGCCCTCGTAAATTTGGGTAATTTTGGCGTCGCGCATATACTTTTCAAGCGGGAAATCGCGCATATACGCCACCCCGCCGCAAAGCGTTACGCACTCGTCGGCCACTTCCATCGCCACGTTGGAGCAGAACAACTTGGCCTCGGCGCTGTATTTGGTCCAGCGCGCGCCCTTTAATTTTTTCAGTTCGTCGTGTACCGTGGTGCCGTTAGCCAACGCGTTTTTGACGGCGGGCAAATATTCCGTATCCATACGGTGCGTGAGCGAATACACCAGCGCGCGGCCGGCTTCGGTCTTGGCGGCAAGTTCCGCCACCTTGTGGCCCAACGCCTGGAACGTGATAATCGGCTGGCCGAATTGTTTGCGCGTGCGCAAATAGGGAATCGTCTCGTCCAGCGCGCCCTGCGCAATACCTACGGCCTGCGCGGCCACACCGGGGCGGGAATAGTCCAAGGTTTCCTGCAAATAGAGCAAGCCGCGGCCCTCGCTGCCCAAGAGGTTGGCTTTCGGTACGCGGACATTTTCAAAAATCAGTTCGTAAGTGGGGTTAGAGCGGATACCCATTTTTTCCTCTTTTTTACCAAAGGAAAAACCGGGCGTGCCCTTTTCAATAACCAAGAGCGAAATACCGCGCGCTCCGCGGGCCGGGTTGGTATTTACGGCTACGGTGTAAAAATCGGCTTCCTTACCCGTGGAAATAAAGTGCTTGGTACCGTTTACCACATAAAAATCGCCGTCCTTAATGGCGGTAGTTTTTAAGGCGGTGGCGTCAGAACCGGCTTCGGGTTCCGTCAACGCAAAGGCCCACAGTTTTTTGCCGGAAGCCAAATCGGGGCACCAGCGTTCACGCTGTTCCTTGGTGGCGGCTAGAAACATCGGGATAGCGCCCAAAGCGCTCGTGCCCGGCGTTAAAGCAAGCCCGGCGCACACGCGCGAAAGTTCTTCAAACGCCATAGCCAGGCAGGTAATCCCGCCGCCAAGTCCCCCGTATTCCTCGGGCAGCCACAGGCCCATAATGCCAGATTTTTTATATTCTTCCAGCATTTCTTTGGAAAACTGTTCCTTCGCGTCCATTTCGGCGCGCAGGGGTTTTAATTTCTTTTGGGCCAGTTCCCGGGTTGTATTGAGAACTTCCTGCTCCATTTCGTTAATTGCGTAATCCATTATTTATCTCCCTGAGTAAATTTTTTGGCGGGTTTGCGGTAGCGGCGGCGGAAAAAACGCCGTTTGCCGCCATTCTTTTTAGTGGGCGGAACCAAACTGCGGTACAAGCGTTCCTGCTTTTTAACCATTGTGGAAGCCGTAAATTCCGAAAAATCGCGGTGGTCAATCGCGGCTTCAAAGCGTTCGCGCAAGGCGGCGTGACGCAACAGAACCTTTAACTTATCGGCAAAGGTGTTAATGTCGTTGGTTTTTACCAAGAAGCCCGTCTTGTTGTTGGTAATCACCTCGCCGATACCATCCACGTCGTAGCAGACGGCGGGCACACGCATCGCCATTGCTTCTAACAGAGACATCGGCAGCCCCTCGCGTAAGGACACGCTGGCATACACGTCGCTAATAGCCAACAGTTCCAAGGCATCGCTTCTCCACCCGGGGAAGAGCACCTGCTTTTCAATCCCCAAGTTTTTAGCCAAATTTTCAGCCGTTTCTTTCAGCGGCCCTTCACCCGTAAAAATGAAATAGACGTTCTTCATTTGGCTGAGCACCTTGTAAGCGGCCAGCACAAAATGAATCGGGTTTTTAAGCGGTTTAAAGTTCGCCAGAGCCAATACCACTTTGGCATTGGCCGGAATTTTTAAGGAAGCCTTTTTGGCGGCGGGGTCAAATTTTAGAGGCAAAATGGGGTTAAAATTAATCCCCGCGCGGATGAGTTCCGTCCGCACGCCCTTGCCAATGCCCAGTTGCTTGGCTTCGGCGGCGTTGCGGCGGGAAACAAACACGAGCACATCGGTAAAGCGCGCGCAGAATTTTTCCACCGCCACAAAAAATTTGAACCGTCTTTCGCCGTGCTCCTTGGCAAATCCCAGCCCGTGGAAGGTGTGGACCACCTTGGCTTTACGCCAGAACAAGCGCGCGGCAATACGTCCCAATACGCCCGCTTTGGGGGCGTTGGTGTGCACGATATCGGGTTTCACTTTACGCAAAATGCGGCCCATTTGCCACACGGCCCACATATCGTGGAACACATAGCGCGGGCGGATATCGTGGCGCAAGGCGGAAATAAAAAATACGCGGCTGGCGTCGTTTTTAAGTTTAAAATCCAGCCGTCCGCCGGGGCCTGCCGCCAAATACGTATCAAACTGCTGTTTATTGATGGTTTTTAGCGTAGTCAGCACGCTGGCTTGCGCGCCGCCCTGGTCCATACGGGTAATAAAGTACAGAATTTTTGTCTTTTCCATTTAATTAATCGTCCCTGTGGTGGTATTTAAGATACGGGCATTGGGGAAATAATATTTAATAATTCCTTTATAATCCATACCTTTCTTGGCTAAACCGTCCGCGCCCTGCAAGCACAGCCCATACCCAAGCCCCGTGTCATAACCGCGCACCAAGACGCTTTTGATATTTTTGCCCTTGTAGAGCGGTACAATATCAAACAGGTTGGAGCGCATCGTGCCGGCGCTTAAAATAAACGCAGCTTCCTGCGGGGTTTTGGCTTCGTACGAGCCTTTGCTGCCTTCAAACCGTATGGACAAAATGCGCCCGTTAGGCGTTAGCGAAGTAGGCGTAATAGCGCGCAATTTGCCGATATTTTGTTTGTAGGCGATACGGTTTTGAATCTCTTTTCCGTCGTAAACATACATCCACTTAATGCCGGACCATTGGGTCGGGTCCTGCGGGCGGGAAAATAAATCCGCCGGCGGGTTGGATAAAAGATATTTGCTTACGTTGGCGGGCGAGAAAATATAGCCCGGTTTGTCCGCGGTATTTTGGATTTGGTCCGCGGCCAGGACGCCGCAATCATCATACGAGCCCGCCTGCGCCTGCGTGAGGCGGATTTTGGCGGACTCTTTGGAGGCGTCCAAAAGCGTTTTAAAGATAAGGTTAATCCCTTTAAACTTAAAATCGGTATCGTTATCAGTAATAAAATAGGGCTCGTTTTTATGCTCTTCCGCCGCCTGCAACAGGGCCGAGCGGAGCACTACGGCAAAGGCTTCCAACGCCGCCGGGTGCGTAATACTCTGCACGCGGGAAGCCAACAGGGCCGGGATTAAATCTTCGGCATTTGAATTATTAATAAGAATAAACCCGTCCGAAGCAGGCACGACAATAAGTTCCCCCTGCAATTCTTTATCGCTCAAATCCGCCGCAAAAATATTTTCGGCCTGTGCGTTTTTAATAAGCAAAGTTCTCTCCGGGTGCACGGGCGAAACGGTGAACGGGCGTTTGGCGGAAAATTCAATATGGCCCTTGGCGTTTTGCAAGTCCACTCCGCCCGTTTGCGGGTTAAACACAATCTGTTTGTCTATGTAAGACGGCACGCGCAATACTTCGCCCAATTTTTCGTCCGTTACTACCGCCGTGCCCGAAGGCTGGAAGGAAATCGCCTGCAATTTTTGCGGCACTTGTTCGCGGTTAGCGTAGAGCGCCATTTTGATTTTGGGCGAGGACGTAGAGGGCAGTTCGTGCACAATGGGCTGGTCCAAACGCAAATAGAACAGATAATCAATGCTCTTGTTGCCGAACTCCTTGGAATATTTGGCGATTTTTTTGGCCAGTTGTTTATTATCCGGGTCCAAACTGTACAAGGTGGCGTAATACTGCCAAGAGCGGAGTTTGTTTTTATCTTTTTCGGATAATTTGGCAAAAAGTTCCGCGGCGGCATAGTTCTTGCTGTCGTGCGTTAAGGCCTGTTGCAAAAACACGGGGGCCAAATGGCGCGAAGCCTTCATTTCCGAGGCTATTTTGCCCAACATATACGACACAAACGAAATATTATACGGGTTCGCCGTGTATAAGTATTGCCACTCGGCGGCGGATTTTTCTTTATTTCCGCTTAAATACCACGCCAGCGCGTTACCCGTTTTGGACGAAGAAACATATTCAAAATCGGCGGTAAGGTACATTAAATCGTCAAATGATTTGCGCGCTTTTTTATACTTGCCCGCGGCTAAATATGTCCACCCGCGCGTAAGTTCCATAAAGGGGTCATCCGGGTTTAATTCGCACGCGCGGTTGATATACGATAAAGCCTGCTTGACGAGCCCGCGCTGTAAGGACAAAACGGACAGTTCCAAATTGGCCGCGGCGGCCAGTTTGCTGTCGGCGGCGTTTTCAAAGGTTTTATAGGAAAAATAACACTCGTCCGTTTCCCCCGCCGCGCACTTTTGGGCCACTTCCGCCAGTTCCGGCGGCAAGGAATAATTTAACACACTTTTATGCAGGACGGTTTCGTTTAGTTTGCTGTCGGCGTGCTTGGCGGCCAGCGAAGATTTGCTAATCGTCTGCGCCGGCTGGGCGGCAGTATCCGCCGCGGTGGTTTGCGCCAGCGCCGTACCCAAGCCAAACAGGACCAAAAAGCCCGCAAAAAAGGTATGTTTTCTCATATACAAATTATACCAAATACGGTGCCCTAGCGGGCCGCACGCTGCGCGCGGCAGATTTTCTGAACTCGTTTGATTAATAGAGCCACACTGTTTTTGTAATGTCGCAAACTAACGAAAAAGTAAAACAACAGATCCCCGCACCCTGCGGGCCACAGATTGTCCGCGCCCTTTTGATTTATTGGGCAACACTGTTTTTTGCAATGATGCAACCCAAACGAAAAAGTAACACAACAGATCCCCGACTAAAACACTCGGGGATGACAATAAGGAAAAAGCATTTTCCTTTTAGGTGTCATTCCCGAAGGTCGTAGTCGGGAATCCGTTGTTTGTCGTGGTTGTTCTCTTACGAAAAGACAGATCCCCGCACCCTGCGGAACACCAATTCCTCGGAAACGACGACAACAACACAATAAAAAACAAGGACGTCGTTCTGAACTGGCGGCCCGCAGGGCTTTCAGGACCTACTGATTGTGTAGTTAGTCATTGTCGTCATCCTGGAAAGTCGTAGTCCAGTATGACCTCTTTTTTATACTGCATACGGTGCGCCTCGTCCCCTTAAACGCAAACAGGCCGTTCCAAAAGGAACGGCCTGTTTGATACAAAAGTTTAACAACTATTTATTAATAACCGTAACTGCCATAGCCACCGTAGCCACCATAACCGCCACTGCAACTATTGCCGTAGGCTGAACCAGCGCACACATTACTATTGCTCTTAGCATAACTGGAACAAATATAACCAGAAACACTCGCATAACCAACAGCAGTACAACTTGAACCAGAACTAGAAGTACACTTATAAGTACCAGCACCGCTGCAACTGGTTGAAGAACAACAACTGACTGACGAACAACCGCTAGTTACACAAGAACCCGCAGATACCCCAGAACAAGTAATACTGCCGCCACCCCCCAGATCAGCACATATGTGACCGGATGGGCAAGGATCCCCATAACCACTAGCAGTAGTACCAGTTCCGGTTACTTCCACGATGGTCCATCCCTCGCATTTATAACTGGAACTTGATATCGTTTCAGAATTTACGCTTGGTATATTTGTTACACAGCCCACTCCACCACGAGAACAAATGTCGTCGGCCGCATTCTGATCAGAGCAAATTTGTGTAACCTGCGTTCCCATTACTGGCCCCCTATCACAACCACACCCACACATTGCGGAATCACCCGAGTAATATGCGCCATAGCCAGTGCTAAACACATAAAAGGTTGCAGACTGAGCGGAGCCTGAGTTGGAACTGCCGCCACCGCCACTGCTACCGCATTGGGAAGAAGATCTTACACTGCAATCTCCCCAATCTTCTGTTTTCCACTCACCATTAGTTTGGTCGCACTCTACTTTACGGCTTCTCGTGCCACACCGATTACAGGTTTCACTTTTTTTGGGTTCCTTGGCAGCGTCGCAGGAGCAAGTAGCCGAACTAGAACAGGTACTCCACGAACTCCAAGTGCCCGTAGTCGTATCGCAGGTTCTCGTTTGCGTGCCGCCGTTATTACACCCGCAGGTTTGTGTAGGCTCGCCAATACAGGGAATCTCCGGTATCTCTGCCGAGCATTCTGTTCCGGCCGAATAATCGGACAACGCCACCAACTCCGAGCACAAAGGATAATTTTTATTGAGTTTCGCGCATTGTTCCGCGCTATCACAGCAC
>CAVKWQ010000064.1:0-8366 GCA_963660385.1 Muribaculaceae bacterium
TCCGTAAGGTTTCTGTACGGAATCTCGCCGTTTCGTAACAACAGATTCCCGACTACTACACTCGGGAATGACGTTACTGGCACAAGTGGCCACACGGCACACAGTGGTTTTACGCTGATTGAACTGTTGGTGGTCGTGCTTATTATCGGTATTTTGGCAGCAGTCGCCTTACCGCAATACACCAAGGCGGTGGAAAAAAGCCGCTGGATGGAGGCTATTACGAACACCAAGGCCATTGGCCTAGCGTTGGAACGGTATTTGCTTGCTAATCCCGGTGATTATACGACGGATATGTCCGCTCTGGATATTTCGGTAGGAACGCCAGTAGATTCCAGCCGCGTGTTAGCCGGAAAGTTCCGCTATACGTTGTTTGGCACCGCCGGGGTGGGGACCAACTGGGAAGGCCGGGCCCAAAGCGAAAGCAATTATATGAATATTTTTTATGACCCGCGCGAGCACTATATGTATTGCAAAATTGCGAGTAAAACCACCAATGCAACCGCTTGGGCGTTATGCAAACAATGGAGCAATGATTGCGCCGAACAAGTAAAGCCGGCGGATACGAATTGCGGTTCCTTTGTCTGTTGTAAAATGTAAGTAAAAACCCCCGGAGCCAAAACCTCCGGGGGCATTTTTTTATATTCTTTACGTCCTACTTGCGCAGGTCCTTTAATTGGCGGACAATGTCGTCCACCGTGTTGGCCAGTTTTTGATATTCGCCCGTGCCGTGGATATCCACAAACGGGAAGCAGGAAATGCGCAGGGAGTTCTGCTTGACCGCGGAATATTTTTTAATGCCGTCGGCCAGGTTTGCGCGGCCCGTGGCCTTTAAGGCGGCGGAAATGTCCGCATCCTTTATGGCTGGGTCGGTTACTTCCAGCGTAAGCGTGGTGTAGGAGCGCAATTTTTCGTCCTTAATCAGCGGGGCCAAATAGTCGGTTTTTTGCGCCCAGTCCAGCAAAAATTGCGCGTGCTGGCGGCACAGCGCATCCATCGCCTTTAAGCCGCCGTTGGCGTTCATCCATTTGCAGGCCTCGTTGAACATCCAAATATTGGTGGTGCAGGGCGTGTTGACCGTTTGATATTTTTCCGCCTGAACAATGGCCTTGGATAAATCCAGCACATAGGGCACGGAGCGGTATTTTTTAACCTCTTCGGCGCGTTTGACGGCCGCCGGGCTCAAAATAATCACGCTGGACCCGGCCCCCGCGCCAAAGCATTTTTGCATTGCAAATACCATAACATCGTATTTGTTTTTTGGCAAATCGCGCCCGCCTGCGCAGGACGTGCAGTCCCACGCAATTAAGGTATCGGGGCCTTTTTCCTTCCAGGCTTGCTCCAAATATTCATCCGGGATTTGCACGCCCGTAGAGGTTTCGTTCGGCGTTAAAAAGACAAGGCTGGCGTTATAGTCGGGCTTTTCTTTGGGGAAGAACTCGCCCTCTGCCGCGTCGCGCACGGAGCGGATGACGTTCGGCTCCAAGCGGGAGAGCATTTCGTGCCCCCAGCGCTTGGAAAATGCGCCAAATGATAAGCCGGAAACGGAATTTTTGACTAAACTCCACATCACCGCATCCATAGCCGCCGACGCTCCGCCCATAAAAAAGATAACGGTGTAATCGTCCGGCAGGGCAAAAAGTTCGCGCAGGTTTTGCACGGCTTCTTTATATAAACCGTCGGTGGAAATATCACTCGCGCGGTGGCTGCGTTCAAATAAGGTTTTGTAAAGCGGTGTTTCGCGGATGACGGGATGCCCCTGCCCCGGCCCGCAGGCAAAGGTGGAGGAGGGGAGTTTGGTAAAGTCCAATTTTATCATTTCATACGCTCCTTAATTTTTTTATTGTAGCAAAGTTTACAAGTGCTGGAACACAATTTTTTTGCTGTACGTGCGATGCTCACCCCTAAAATGCTGTCTTGTTTGTCATTCCAAGGCCCGCATACAAGCGGGAACCTGGAATCCAGAAATAAAATAAGGAGTTTTTCTAGTAAACAAACTGGATCCCGGGTCCACGCCCGGGATGACAACACCCTGCGGGCCGCCACTTGTCCGCGCTCTTTTGATTGATAGAGCCACACTGTTTTTGCAATGCCGCAAACAAACGAAAAGACAACGACAGATCCCGTATAACAACATTACGGGATGACGGCAAGAAGCGAAACAACAAAGCCGTTATAAAATAAGCGGTTATCCTGAACTGGCGGCCTGCTAGGGTGCGGCCTGCAAGGTGCGGCCCGCAGGGTTCCGGGATCTACCTCTTGGGGCGTTAGGTGTTTATAAAATAAAGGTCATTCTGGAAGGTTTCTGTCCAGAATCTGTCGTTTTCCTTATTTTAATAACAACAGATCCTGGAACGCTCCGCGCCGGCTGACTTTCCAGGATGACGACAATGGCCCAAAAGGTAGGTTCTAAAAACTCTGCGGGCCGCACCCTGCGGCACCAGTTCAGGCCGACGGTCTTGTTTTATTGTTTTCACTCCACCCCTTGCATTGCGGGCGTTTGTCCATTATACTAATAGAAAATCTTGTATTTGGCTGTATTTTATGATACATTGGATATATTCAGGCCTGTGTCTAATGCCTGAAACCGATGTATCACGGGCCCTTGAAAGGGTACTTAAATATAAGGGATATAGTATGAAGAAACTTATGTTACTTTCCGCCTGTTTGCTGGCTGTGCCTGCCTTGCACGCGGAACAAATGCAATTTGTAACCACCTTATCCGCCCCGGTGGGCAACTTTGCCCAGTTGGACGCGGCTGACCCCACGCACGTTACCAGTGCGCCGCTCTTAAACTTTTGCAATACGCGCTCTGGCGTGGGAAACATCATTATCAAAGGGGCTAATGCGTATTTGGCCCAAGCCAATATTTTAAACGGCGCCACCTTGGGCAGCACCAATACGCCCGAATACCGTTTGAGCGACAAACTGACCGTTGAAAACGGCGGCACGGTAACGGCGGGGCGCGTAATGGCCAGCAATGTTACGTTTAAGGATACAAACTTCCACAAGAGTAACGTAACGGGCACCTTGTACGGCACTGATATTGCCGCAATGGGGGGAAAAGCCGACAATATGGAAATTGCTTCCACCGCCAAAATTACCAAGGGTGCGCAAACCGCCGCCAACTTGGGGCAGACAATGGAGTGGAGCAACCAATATTCCAAGGATTATGATTCTTCCGGCAACGCTAAATCTAATGGCAAAACTTATACGTCCTTTTTGCTCAAAAGTAAAGGTGCCGGTGGGTGCCCGACGGGTAAGGTAGAGGATTCTAACGGAAATTGCGTGTGCGAGGACCGTTATAACAATACCACTACATATACGAACTGTTCCGGCACCGCTTTCAAAATGTGTAGCAAACAAGTGGATATTACAATGATGCAATTATATGATGGAACGTATGAGTGGGATGATGAAAATTGTAAGTGTAATGTAAAATGTGAAGACAAGCCTACTTATTATTTTAAATGCGTGTCCAGGTTAAGCGGTGGTGGATATCCTCCTAGGACGGAAGATACATATGATACTTATGATGAGGCTAGGACAGCGTGCTTGACAGGCAATACAAATGCTATTTATTGGGAGTATCTGACTGGTGGGGAAACTCCTGCGGGGTGCAGACCGTACCAAGACGAAAATGGAAATTGGGTATCTTGTAAAGTAACCGAGGCTTATTTTATTAAATATGCCTGTTCCACCGAACCTGTAAAAGAGTGTAGTGGTTACGGGTTCTGTGAAAAACTTTGTAGGGTCATTGAGCCCGGGGTTTAAATTTTACCCGAATCTTAAAACCCGTTCCTGCTAATTTGCTGGAACGGGTTTTTTCTATTTTGGGGCATATCTGTAATGTTGCCGTTTTTTTATAAAGGTTTTTTCCGTGTGTTTTTGAACGGCGTTTTTTGGTAAAATATATTAGAAAGATTTACTTTTAGACAGGAGACCTAAATGAGTTGCGAAAAATGCACCCCCGAAGTACAGAATATGTGCTGCGTTTGCAAAGGCGCTAAGCACGAACCGGCCCCGATTCCCGAAGAAGGTAAATGGGTCAAAGCCAAACAAATTACCGACATCAGCGGTCTTACGCACGGTATTGGCTGGTGCGCTCCCCAACAGGGCGCTTGCAAACTGACGCTCAACGTCAAAAACGGCGTAATTAAAGAAGCGTTGGTGGAAACCATTGGCTGCTCCGGTATGACTCACTCCGCCGCTATGGCCGCGGAAATCTTGCCCGGCAAAACCATTTTGGAAGCCTTAAACTCCGACCTCGTTTGCGATGCTATCAATACCGCTATGCGCGAACTCTTCTTGCAAATTGTCTATGGCCGCACCCAGAGCGCTTTCTCCGACGACGGTCTGCCGATTGGCGCCGGTATGGAAGACTTGGGTAAAGGTCATCGTTCCCAAATCGGTACGATGTACGGCACCCAGGCCAAAGGCCCCCGCTACCTGGAAATGGCCGAAGGCTATGTGTTGGAAATCGGTCTTGATGCCAACAACGAAATTATCGGTTATAAATTTGTCAACCTGGGCAAAATGATGGACGCCATTAAGAAAGGTGAAGAACCGAAAGTGGCGTTTGAAAAGAACGTCAGCCAGTACGGCCGCTTTGACGAAGCCGTCAAAAAGATTGACCCCCGCAAAGAGTAAGCCCAGGAGAAAATGAATATGATTACGTTTGAAGGATACGAAAGAAGAATTGATAAAATCAACTCCGTTTTGAAGGAAAACGGCATTGCCTCCTTGGAAGAAGCCAAGGAAATCTGCACCAAAAAGGGTGTGGATGTGGAAAAAATCGTCCGCGGCATCCAGCCCATCGCTTTTGATAACGCCGTGTGGGCTTACACCGTAGGCGCCGCCATTGCTTTGAAAAACGGCGTAAAAACCGCTGCCGAAGCCGCCGAAAAAATCGGCGTAGGCTTGCAGAGTTTCTGCATCCCCGGCTCCGTAGCCGACCAGCGCGCCGTAGGCCTCGGCCACGGTAACTTGGGTGCTATGCTTTTGAGCGAAAACACCAAATGCTTCTGCTTCTTGGCCGGGCACGAAAGTTTCGCCGCCGCCGAAGGCGCTATCGGTATTGCCCGCACCGCTAACAAAGTGCGCAAAACGCCGCTCCGCGTTATTTTGAACGGCTTGGGCAAAGACGCCGCTTATATTATTTCCCGCGTAAACGGTTTTACCTCTGTGGAAACCGAATACAACTATAAAACGGGCGAACTCAAAATCGTAAGCGAAAAAGCCTTCTCCAACGGCGACCGCGCCAAAGTGCGCTGCTATGGCGCCGACGATGTAAACGAAGGCGTGGCCATTATGAAGCACGAAGGCGTGGACGTGTCCATCACCGGTAACTCCACCAACCCGACCCGCTTCCAGCACCCCGTAGCCGGTACCTATAAGAAATGGGCGACCGAAAACGGTAAAAAATATTTCTCCGTGGCGTCTGGCGGCGGTACTGGCCGCACCTTGCACCCGGACAATATGGCCGCGGGTCCTGCCTCTTACGGTATGACCGACACGATGGGCCGTATGCACAGCGATGCGCAGTTTGCGGGTTCCTCTTCCGTTCCGGCTCACGTGGAAATGATGGGCCTTATCGGTATGGGTAACAACCCGATGGTAGGTGCGACGGTGGCGGTAGCCGTAGCCGTGGCCGAAGCCAAATAAAATAACAACTTTTTCAGTTGTTGCGAAATACATACGAGGAACAAAGAGTAAATCTTTGTTCCTCGTTACTTATAAGGGCCAACTATTTGCCAAATTCGTCGCATTTGGGTGTACCTTTATTTTTTTGTCGTCATCCCCGAGTGTTTCTGTCGGGGATCTGCTGTTGTTGTTTATTTTTTCATAACGATAGATTCCCGACTACGGCACTCGGGAATGACAAGGGAAAGGGCCTTAATAAAATAAGAAGGTCATCCTGAACTGGCGGCCCGCAGGGTTTTCAGGATCTACCGCACAGGTTGTTGGCCTTTGCCGTCATCCCGGAAGATTTGGCGGCCCGCAGGGTTCCGGGATCTGTTGTTTCCCGTTTTCTTTTCACCCTTAAAAGCCCTTGAAAAAACGCCGTTTCCACGCATACTTATAGTAAGGGGGCGCCTATGAAAAACCTTTTTAAAGCCTATGGCTGGCTAACCGTGCTTATCCTAACGATTGGCCTCTTTTTTGCATCCGGCTGGGAGTTCGCCTCGGCAGAGGAGGAATCCTTGGAAGCCTTGCGCGGGCAAATCCCGGTGCAGTTGGACGCGCTTCGCGCGCGTGTCAATCAGGCGGGGGGAGAGAACATCAGTTTGGCCCTTTTGCTGGGCGCGCAAAACGAGGATGCCCGTATGGTGGGGGCGACGGTGCTCGTCTATCAAGCGTATCCGCGCGAGCGGAAACTGGGCATTTTGCTGGCGGCTTCGGTCAAGTTTAATAAAGAGTTTTACCGCCTGCAAGAGGTAAAGGAAGACTCTCTAAAATTGGCGTTATCCCAGGCGCCTGTGGAAATGTACGGCGTGGGCGAGACGTTTCAAACGGTGCGGGAGTTGTTGGAAATGCCGTCCGAACAGTTGCGCGTTGCCGTTGCACAA
This sequence comes from Muribaculaceae bacterium, assembly GCA_963660385.1. Lineage (GTDB taxonomy): Bacteria > Elusimicrobiota > Elusimicrobia > Elusimicrobiales > Elusimicrobiaceae > Avelusimicrobium. The sequence goes on from CAVKWQ010000064.1 coordinate 6,567, forward strand.
GCCAAAAATTTGGCGGACAAAAACAAGCGGGAGAGCGCCTTGGCGGAAACCCAAAAAAGTTTGAAGGCGCGCCAAAAAGCAGAAGCCCGCTTAAAACGCGAACAGGCGCAAGCCAACCGGGTAATTAACGCGGTGAGCAAAGAAATCAAAAAGTGATTTTGTTAGAGGAGGGAAAACCTTTACGGAGCGGATAAAAACCGCTCCGTTTTTAACGGATAAAAGTGCGGATAGCGGCCGCCGCGCCCAGCACGCACAGCAAGCCAAAAACGGCAAAAGCCAGTTCGCCGGGCTTTGGTTTGGCGGATAGCGTTTGCTCCGGCAGCGCATTTAAACGGCGTTGCAGGGCCGCCGGGGCTCCCACCCACAGCGCGTAACAGCAAGCCCGCCAAAAGAGCGGTTTTACCAAAATTGCGCCAATCAACCCGCCCAGCCACAGCGTGCCCCATACCCACGGTGGCAGGGGGGACTTTTTGCGCATATATTCGCAAGTGCGGCAGATAATGGCGTTTAACCCCAAAAATGTAACCGCGCCGCCCAGGGTGCGCACAAACGCCCCGCCCGCAAGCGGCTGGCCGGATAGGCGGCGGAAGCCCACCAGCACGGCCTTCCATTGGCGGAAGAGCCAATAAGCCGCAAACAGCCCGCCGCTGACGGCGTTTAAAATAAACAAGGTTCCGGCGTGGATAAAATAAAACGTGTTGGAAAGCCCCAATTCTTTTAATTGGGTGCGGCGCTCGGTGCGTTTGGCCTCGCTGGCGTAGTCCCACTTTTTCAGGGTGAGCGCATAGGCGATATAGAGGGCCGCCAAAACGGCGACCATTTGCAAAAATTGTTCCATAGGGTTATTATAAAAAATTTTTCCCCGCTTGTGGGTAGGCGGGGAATTTTACATTTTATTTGTTTCCTTTGGCGCGGTTATGCGTTTTGCACAGCAGTTGGCAATTTGAAATATCGCTCCCGCCGCCCTTGCTCCAAGCGGTTACGTGGTCGGCGTCCATATCTTTTAACGCCCAAATTTTGGTTTTGTTGGCTTCGTGCCCCTGGGCGCATAACGGACAGTTGGAAATACCCTTTGCATTGGCTTCTTCGGTTTGCTTTTTATATACCTTGCGTTTGGTATTTTCGTCAAACACGCGCACGTTCAATAGTTGGGGCATTGTTTTGCCGGACAAGATATATTCAAAAATGCCCCGGGCGTTGGTGATATAGGCATCTGCCAGCAAAGCATTGACCTCTTTTTCCACTTGTTGGGGGTTATAACTGTTATTATGGTATGTTTCGTACAGGCGGCCCCACTCCAACCCGCGCATTTTCGGCTCTACTTGCGTAAACACACTGGATACCCAGTCTATAACGGTATTGAAGTAAGTCTTTAATTCATTTATATTGTTGTCTTGGCGGTGGCGGCTCATATATTCGTCTATATTGCCGTGGCTGACCCAGTCTAGGGCGCACGCCAAATACTCTTGACGTTTTACATCCCCGCTGATATAAGCACTCCACTTTTGCACGCAGGCATTTTGGCTGTTGCTAAACTCCTCTTTGGCTTTTGTTACAAAAGGTCCAAAATAAATGGCGTTTAATAATTCTTGCTTATTTAAAGGGATGCCTTGAATATTAATAGTTTCAAACCACTCTTTTATTTCTTCTTCTGTGCCTTCACACTCGTAAACCAGCAGGGTGGTATTTAAAATTTTATCTTGTAAATCTTGGGCAAGTCCGTCAAAATATTGTTCTAACCCCTTTTGGTCTTGTACGGCAAATTTGTTAGTTACATAGCGTCCGATACTGGTAATACGC
>CAVKWQ010000065.1:0-8356 GCA_963660385.1 Muribaculaceae bacterium
ATTTTTTCTCCTTGTTAAGGCCTTTATATTTGAGCAAAACAGCCTTTTATACGCATCTTTATACAGCAGATACATCCGGGTATGGTAAGTAGATTCTCTCTCTAATTTATCAAAAAAAAAAAACGGGTCAAGCCCTTTACAAGAAACAGCGAAAAACCAACAACAGATCCCGGAAAAAACACTCCGGGATGACAGAAAAAAACACAACAAACAAGGCTGTTATAAAAATGGGGGTCATCCTGAATTTATTTCAGGATCTACATCTTGGGTAGTTTGCTGTGTTGTTATTTAACAACGTCATACTGGAAGGTTTCTGTCCAGTATCTGTCGTTTTCCTCTGTTTTAATAACAACAGATCCTGGAACGCTCCGCGCCGGCTGACTTTCCAGGATGACGGCAACGACAATACAAAAGACAAACAACACAATCGGTAGATCCTGAAAACCCTGCGGGCCGCCTGTTCAGAATGACCCCTTTTTTTCATAACGTCGTCATCCCCGAGGAATTTAGTCGGGGATCTGTTGTTATTAAAAAAGAAAAACGACAGATTCCCGACTACGACACTCGGGAATGACAGCAATAATAACAACACGCTCCCGTATAAAAACGCTACGGGATGACGATACCCTGCGGGCTACCAATTAATAATGACCTTATCTTTGCAAGGAACAAAAAACCGGGCCTTGTAAAAAGGTCCGGTCTGGTGTAAAAATAGAGGCCGTAATTAACGGCGCGTTTTTAATTGCGCAAAGTTGGGATAAAGCGTATTGGCAAATTTATCCATTTCGCCTTGTCCGCCGCGGATTTTCAAATTCACCGACAGCACATATACATCCTTTGTCAAAATTTCGCGCCAATTATCGGGGAATTTAACAAAGTCCTTAAAGGTGGTAATGAGCGGCAAATTGCCGCGCGTTTCCTCAAAGGTGCGCAGGTTTTCTTCGGTATAGAATTGGTGGTCCGGAAAGCGCCACTTTTGTTTGAGTTCCAAGCCCAACTTTTCAAGGGTATTCTCAAAACTTTCCGGGTGTCCCAGCGCACAGAAGCAGGCCGCCGGGCCTTTAATCGTGCTTAAATCCACCTTTTTGCTTTGACAAATGTCAAAGTAATATTCGGGCGCGTGAACGCTCTCCAAAATTTCCACCGTATCGTTATACAGGCGGATTTCGTCCTTTACGTCCTCCAACTGGCGCGGAGAAACCAAATCGCAATGCGTAAGCACAATCAAATTGGCCCGTTTGAGCGCAGATAAAGGTTCGCGCAAAATGCCGTATGGGAGTAAATGCTTATTGCCAAAGGGGTTTTTGGCATCCACCAAAATAATATTGGCATCGCGGTTTAAGCGGTGGTGCTGCAAGCCGTCGTCTAACAAAATAATTTGGCTTTTAAAGCGGCGCAAGGCCTCTTTGGCGGCCTCGGCACGGTCGGAGCAAATTACTATCGGCACCTTGTACTGCGCCAATACGCGGCTCATCATAAAGGGCTCGTCGCCCGCCATCCGCCAATCGGCATCCGGGTTATCAAACAGCACCACGGGACCTTCGGTTTTCTGTTGGCGTTTGTAGCCGCGCGAAACAATAGCCACGCGCAGGCCTTCTTTGGCTAAGGTCGTAGCCGCCAGCAAAACAGCCGTCGTTTTACCGGTTCCCCCCGCCGTAATATTGCCAACGCACACCACACGCGCCGTAACGCTTTCGGCGGTCTTCCAGCCGTTTTCGTACATAGCACGGTGGAACCACGCGCCCACACCGTATAATTTGGACGCACTCCACAATAGCCCGCGCCCCAAGGCGTTATCCTGCAAATTCTCTTTTAATTCCTCTAAATTCATAAACTCCCCTAAAAAAACAAACTTTTAGATATTTTAGCATTTATCAAGCGCTTACAAAACCGGGCGGGAAATGGGGCCAAAATTAGTATAATGGGTATATATGGCAAATACCCGTTTTAAAAAGACTCCGCTGCATTATATCCAATACCTCGCGCTCAAACTGTTTTGTGTGCTGTTTGGGCTGTTACCGTACAAAACCGCCGTTTGGCTGGGCAGAAAAGCCACAGGTTCGGTGCGCTTTGTAATGAAGAAACGCTTTAACCGCTCTGTTTATGATATCCGCCGGGCGTTCCCCAAAATGACGGAAGAAGAAGCCCGCGCCACCGCGCTGGAATCTTGGCGCAATATGGGCGGTATTTTGGCCGAATTTATCAAACTAACCCAAATGACGCCGGAAGAATTTAAAAAGCACAGCCGCATTATCGGCGCGGAAAAAATGCTAAACGCCCAAAACGTAACGGGCGGAATTATCCACATCGGCCACTTTACCAACTGGGAAGCCTTCGGCTTGGCCGGGGCCGTCTATGGCGTGGATAAAGCCGTTTTGGCTCAGCGCGTGGATAACCCCTATGTAGATGAGGAAACCAACCGCCTGCGCAATATTTTTACGGGCCGCACCTTTTACAGCAACAACGAGGATAAACCCTTTTTTGCCTGTATGCGCTGGCTTAAAAAGAAAAAAATGCTCGGCATTTTGATTGACCAAAACGCCGGGTCCAGCGAAGTTTGGGTGCCCTTTATGGGGCGCATAGCGGCGTTCTCGCCGATTACGGCCCTGCTGGCTATTAAAATGCAGGTGCCCGTTTTCCCGGTGCGTGTGTGGAGAGAAAAAGACGGGACCATTATGTCCGAAGTAATGGACGCAGTTTATCCCCCCAAAGAATTTAGTATGGAAAATGTCCGCAAGTTTACCAAAACCTTGGTAGGCTATTATGAGGATTGGTTGAAGGCCAACCCGGCTTCCTGGCTGTGGGCGCATAACCGCTGGAAACGCGAAGCCGAGGGCGAAGCGTATTTGAAGGCACACCCGGAGGAACGCGTATGAGCGGAAAAATAAAAGCCGTTTTTATGGATAGGGACGGCACCATCATCCACGAAAAGCCCGGCACCTATTTAAGCGACCCCGCCAAGGTCCGCCCCTACAAAAGCGCGGCCCCGGCTTTATCCCTTTTAAAGGAGCACGGCTTTAAACTTTTTATTGTTTCCAACCAATCGGGCATCGGGCGCGGATACTTTACCGAAAAAGAGGTGCACAAGGTTCACGCGCGGCTTTTAGAACTGTTAAAACCCGCCAAAATAGAGGAAATCGTCTTCTGCCCGCACGCCCCCACCGAAACGTGCGACTGCCGTAAACCCAAACCCAAATTAGGCCTTTACCTGATTAACAAATATCACATTGATACCGCCCACTCCTATATGATTGGCGACAAAAAGGCCGATGTGGAATTTGGCCACAACATAGGGGTAAAGTCTGTACTGGTTACAACGGCGAACGGCAAAAATCATTTAAAAAAATATCCCGATTTAAAGCCGGAAAAAGTAGCCACTAACCTTTTAAACGCCGCCCGCTTTATTGTGGCGGACGACGGAGCGGCTAATGGCAAATAAGTCTTTATGCGCTTTGTTTGCGGCGGCTTTTCTGCTCTGTGCGTGTGCGCATAAGCAGGCGGAGTCCACATCTCAAAAGGTTATTTCCGCCCCGCTACTTGCAGAAGCCAAACCAGCCTCGCCCGAAGAGGCTTCCACCCAAACCACAGCCCCCGCTACACCCACCAAAACCGTTTTATCCGCCGCCGTCCAGCCGGAGCAAACACCCACCACGCAACCTGAAAAAGAGCCCGAAATCACGCCTGAAAGCCGCGTGGAACAGGCGAGGAAACAACAAGTTTTATCTTCCCCTACGCCCGATGAAAAATCGTTTGAGGGCGAGGAGTTAATTTCCCTGGAAGGCCGCCGGTTAAGTCCGCTTGCCTATACCGCCGTTTCGCCTGAAAAAACCTCGGCCGCTTGGAGCGGGGAAGAATTAAAATACGGCCTTTACTACTCGTTTATCAAGGCTGGCACCGCCTATATCAAAAACCGCGGCGTTACCACTGCCAACGGGCGCAAAGCGTACCTCATCCAAACGACGGCCTTTTCCGCCTCGGTTATTGACGCATTTTTTAAAGTGCGCGACGTAAATTATTCTTGGATTGATGCCGAGAACTTTTATTCGCTTGGCTACACGCAAAGCGTGCGCGAGGGCAACTACAAGCGCGACGAGTGGCTGACCTTTGACTATGACAATAAAGTCTATTACGGCGAGGTGCAAAAGAAGGAAGCCCCGCGCGTGCTGTCCGGCGCGCTTTCCCAACGGGTGCTGGATATGCTTTCCTCGCTCTATTTTGTGCGCGCGCAAACCTTAACCAAAGGGCAGGACATTATTTTTGATATCATCAACCGCGAAAAGCAATACCCCCTTGTTGTAAAAGTATTAGGCAAGGAAACGGTAAAAACCGCGGCAGGCAAATTTGACTGTATTGTAGTAGAACCGCAATTTAGGGGCGAAGGCATCTTTGTCAGCAAGGGCAAAAGTTTAAAGGTCTGGCTGACGGACGACGCCTATAAAATGCCCGTTAAAATGAAAACGGAAGTTTTTATCGGCAGTGTTTCCGCCGAACTACTGGAATACAAACGCAATTAAAGATATAATGGATAAATACAAAGGAGCGTCTAATGACAACCGTACCAACCAAACGCTTAAAGGAAATTTTAAATCATTTTGAAGGACAGGAAATCATCGTGGTGGGCGATATTATGCTTGACCACTTTATTAAGGGCACCGTCAGCCGTATTTCGCCGGAAGCGCCGGTGCCGGTAGTAGATGTAAAAAAGGAATTTTTCGTAGCCGGCGGCGCGGGCAACGTAGCCGTCAATTTGGCTGCCTTGGGTGCTAAACCCGTGTTGGTGTCCGTCGTAGGGCAAGACCTCGGCGGCGAAATGTTAAAGGGTTTTTTACGCGATAAAAAAGTAAACATTTACGGCGTAACCGAAGACCCGGACCGCCCGACCACGCAAAAAATTCGCGTAATGGCCGAGCAGCAGCAAATCGTCCGCTTTGACCGCGAAAGCAAAAAGACTATTTCCCCCGCCGTTTCCAGCCAATGTATGAAGAGTTTTGAACTGGCTATCAAAACGGCCAAGGGCGTTATTTTGTCCGACTATGGCAAGGGGATGCTGTCGGACCACAACATTAAAACCATTGTGGATATGTGCCGCAAGCACAAAATCCCGGTGTGCGTGGACCCCAAAATTGACAACTTTAAAAAGTACAAAAACATTACCTGTATGACCCCCAACACCAAGGAAGCGTGGGAAGGCGCGGGCGACTCCCCCAAAACGGGCGAGGAAGCCATTGAAAAACTGGGCAACAAGATTTTAAAGATGTTGGACGCCGATTCTATTTTAATCACCCGCAGCGCAGACGGTATGAGTTTGTTTGAAAAGGGTAATGAAAAACCCATTACCATTAAAGCCACCGCGCGCGAAGTGTATGACGTTACGGGTGCGGGCGATACGGTCATTTCCGTTTTTACGTTGGCATTAGCCGCCGGGGCCAAACTGCCCGAAGCGGCTGTGCTGGCCAACTACGCGGCGGGGATTGTGGTGGAAAAATCCGGCACGGCCACCGCTACGCGTGAAGAAATTGAAGGAGTTTTAAAATGAGTGATGTGTTAATCGCTATTCCGGCGCGTTACGGCTCTTCCCGTCTGCCGGGCAAAATGCTTAAATTATTAGCCGGAAAGCCGGTTATCCAGCACGTTTATGAAGCGTGCGTAAAAGCCAATGTGGGCGACGTAATTATCGCCACGGAATCCCCCCTAGTGGTGGAAGCCGTAGCCAAGTTTGGCGCGACGGCCGTTTTAACCAGCGACCAATGCCAAAGCGGCACAGACCGCATTTACGAGGCCGCCCAAAACCGCCCCGAAAAATTTATTATTAACGTACAGGGCGATGAACCCTTTATCAAGGCGGAAACGGTGTTTGCCGTGGCCGAACTGTTAAAGACCGACCCGACCTGCGACATTTCCACCGCCGTTACGGCCACCTTGGACGAAGATAAAATCAATAACCCCAACTGCGTAAAGGCCATTATCGCCAAGGACGGACGGGCGCTGTATTTCTCGCGCTCCCGCGTGCCGTATAAACGGGAACTGACCGAAGAAAATAAAAAGGTTCCCTATTGGCAGCATTGTGGCATTTACGGCTATCGTCGCGAAGCCTTAAAACGCTTTGTAGAACTGCCGATGAGCCCGCTGGAACAGTTGGAAAGATTGGAACAACTGCGCGCCTTGGAAGACGGTATGACCATCAAATGCGCGGTTATCAGTTCCGCCGGCCCGGCCATTGACACAGCGCAAGACCTGGAAGCCGCCGAAAAGTATTTTAAAGAACACAAATAACAGGACTCCCGCCTCCCGGCGGGAGTTTTTCTGTAAGTAAAACCGTTTTATTTTTATTTAAGGAGTCGTTTTATTATGTCTAAATTCATCATCATCACCGGCGGCGTGGTTAGTTCGCTGGGCAAAGGGATTTCCGGCGCGAGCATCGGCAAACTCTTGCAGTTAAACGGCCTTACCGTCAATATGATTAAGTGCGACCCGTATATTAACGTGGACCCGGGCACGATGAGCCCGTACCAGCACGGCGAAGTGTTTGTAACCACGGACGGGGCGGAAGCGGACCTTGATTTAGGCCACTACGAACGCTTTTTGGACGTGAATATGACCCGCGCCAACACCAACACCGCAGGCAGCATTTACCAAACTGTTATTGACAAGGAACGCCGCGGCGAATATTTAGGTGCCACCGTACAGGTCATCCCGCACATTACCAACGAAATCAAACGCCGCTTTACCGCGTTTGAAAACGAGTGCGACGTTTCTATTATTGAAATCGGCGGCACCGTGGGCGATATTGAATCCCTGCCGTTTTTGGAAGCCGCCCGCCAACTGCGCTTGGAAAAGGGCCCGCAGAACGTCATTTGCGTACACGTTACGCTCATCCCCTATATTGCCGTGGCGCAGGAACTGAAAACCAAACCCACGCAGCACTCCGTCAACAAACTGCGCGAAGTGGGTATTGAGCCCAGTATGCTCATTTGCCGCACGGAAAAACCGTTAAGCCAGCACTTAAAGGAAAAATTATCCCTCTTTTGCAGTGTCCCCGCGCAGGCGGTTATTGAGTGCGCTGATGCAAAATCTATTTACCACGTTCCGGAAATGTTCTACAAACAGGGCGTGGATAAGCAAATTATCTCCCTCTTGGGCTTAAAACCCACGAAAGAAATTGACCCCAAATGGTTTGAATTTTTTGATAAGGCACTCAACCCCAGCAAGTCGGTTAAAATCGCTATTGCAGGCAAATATGCCGAGTTCCAAGAGGCGTACAAATCCGTACACGAGGCCTTAAAGCACGCCGGGATGAACAACGATGCCAAGGTGGAAGTAGTTTACATCAACACCGAAAAAGACAAGGTGGAAGAAAAATTAAAAACGGTGGACGGCATTTTGATTCCGGGCGGCTTTGGCGGACGCGGCATTGAGGGCAAAATCGCCACCGTCAAATACGCGCGCGAACACAAGGTTCCGCTCTTGGGCATTTGCCTGGGTATGCAATGCGTGGTGATTGAAGCCGCGCGCAACCTGTGTGGCCTGCACGATGCCAATTCCACCGAATTTGACCCCACCACGCAGGACCCGGTAGTAGATTTAACCCCCCAGCAGAAAAATGTGGTTTACAAGGGTGGAACGATGCGCCTAGGCAACTACACCGCGGACTTGAAGGAAGGTTCGTTAGCGCGCCGTTTATACGGCAAGGACCGCATTGTGGAACGCCACCGCCACCGCTACGAGTTTAACCCGGCGTATGTAAAGCAGTTGGCCGATGCGGGTTTAACCGTGTCCGGCTGGCACGAAGGGGTGCTGCCCGAAATTGTGGAACGCCAAGACCACCCGTATTTTATTGCGGGCCAATTCCACCCAGAATTTGGCTCCCGCCCCTTGCGCCCGCATCCGCTGTTTGACGGGCTCATCAAGGCCAGTTTAAAAAACAAAGAAAACAAAAATAAATAGCAGCAGAAAAACACCCCTAGGATAAAACCAAGGGGTGTTTTTTAATCTATATGATAATGCACCTGTTCGCCAGAACTGCTTACTCCGTTAGGGGTGTCTTTACCCGAAATATTAGAGCAAATTCTTTTTCCCACCTCGTCATCCTTACTAGCCCAACACTCAAAAAAATTGTCTTGGTAATATTTTTCCAAACTTAAATTTCTAACCGTATCATTACACCGAAAGGACATCCTGGGCGCCAAGTGTGAAAGGAGATAACAAGTCATTGTTTTATTACTGATAGTAGTAGCATTGGTTCTTGTAAACCCGGCAGGCATTGAAATAACAAGAGAATCCAAATTGCTGGCATAATGCCCGGTTTGCATATAAAAATGCTGTTGCGCCTGGTCCACCGCGCGCACAAGGGCGTACA
>CAVKWQ010000066.1:0-8345 GCA_963660385.1 Muribaculaceae bacterium
ATTAGTGAAGCCACATTGTTTTTATAGTGTCGCAATCCAACGAAACGGCAACAATCAAAAATATATCTTTTGCCGTCATCCCGGAAGGTCTTTATCCGGGATCTGTTGTTGTCGTTGTAGTTGTCATCCCGGACGTGGATCCGGGATCCAGTCTGTTTATTAGAAAAACTCTTTATTTTATTTCTGGATTCCAGGTTCCCGCTTGTATGCGGGCCCCGGAATGACAACAAAATATTCACAAAACCTTTCATTTTTTCTCCTTGTTAAGGCCTTTATATTTGGGCAAAACGGCCTTTTATACGCGTTTTTATACGACGGATACATCCGGGTACGGCAAATGCGTCCTCTCTCCAATTTATCAAAAAAAAAAAACGGGTCAAGCCCTTTACAGTAAACAGACAAAAAACAACGACACAATCGGTAGATTCTGAAACAAGTTCAGAATGACCTCTTTTTTTCATAAAGTCGTCATCCCCGAGGAATTTAGTCGGGGATCTGTTGTTTCAGAAGAGAACAAGCACGGCAAAAACAGATTCCCGACTACGACACTCGGGAATGACAACAAGAACAACGAGATCCCGTATAAAGGCACTAGGGGATGACGGCACCCTGCGGACCACAATAAATTGCCCATAAAAAACGGCTTGTACGGAAAAATATTTTGATTTGTGTACACCCGGACGGGTTATCAAAATATCCGTGCAAGCCGTTTTTTATAACATTTTGGCAGAGAGTTTTTTGTTCCTTGTTCCCAACGAAAAAACTCTCTATCTTTCAAATTTTTCTTTAAACCATTTAATAACCCACTCGGGTTTGTAATCAATGATTTTTTTGTTATGCGGCGTGTAACTTTCCGCCGGGGCGAAAATCTGCTTTTCACGCGGCAAAAGCGGATAAATATAATCGGTTACCACCTCAATATTGGGGTACCACAAGTTGTGTACCTTTTTATCTATCCAATGCTGCAAGCCCAAGTTGGGCAAGTGAAGTCCCGCCGAAGCCGCCCAAAAAACAGAATTGACGGCAATCACATACAGCGGGTATTCGCCCTTTAAAATAGAAAGCAAATGCCACGTTTGGTTAATGGACAATTTTTTGATGTCAATTTCCAAATAATCCGGGTTTTCCACGGGGCCGCCTTTGGTAACGCTCATCACAAAGTAACCCTCTTTAATAAGCCCGAGCGCGAGCGCCCGCATATGCGGATACACATAATTAGACCCTCGCGAATCCAACTGCAAGAAAACAATCCCCTTTTTGCCTTGGGCGCCCTTACGGGCCTTAGCCAAATAATCGGGCACCACCGGGGCGTGCTCTTTCGGAAAATACATTATGGGCGCGGGAACCTCTGCGGGAACGGGCAAGGAAAAAGTTTCAAACAAACTCTTCACGCGGTGCTCTACGTGCACGCCGTAATCGTAATACACGGGCACGGCCAAAAAGCCCTCGGGGATATTTTTAAAGGCATCCTCGTAATTATAATTTTTCCAAATGAACGGATGGCGGTAGCCGTCAAAATAAAAGACCTTTTCAAAGTTGGGGTTTTCGGCCAGCAATTTGCCTACCAAGGGTGAATTGTTGCGGTCAAACTGTCCCCCCACATAGGCATAAAAGGGCAAATTGGGGTACGCTTTTTTAAGCGCGGACAACATCGGCGTAGTATATAGGTAGTCGCCAATGCCCATAAAGAAAATGAGCGCCACGCCCTTTACCTTGGGATTAGCCTTTAAAGCCTTGCCCAACTGGTAATAAACGTGCTCGTGGCGATAGAGCGGGCGGGAAATGCGGTACCACTCCTTATTAATAGGTAAGGTTTCCGGGGAGTCTTCCGCCGTGTGCGGTTTGTCAAACTGATACCATACGGGCGTATGGGTGTGAAGAAAAAAGAAAATTTTATGCCCCAGCCAGCGCAAGGTTTCGTAAACCACGCAGGCGGTGCGGTGTGTGCAGAGCCATTTTTGAATATTCATATATATAAGTATATCAAACCGGGAAACGGAGTTCAAAACAAGGATAAAATGAAAAACCCCCAGTTGCAAAACCGGGGGCTTTTTCAAATCAACACCAATTTTTAGCGGTAATAAGAACTGCCGCTGGAAATGGGCGAGACGTTAATCAAATCAAAAAAGTCCGAGCAATCGCCGGACGGGCAGCGCCAGTACATCGTGCCCACTTCGGGCATACCCGAGGTCTGCACCTTCACAAAGCCGCGCGCACCCGTGTAACTGTTGCTCATCCCTTTGGAAGTTACCGTAACTTCGCAGTTGCGGGTGCTTCCGGCGGCGGTGCCGAGGGTGTAGGTCCAGTTTTTGCTGTTGTTGGCGATTTTAACGTCCAGGTCGGAAAGCGAGCCCGGGCAGGTGCGGTATGTGGTGGCGTAAATAGAAGCCGCATCCAAAATACTCTTGGACGTTACCACCGCTTCGGCGGTGCGGGCCTTTTCCACGGAGCGTTCATACTGCGGGAGCGCAACCGCGGACAAAATGCCGATAATCAGCACAACTACTAACAGTTCAATAAGCGTAAAACCCTTATTATTCATATTCTCTCCTTATAAGTAAAATCTACCTAATAGTATAACCAAAATTGAAACCCAAAACAAGTATTTTAAGGCATAAAAAAGCCGCCCGGCAAAGGGCGGCTGACCGGTCAGTCAATATTTACCAATGTATATTGGTTATTGCCCATCCCCAGTTCTTGCATATAGGTAAGTTGTCTTAACCCCTCGCGCGATTCTATTCTTTCCTTTAAATCGTGCGATTCCGCATCCGGCAGGGCATAAACCATATCTACCGAGGCTTGGTCCACCGCTAAAATATCGGTGGAAGCCAAAATGCCGATGTTGCGCGTTTTGGGCGCGGCGGCCGAGGTGCCCGCACCATCGCAATCTACCGACATATTGCGCAGTACGTTAATATACACAATGTGCTTGCCGAAATGGTCCGTTACGGCCTTGCCCGCTTCTACCATATTTTCCATAAACAGGGATTTGTTGGCGCGCCACAAATCAGCCCCGTTGCTGCCGTGTTGCATTGCCTTGCCGATTTTTCCGTCCGCGCAGCCAATCGCAATGTTTTTTAAAGACCCGCCAAAACCGCCCATCGTGTGCCCTTTAAAATGCGTCAGCACCACCATAGAATCGTAATTGAGCAAATTCTTGCCTACGGACATCTCTTTAAAATGCTTTCCGCCTTTAATGGGCAGCATTGCGGCGCCGTCCTCGTCCATAATATCCACCGGGCAGAAGGTCCAGCCGTTTATCTTTAAGGTTTTGCGGTGTTCTTCCGTGGTGTGGCGGCCGCCTGCATATAAGGTATTGGTTTCCACCAAATTGCTGTTTGGAATATGCTGTTGGAGCGCCTTTACCATTGGCACGGGCAGAATATTGGGCCCGTGGGGTTCCCCGGTGTGCATTTTAATAGCCACCTTGCCGGAAACATTTTGCGAAATTTTATCGTAAATTTTTACCAGTCCTTCCGGGCTGATGTCCTGCGTAAAATACACGACGGCCTTATCTTGCGCGGGGTCCGCCGACGGTTGGGCCGTTGTGCACGCGCCCACCAAAAGAGCGCCCAGGCACAGGCCCGCTAACTTTTTAAACATTTCAGTAGCCTCCTGAGTAGATTTTTTATTATTTTATCATATGGAGAAAACTCCAAGTCAAGGGGTTCAAAATATGTTTACCGCGCGGTAAATAGTTGTTTGACCTCTATCCCGCAAAGTTATACAATATACATAGGCCGGAGTATCCCTCCGGGCTGCCGCGTTTTTCAGCGGCGTTTTACCGTTTTAATTTAAGCAAAAGGAGACTTCTCTATTATGGCTAAACTAGTTGCTATGGACGGCAACGGTGCAGTATCCCACGTCGCCCACGCTACCAACGAAGTAATCGCTATTTACCCGATTACCCCGTCCTCCACGATGGGCGAAATCTGCGACGCCAAAAGCGCCAAGGGTGAAACCAACATTTGGGGCAACGTTCCTTCCGTGAACGAACTCCAATCCGAAGGTGGTGCCTCCGGTGCTGTACACGGTTCCTTGACCGCCGGCGCGCTGACGACCACTTTTACCGCTTCGCAGGGCTTACTTTTGATGATCCCGAATATGTACAAAATCGCGGGCGAACTCACGCCGACCGTGTTCCACGTTTCTGCGCGTGCCATCGCCACGACCGCTTTGTCTATTTTCGGCGACCACTCCGACGTTATGGCCGTACGCCAAACCGGCTGGGCTATGCTCTGCTCCGACAACCCGCAGGAAGCAATGGATATGGCGCTTATTGCCCAAGCCTCCACGCTTAAAGCCCGCGTACCGTTTGTGCACTTCTTTGACGGCTTCCGCACCAGCCACGAACTGAATATGGTGGAACCCCTGACCAAAGAACAAATGCACGAAATGATTGACGACAAACTCGTGGAAGAACACAAATCCCGCGGTTTGAACCCCGAACACCCGACCGTGCGCGGTACCGCCGCCAACCCGGACGTGTACTTCCAGGCCCGCGAAGCCGTCAACAAATTTTACAACGCCGTCCCCGGTATTGTAAAAGAAGAAATGGCTAAATTTGAAAAATTGACCGGCCGCCACTACGAACTCTTCCAATACGTCGGTGATGCCGATGCCGAACGCTTGGTTGTGATTATGGGTTCCGGCGCGGACGTAGCGCAGAACGCCGTAGAAGCGATGAAGGGCGAAAAAGTGGGCGTTTTGAAAATCAAATTGTTCCGCCCCTTCTCTATTGAAGATTTCATTAAAGTCATCCCGGCTTCCGTCAAGAGAATTGCCGTAATGGACCGCACGAAAGAACCCGGCTCCTTGGGTGAACCGTTGTTCCAAGATGTTTGCGCCGCTTTCTTAACCAAAGAAGCCAAGGCCAAATTTGCCGTTACCCCGCTCATCATCGGCGGCCGCTACGGTATCGGTTCCAAAGACTTTACCCCCTCTCACGTTAAAGCCGTATTTGACAACTTGGCCGCCAACGAACCCAAAAAAGAGTTCACGGTCGGTATCAAAGACGATTTGACCAACTTGTCCTTGCCCGAAACCAAATTGGAAAGCAAAGCCGCCAGCGACATCTTCGCCGCTTTGTTCTACGGTTTGGGCTCCGACGGTACCGTAGGCGCCAACAAGAACACGATGAAGATCATCAGCGCCAACGGTTTCTTTGCCCAAGGCTACTTTGTGTACGACTCCAAAAAGTCCGGGTCTATGACCACGTCCCACATCCGCTTCGGCAAAAAATACATCCGCGCGCCTTACCTCATCCAATCTGCTGACTTTATCGGCGTGCATATGTTTGACTTCTTGGATAAATACGACGTACTCGGCAAAGCCAAAAACGGCGCCACCGTACTTATCAACTCGCCCTACAACGCCAGCGAAGTATGGAACCATTTAACCGCCGAAGTACAGAAGATTATCATTGACCGCAAACTCAAAGTTTACGTCATTGACGCTTCCGACATCGCCTTGGCTACCGGTATGGGCAGCCGCACCAACACCATTATGCAGACGGCCTTCTTCGGCATCGCGGGCGTAATCCCGACCGAAAAAGCCATCGCCGACATTAAAGAAGCCATTAAGAAAACCTATTCCAAAAAAGGCGAAGAAGTGGTGCAGAAGAACTACAAAGCCGTGGACGCCGCTTTGGCGGGCTTGCAAGAAGTAAAATACCCGGCCGAAGTAACCTCCAAACTGCACACCAAAGCCCCGGTTCCGGCCGACGCTCCCGCGTTTGTAAAAGACGTCTTGGGCGAAATGATTGCCGGCCGCGGCGACGAACTGCCGACCTCCGCTATGACCGAAGGCGGTGTATATCCCACGGGTACCACCCAGTACGAAAAACGCAACATTGCTATTATGGTACCGCAATGGGATCCCAACACTTGTATCCAGTGCGGTTTCTGCTCTATGGTCTGCCCGCACGCCGCTATCCGCATTAAAGCCTACGACGGCAAAGCCTTGGAAAACGCTCCCAAGACCTTTAAATCTGCCGACGGCAAAGCCGACCTTGCTGGTCTTAAATTCACCGTACAAGTAGCGGTGGAAGACTGCACCGGCTGTGCGGCCTGCGTGTATAACTGCCCGGCCAAAAACAAAGAAAACCCGGAAAAGAAAGCCCTCAATATGGTGCACCAGTTGGAAGTTCGCGACAACGAAATTGACAACTACGCTTTCTTCTTGGGCCTCAAACAAGCCGATGTAAAGACCAAAAAGGAATCCGTGAAAGGTTCCCAAATGAGAAGACCTTTGTTTGAGTTCTCCGGCGCTTGCGCTGGCTGCGGTGAAACCCCGTATGTAAAACTCTTAACGCAGTTGTTCGGCGACCGCTTGGCCGTGGCCAACGCGACGGGCTGCTCCTCCATTTACAGCGGCAACCTGCCCACCACGCCTTATTGCAAACGCGACGACGGCAAAGGCCCGGCTTGGTCTAACTCCTTGTTTGAAGACAACGCCGAATTTGGCTTGGGTATGCGCTTGGCGTTTGACCAACTCAACCACGATGCCAAAGCGGCCTTGACCGAAGCCAAAGAAGGCGGCCTCAAAGAACACGCCGCTTTGATTGACGCGCTCATCAACGCCGACCAAAGCACCGATGCGGGCGTGGAAGAACAACGCGCCCGTGTGGCGGAACTGAAAGCCATTTTGAACAAAGGCGCCGAAAAAGGTTGCGAAACCTGCAAACGCCTGCTCAGCCTGGCTGACTACCTCGTCAAAAAATCCGTATGGATTTTGGGCGGCGACGGTTGGGCCTACGATATCGGCTACGGCGGTTTGGACCACGTATTAGCCAGCGGCAAGAACATCAAAATCTTGGTGCTGGATACGGAAGTCTATTCCAACACCGGCGGCCAGATGTCCAAAGCCACCCCGTTGGGTGCCAAAGCCTTGTTCGCCGCGGGCGGCAAACAAATGCCGAAGAAAGACCTCGGTATGATTGCGATGACCTACGGTAACATCTATGTAGCCCAAGTGGCTATGGGTGCCAATATGAACCAGACCATCCAAGCCTTGGCGGAAGCCGATGCTTACAACGGTCCGGCCCTCGTAATTGCGTACTCCCACTGTATCGCTCACGGGATTGATATGTCCAAAGGTATGGGTGAAGCCAAACGCGCCGTACAAGCCGGCCGCTGGATCCTCTACCGCTTTAACCCCGAAGCCCGCTACGAAGGCAAGAACCCCTTGCACGTGGATAGCCCGTTAGGCGCGCCGACCTTGCCGTTGGCCGACTATATGAGCGGCGAAAACCGCTTCAAAGGCTTGATGCGCGACAACCCGGAACTCGCGAAGGAACTTATCAAACGCGCTGAATCCGAGTATGCTTGGAGACGCGACTTGTACAAACAACTCGCGGCTATCCAGCCCGCTGAAAAAGTCGTGAAATAAGTTTGTAAAGACGTAAAAACCCCGGCCGAGTTTATCACTTGGCCGGGGTTTTTTAGAATTGTTGGGAGCTATTTTGCCGTCATCCCGGAAGGTTTGGCGGCCCGCTAGGGTTCGGGGATCTGTGGTTATCAACAATAGGCCCCCTACAAATTCATCCCTTTGCAAATTTGGGCACACTTGGAGTGCGAACCGTAACATTGTATCCGCCCGGGCGAGGTCGTATTGTCGTAATAAAAAGCCACCACACAATTAGGCAAGGCCTTGTTTGCATCGTTCCGTCCGCCAAAACCGCCCCATACCCGTGGGCAAGATAAATCTCCGCCACAATCCCCCTCCACATACTGGTCAATCCAAGTACCATTATCGTAGAAGACAAGCCCCGCCGACGGACTACTATTGGCGTTTCCCGCGGGAATAGAAATATCCAAATCGTTTAAGTTATCGGTATATTTACCATTAGCCATATAATACACTTCGTTGGCATTTTTAATCGCCCTCACCAAAGGCACGATACTATTCATTTTGCTCTTTAACACCGCCGTTTCGTATTGGGGCAGAGCCACCCCCGCCAAGATGCCGATAATAAGCACAACGACTAACAATTCCATTAAAGTAAAACCTGCTGTTGCCGTGCGGCCACCTGTACCAGTAACGTCATTCCCGAGTGTCTGCCGGCGCGGAGCGTTCGGGAATCTGTTGTTTTCCTTTTTTAATAAAAACGGATCCCCGACAGAAACCTTCGGGGATGACAAAATAGAGATATTTACCGTGCGGCCGCCCCAAACAGACGTCATTCCGTAAGGTTTCTGTACGGAATCTCGTCGTTTCGCAACAACAGATTCTGGACTACAACTTTCCAGAATGACGCCACTAGCATAAGTGGCCGCACGGCAAATAGTAATAAATCCTTTCATTTTTTCTCCTTTTTAAGGCCTTTATATTTGAGCAAAACGGCC
>CAVKWQ010000067.1:0-8264 GCA_963660385.1 Muribaculaceae bacterium
TACGGCTTCTTTGGCCGCCGAGGAATAGACGTTATAATCCATTTGCTGGAAGATAGAGTCCTTTTGTTCCAGGTCATAGACGTATCCTTCGTCTATACGGTTGCCTTGGATTTGCTCGTAGAGTTCGTTAAAGCGCTTGACGTGGTCCTTGGTGCGCTTGGTGGAATACTCCTTGGCCGTACCTGTGGTCATTAAGAACGCCCAGTCGGACGATTGCATCAACACCAGTTCGCGCGCCAGTTGGTTGAGCGCCCGGCGCAGGAGTCCGCCCGCGTTAGGGAACTTGTTTGCCAGTTCCATCATCCGCTCGGCGGCTTTAATCAAGTGGCGGTAAATCCAATCGTTGCCGCTGTTGAGCCATACGTCGTGGTAGCCCTTATCGCCCCAAGAGGACATAGACGGCTGCACCACTTGGTTTTCGGGGTACATTGCCAGGTATTCGCTCGGCGTAACCAGTTTAATATCCTTTTGGTCGTAGTAAATCTTTTTGAACAGGTATTCCAAGAAATCAATACCTTCGTACCACCAGTGGCCGTAAAGTTCCGCATCGTACATAGAAACGACTAAGGGCTTGCGGTCAATAATGGTGCTCAAATATTCAATCTGTTTTTGGCGGTTGAACATAAAGTTCCCGGCGTGCTGGGCGGCTACTTCGCGCGCTTCCTGCGGGTTGTAGGCCTGTTTTTGGTTCAGGGCTACTTTGCCGGTAATTTTATGGTATTTCATACCGATATTGCGGCGGACGCCGTCGGAGTGGAGATACGGCTTGATATAGTCGTAGTCCAAGTCGTAACCGAGGTCGCGGTAAAACTCGCGGTAGCGCGGATCGCCCGGGTAGCCGGATTCGGCACTCCATACCTGTTGGGCCGATTCCATATCGCGGGCAAAGGCGGCTACGCCCGTCTGCGGACAATACACGGGGGCGTAAATGCCGTATTTCGGGCGCGGCGTGCCGTGCAGGACGCCGTGCGATTCGGTAAAGAAGAAGCGGATGCCCTCATCGCGCAAAAATTTATCGTCGCCCGGGTTGTAGGCGCACTCGGCCAGCCAAATCCCGCGCGGGGAGCGGCCGAAGCGGCTTCTGTAATCGTTGGCGGCGATTTTGATTTGGGCGTTTACACTTTCTTTATGTACCATTAAGGGCAAATAGCCGTGCGTGGCACAGCAGGTGATAATTTCCAACTTGCCCATATCCTGGAACTTTTTAAAGCCCTGTAAAACGTGCCCGTGGTAGCGGTTTTCAAACAAATCCTGATAGCGGCGGAACTTGTTGTAATACATCCGCGCTACGCCCTCAAATTCGGTGCCTTGGGTGCGGTTGATTTCCTTTTGGGAAAGTTCCACCCGCTGGTTTAAATAATGGCGGAAGCGGTTAATAAGCAGCGGGTCCTCCATCATATTGCACAAGGGCGGCGTAAGCGACATCGTCAGGCGGAAATCGGTGCCTTCTTCGGTCAGGTTTTCAAATACGTTTAGCAAGGGGATATATGTTTCCACCATTGCTTCGTAGAACCAGTCTTCCTCCAAAAAGTCCGGGTATTCCGGGTGTTTGATAAACGGCAGGTGCGCGTGGAGCACCAGCGCCAGATAGCCTTTTTCTTCTCCCATATTATTTTCCTTGTTCGCGCAGGGCTTTTATGTTGATTTGGCGCGTCTTGTCGCCTTTGGCGTTGCGCGCTTTAATGGGCAAATCCACTACGCTGCCCGCCGGCAAGTGCTGGCGGATGGAGAATTTGCCTTCTTTCAGTTCAATATCTTTTCCATTGATAGACACAATGGCGTTTTTGGAGGCGGAACCGTAAATGATAATTTCGCAGTCGGCATTGAGCCAAATGTCTTCATCCTCGGGCTGTACTTTATCCAAGTGCAGGGCAAACGAGGACCAGGAAGACTTGGCCGCGCCGGAGGGCGTCAGTTCCGTCAGTTTCCAGCGTTGGCCGATGACGTGCATCAGTTCGCTGGCTCCCAAGCCAATGTAATCCGCGCCGGAGAGTTTTAAGAGTTTTTGGAAATCGCCTTCCACCACCATCCATTTGTCGTCAATAATATCGGACACTTTGCCGGGCGGCACAGGCGTAGAATTGCTGCGGGAAACCAAAATAAATTTACCGTCGGCGGTAACGTAGCCCAAATCGGCCAAGTAAGTGCGGCCGGACTGCGGGGCGTTGATATACCAACTGCGCGCCTCAAAGATGACGGGCATATCGTAATATTGTACGGAGTTTTTGCCGTCAAAAAATTCCACCCCGGTAACGTCGTGCAAGCGGATAACGGTGCGGGCGGTTTTTAAGGTTTCTTCCCCGTATTGGCTTTTAAGATAGTCTAATGTGTTTGGGGTGATTTCCCAAAACAGGAACATCCAAGCCGGGTCCTTGGGAAGTAAAAAACTTTCCGTTTTGCCGTAGCCGGACGGAATATCCGCTTCGGCGTGTATGTCTTTGGCCAAAGGTTTGACCAAGGCAGACGAAGATAAGTTCTGCGTCATAATAAATACCTCACCCTGATTATTTGTAGAGATTTTCTCCCCCATTTTATTGTAGCATTTATCAATAGAAAAAGGGGCTTTTCTGAAAGTTTTTGCTACAATAGCCAAAGAGAGGTTTTTATGAATAAAAAAGGGATGGGATTAATCGGTTTACTCTTGGCGGTGGTTATCGTAGCCGTGCTGATGGCGGCGGTGCTGAAACAGTATGCCCGCCAAACGCAAAAGGTATTAAATGCACCCGGTTTGCAAAGCGTGGAGCCCGCTAAAAACCAAAAAGGCCAAGCCGCGGCCAATGCGCCTAAATGCAACGGGCGGCTTGTCGGCAATATTTGCGTGCCGACCGAGGTGCGCAGTTCAAGCCTGGACGCTTTTAATGAAATGAACAAATAAAAAAACCGCCGGTTTATAGCCGGCGGCTTTTTTACACTGAAACTTATTTGGCTTCGGGTTCTACTTTCTTTTGGATTAAAATCAAACTGACAAAAATCAAGCACAACCCGCCGATTTCCGCCCCTGTCGGCATACGGCCGAAGGCAATCATATCGCTGGCCATTGCCACTACCGGGGTGAAATACGTTACCGAGGCCATACGTGTAGCGCCCCAGCGTTTAATCAAGGCTACCATTAACAGGAACGCCACGGCGGAGGAAAACACGCCCGCGCTGATAATGGATAAAACCACTTTTGTTGTAAAGGCCGAGGCCGGGGGCACGGGTTCCACAAAAAAGCATATAATTAACAGCACAACCGCCGCAAAAAGGTACTGGTGGAAGGTGTTGGCTTCCATTGTCATTGCGTTGCTGTCCACCATAATTTTTTTGGTGAGCACGTTACCCAAACTGTACGACCAAGCCATAATCAAAAAGGCGATGCAGCCATAAAGTGCCAACGGGCTCGCATCCAACTGTGCGGCGGCAATCATCGGGCGCATAATAACGAGTAATCCCAGCATACCAATCGTAACGCCGAAGGCTCTGCGCCAGGTAAAGCGGTCTTCGCCTTTTAACAAAATAGCCCCCGCAATAAAGGACCATATTGGCACCGTACCGTTAAAAATACCGCCAATCGTCGGCGCGACGAAGCGCTGGCCCCAAGAAATAGCCGCAAACGGCAGTAAAATAAGCAATAGCCCAATCGTCCACGGGCGCCAAAGTTGCTTAATGGGGCATTTCAAATTCTTGCGCTGGATGACGTACAGCACGATGAAAAACACCAAACCCGCCAACACCCGGAAGAAGGTTCCCCAGTAGGGCGGTAATACTTCTACAAAGTTTTTAGTCGCTAAAAAAGCGGTGCCCCAACACAGGGCCAAACACAACGCCAACACATAACTCATAAAATACTCCTCCTTTTTTACATTATAGTAAATTCCGGCGCGCCGTCCGCCTTTGTGCGGGAATTCGTATAATATATGTATATAGGAAAGTAAGATGAAAAAACTAGGTATAACCGTTTTGTTTGTAATAGTGGCGGCCGGGCTGTGCTTTTGGCTGCCGAAGCCCGCGGATAAAAAATCCGACGGAAAACTTGCTGTGGTAACGTCCGGCTATGTGGCCTATACGCTCACGCGGCAACTGGCGGGGGACTTGGCGGATATCGCTATGCTGCTGCCTCCCAATGCCGAGCCGCACTCCTTTGAACCTACACCCGGCGCGTTGGTGGCAGTGCGTCAGGCGGATGTGTTTGTGTATATTTCGGATGCTTTTGAGCCGTGGGCCAAAGACATTGCCGCCGGGGCCGGAAAAAATACCCAAGTGGTAAAGGCAGCCGCCAATGTGCCCGCAAGCGCGGACCCGCATATTTGGATGGATTTTGACAATGTACGCATAATGGCGCAAACGATAGAAGGCGCACTTGCCGCGCAGTTGCCCGGGCAGGTGGAAACCTTGGCGCAAAATTTAGCCAAGTTTAATGAACAATTAACCGCCTTGGACGAATCTTATAAAAAGGGCTTGTCCGCTTGCCAAGGGCGCGAGGTAGTGCATATCGGGCACTTGGCCTTTGAACGGCTTGCTAAAAAATACGGCCTTACCTTAACGGCTTTGGCGGGTACATCGCACGACGGGGAACACTCGGTGCGGCGGTTGGCTGGCGTGGTGGATTTGATTAAAAAACATCATATTGAAACCATTTTTACCGAGGAAACGCTGTCCCCGCGTTTGGCGCAAACCGTGGCCGGGGAAACGGGCGCGCGGATTTTGCCGCTCTATACGGTGGAAGGCGTATCCAAGCAGGATTTTGATAACCATATTACTTATATTGATTTTATGAAACGCAATTTGGAAAATTTGCAAAGGGGGCTTAAATGCCAAGCGTGATAGAAGCCAAAGATTTACGCTTTGCGTATGTGCGTGTGCCGGTGTTGGACAAGGTGTCCTTTACCATTAACGCGGGGGATTATGTGGGGCTGATTGGCCCTAACGGCGGGGGGAAAACCACGCTGCTCAAACTTTTGCTCGGGCTTGAAAAAGGCGAGGGCAATATAAAACTCTTCGGTACGCCGATTAATGCGTTTAAGGATTGGCATAAAATTGGTTATTTGGCGCAAAAAAGCCCCGTGGCGCAGAGCCGTTTCCCTATTTCTGCCGAAGAAGTGGTGCTGATGGGCCTGTCCAACCACCGCGGCAGTGGTGTGTCCGTCGGCGAATTAAAGGAAGTCTATACCGCTATGCAAAAAACGCACACGCGCGAATATGCCGGGCGGATTTTCGGCGATTTGTCTATCGGCCAGCAACAGCGCGTTTTGCTGGCGCGGGCGCTGGTGAGCAACCCGGAACTGCTGATTTTGGACGAGCCGTCCACGGCCTTGGACGCGTCGTCCCGTGAGAAATTTTTTGATTTGCTGGGCGAATTAAACGGCAAGCACGGTGTAACCATTTTGCTGATTACGCACGATACGGGCGAGGTGGGCAAATATATTTCCAAATTTATGTATGTGGATAAAACCTTGGTGTTTTACGGCACCAAAGAGGAGTTCTGCCACTCCCGCGCGGTGGCCGAAAAGATTGGCCCCTTTGCCCAGCACACCATAGACCACTTGCACAACCACGGGCATTGTCCGCTGGGGTGCGCGTGCGGGGAGGTAAAAAAATGATGAGCGGATTTTTAACCTATGGGTTTGTTCAGCGCGGGCTGTTGGCGGGCAGTTTGGTGGCGGCGGCTTGCGCGCTTATCGGCGTATTTTTGGTATTAAAACGCTTGTCTTTAATCGGCGACGGGATGAGCCACGTTTGTTTGACGGGTGTGGCCGTGGCCCTGCTGACTGCCACAAACCCGGTGTATATGTCGGTGCCGGTGGTGGTGCTGTCGTCCTTGGGGATTATGAAGATTACCCAAAAATTTAAGATTTACGGCGATGCGGCTATCGGCATTGTCAGCGCGGCGGGGTTGTCCGTCGGTTTGCTGATTACGGCCCTTGCGGGCGGATTTAATACCGATTTGCTTGGTTATTTGTTCGGCAGTATTTTAACGGTATCTTGGGATGAAGCCGTTTTATGCGGGCTTCTGCTGGCCGTTGTGCTGTGCGGACTGCGGTTCTTTTACCGCGATTTAACTTCCGCCTGCTTTGACGAACCCTTTGCCCGTACGCGCGGTGTGCCTGTGCGGCTTATCAATACGGCCTTGGTGGTGATTACCTCTGTGGCGGTGGTGCTGGCCTTTAAGGTGGTGGGGATTTTCCTCATTTCGGCTATGCTGATTATTCCGCCAGTGTCCGCCTTGCTGATTTCCCATACCTTTAAACAGGTTTTGTGGTGCGCGGCCTGCTTTGGCGTGGCGAGCGTGTGGACGGGGGTGTATTTATCCTTTTTGTTTAATATCCCCTCTGGGGCTACGATTATTTTGGTAAACTTGCTGATTTTGGCGGGGTGCTATATTTATGCCAAAACGGGGGTAAGCGATGCCCGCTAAAAAAACGGACGTATTAGCGTTGCTGGCGACTCTTAAAAAATTGTACCCCAAGCACGTTATTCCGCTCCATCACGGCAACGCGTGGCAGTTGCTTTGCGCGGTTATTTTGTCGGCCCAATGCACGGATGCACGCGTGAACCAAATCACGCCGCATTTATTTAAAAAATATCCAACGGTACGGGACTTGGCCGCGGCGGACTTAAAAGAGGTGGAAGAAATTATCCACTCCGCCGGGTTTTACCACAGCAAGGCCTTGTCTTTAATAGAAAGTTCCAAACGCATTTGCGCAGTTTTTGGCGGCGAAGTGCCCCAAAATATGGACGATTTGCTTTCCTTGCGTGGCGTGGCGCGCAAAACGGCCAACGTAATGCTGGGCGATTACTTTAAAAAGCCCGCGGGAATAGTGGTGGACACGCACGTCAAGCGTTTGGCTTTCCGCTTGGGGCTTACCAAGCAGACGGACCCCGTAAAGGTGGAAAAGGATTTAACCAAAATTATTCCGTATGAATATTGGGGGTGGCTGGCGATTGCGCTTATTTTACACGGCCGACAAGTGTGTAACGCCCGCAAACCGTTTTGTTCCCAATGTGCATTGGCGTACTTGTGCCCCAAAAAAGGAGTAAAAATTTCCGTATGACGTTTAGAGAGTGGAACAACCGCCGGAATAATTACCTGCGTGAGCAAAAGGGCAAATGGGCGGCTAAATTATTGGGCCGTGCGCCTGTTTCTGAGGCATATAACCCGCAAAAGGTGCAGAAAATTTTGCTCTTGCGCAACGATAATAAATTGGGCGATGCGTTGGTGTCGTCCGTTTTGTTGCGTGGGCTGAAAGCGTTGTTTCCAACGGCTGATATAGATGTAGTGGCGGGTAAAAGCAACGCGCTTATCTTGCGGAATAATCCAGAGGTATCTACCCTTTATTTTGCGACGGAAGGATTAGCCTCGCTCATATCGTGCGGGCTAAAATTGCGGGGCAAGCAATACGATTTGTATTTGGATTTGGACGAAAAACCGACGCTCGCTTCACTTACCTTTTTAAAATTATTACAACCGCGCTGGGCCTTTGGCTTTAACCGGGAAAAATATCCGCTTTATAATTTAACGCAATCCTTGGATTTGTCCGACTGCCATATTACGGCACGGTATGAATCGTGTTTGCGCTATTTGGGTTATCAGGGCGCGTTTGATACATCGTATGAAATACAAGTGCCGGAAACGGCAAAAGCGGCGGCCCAGCGTTTTTTGTCCGCCTTGCCACGCGGCGGGCGGTTAATAGTGGTAAATCCGCTGGCGGCCAGCCGCCACCGCTCTTTTTCGGCGGAGCAGATTTTTGGCTTGACCGCGGCTTTCCCAAAGGATACTTTTGTTTTACTTGGGCAAGAGCCTAAATTAAGAAAATGGTTAAACGGACGTGCTCTTTTACCCCGTATGGCTACCTTTCCGGCGGGTATTTTTGAGGCTGCGGCACTGGCCCAACGGGCAAGCGTGCTCCTTACGCCCGATACCTTTTGGGTGCATTTGGCTTGCGCCCTGCATATTCCAACGGTGGCCGTCTATCAAAATTGCAAGGAAAATATTGCCGTTTGGCGCCCCTTGGAGCCTTCCGTAAAAATGGTGCTATGCGAGGGCGAACAGCACGAAATGCCCGTGCCGTTGCTTGCGCAGGCCTTGCAAGAGAAGTTAAAATAATTTGTTGCCCGTATAAAAAAGGCCCCGGGTTTTCGCCCGGGGCCTTTTCTGTACATTCCGCTCGCAAGAACTCCGGGCGTAAGCCCGAGAGGTGGAGCGAATATCCCCAAATCTTCTACATTTAGTACCATAAAAGAATGAGAGTAACCCGGTTAAGTCACTGCGTTTATCACTGCCGCTA
>CAVKWQ010000068.1:0-8206 GCA_963660385.1 Muribaculaceae bacterium
GGGTTATAGGAATATCCCTCAAAAGGTGTTTTTGCAGGTGGATTCTCTGGCAATACGGCAAACGGACCACTCAATTTGGGATACCTTCCGTTTTTACAACAGATTTGTTTGATGTTGCAACTTCGTTTATTTGTAACATCGCAAAAAAGTGTGGCTCTCTTAATCAAAAGGGCTCGGACTATTTGCGGCCTGCTAGGGTGCCGCCTGCAAGGTGCACTACTTTTAAAGGAACCCGGACCATTAAAAAACAGCCCGGGTTGCGTCTCCTTATTTCAGGTCCACCGAGTCCGAAACCAAGCAAGAAACCTTGCCCGCCGTCGGCGTACCTGCTACGGTATAATAAGCGCGCACATAGCGTTTGGCCCCCAGTGGGAACGGCACGCTAAATAGTTCGCCCGAACCCGCCAAATTGGCCGCATTGCAGGCCACGCTTACCAACTCTTTGGCATTGGCAAAGTCCGCCGTATCAGCCGTTTGCAGGGCTACCGTCAGGCCTGTGGCCCCCGTCAAGCCCTCGTCCAAGCGGGCCACCACATACAGGCGGCCCGGAACCGCATTTCCTGCGGCGGCCAAATCCAGCGTGTGGGTAGAAGGCGCCGTCGCGCTCAGCGCCTGTTTATCCGATAAAATAACACTTTGGTCTAATAACATATGTCTCTCCTATTTCACCAAGGCTTCGGTATCTACGATAGCATCGCAGATATGCACCGGGATTTCGTTAAACGTCATCAGCGGGCGGGACGTTACCTGATCCGGCGTGTATTGTACGTTGGTGCGGTTACTGGTCAATTTGCGCAGGGCCGCTTTTACGGTGCGATTCATATACCAAACGGGCTTGCCCATAGAAAGGCTTTGGATACGCTCTTCCAATTCGCACATTTGGTCAATCAGGTCCGCAGGCACATTTTCCACATCAATATTGCAAATGCGGCCCGCAAAACGCCAATCCTGCACGGCAAGGCCCAACTTCCACTCAAAATATTCCTTATAGGCCGGGTATTCGTTGCCCTCCGCGTCAATATGGTTGACAAGACCGTGGTCCAGGCGTTGGATACCCGCCTTGGAGCCCTTGGGGAAGAAGGTAAAAATCTTGTCCGTATCCCATACCACCAAGTAGATAGAGGAGTTTTTGCCTTCCGTTTGGCCGCCCGCGTCCAGGACGTTGCGGGAACTTTCCGCCCCGGACAGTTCACAGTAGCGCGCGGCCAAGCCCGTAAAGCGTTCCGGGTTTTTCCCGGCGTTACCGTAAATCAGGTTGGAAGCCATTGTGTTGGACATCCCGGCAATAATTGCGCGGGACTGCCCGGTGCGCACGGCTTCTACATTTCCCCCTTTCTCTGCCACCAATTTATCCACCACGGAATAGGCGGACAACGTGCCGTAGGACTCCACCACCACTTTGGTAGTGGCCTTGGCGGGTTCAATACCCTGATAGGCGCGGCGCCAAGTGCCTTCCGGGATACCCGTTCTAACGGCGTATTCGTGGCCGCTGTCTAAGGAACTTTCCACCACCAGCGCATCGCCGATAATATCGTTAGACTTGCTTAACACCTCGGCAATGGCCAGTTCCTGGCCGGAGGGGTCAAACTGTTTTGCATAATCAATCAAACTGTACTGCTTGTCAGCAATAATTGCCATATCTTTCTCCTTAATTGTGTTTTCCGTACAACGCCTCGGCGAAGGTTTTGTCCTGCACGGCGGCGGGTTTGCCGCCCGGGAAGGAATCCTCGCTGATACGTTTGCCTATCTCGTTAAAGGTACGGACGATAACGGGATGGTTCCCAAGCCCCGTGGATTGCAGCAGTTGCCTTAGTTCCGGCCCGCCGAACGCATCCGCCGCACGGACTGCGCAAGAAACAGCCTCTTCCAACTTGGGGCCGTACATTTCCTTGGTCTGCCGGGCCCAGTTTTCCACAATTTGCTGCTTTTGGTTTTGCTCCTCGCTTTCCCCTTGGCGCACAAAACGGCCTTCAAAATCCACCAGTTTTTGCACCTGTTCCAGCGAAAGGCCCATTTCTTGCGACAGGGTTTTAAAGGCGTCCAAGGACGGTTCGTCAAACACGACGCCCTCGGGCAGTTTTAGTCCGTCGTAGAGCGGCGGGTCTTGGGGTACGTCCGTCCGCGTGTCCGGCTCGGTAGCCGGAGCGGCCGGGGCGTTTAAATCGTTTTTTTCTTCACTCATATTAATTCCTCACTTTGGCGGTTTACCTGTTGTTGTTCCGCCTTCACTTCGGACAAATATTCCCCCCGCATTTGTGCGTAGGCGGACGGGGCGGCTTCTTCTATTTCCGCCAACAGAAAAAGCCCCAAACTTTTTTGCCCGCAATGAAAGGCTGTCGCGCAGGGGTCGCCCGGCACAAAGCCGTGCTGGTATAGGGCGGAAGCCTGCAAAATACGCCACAGCACGCGGCGGCCCTGTACGGTTTTTAGAACGGCCTGCAAATCACAGGCGTTGCGTTTTTTTAATTGTTTTTCGTTCATAGGTTTTTATATAGACGGGAGAGAAGCCGGAGCCGGTGCGGTTCTCCCCCGCGGCAGGGGCAGCGTGCGGTAATTTTAGACGCCTGCCCCGGCGCTTGTGTGTTTTTTTGATAGGCAAATACGGGGTTCCGGGAGCCGTATTTACTCCACTTTCGGGCCGCTCGCTTATAAAGGCGCGCCCGGGAGCGGTTTTTCATTTTGCTTTTACTTTTCCGAATTTTTTAATAAGGCGGGTGCTACGCCCAAGGCGTTAAGTCCTTCTTCCAGCGCGCGGTTGTAATCCACCCTGTCGGCTACTTGTGGATTAGCCGCCGCCAGCGTGGCCGCATAATTAATACCTTGCACAAGGGACGAAAGCCCCGCGGCCTTTTGCGCCCGCGCAATAAGGGACACATACTCTACCTTCATTTTTAGCCCCTGCACGCTTTCGGGCGCGGGTGGCAGTAAACCTTGGCGGTAGAGCAGGGCAAAGGCGCGGTCAATAAGCGGGTCCAACAGTTCGTTTTTAAGCCGCTCCAACACGGGACCCAACACCAGCATTTTTTCCTGGTGGCGTTCGGCCACTTCGGCGGCGGTCATATTGGAATAATTTTGCGCGGAAAGCATTAAAAATACGTCTGCAAAAAACTGCGCGCGGATGGTACTTCTGACGGACGAAATAGCGTTCTCCAAGGACGATAAATCGGCCTGCACCTGATAAGCAGGCTTTACCGCCGCGTCCGTCGTTCCGTTGTAGCGGGTAATCCCGCCGGGCAGTAAATTCACTTCGCCCTGCACATTGGCCGACACCATTACAGGCGGATTGGTGTTTTTATCTAACGCCACCAACTTGGCCTTTTGCATTTTTTGAAGCATTTTCACATCGCCCAAACACTTCCACCCCGGCCCGCGCCCGTACGCATCCGCCGCGTGTTTTACTTCCCAGCGGGCGGCAATCACGGGGAACTCCCGGTAGCCACTTTGGCGCAGCAAATGGCCGGACTCCGTCAAATACACGGATAAATATGGCATACGGCGGTTATCCAGGCACTCTTGGGAAGAATCTTTATTGGGCAAAATCAGGTGGATAATTTTATGGTAGCGGTTTGGAGTGGACGATACCTGTAAAGAGGGCGGCAAGTTTTCAAGCCCAAAGGCTTCGCGCATTTGCGGCACCGTTAGAAAGAACTCACGCCCGAAGCGGTTTACGCGCCCCAAAGAATCGGTGCCCAAGCAATATTCCCCAATGGTAAAGGGGCGGCAGCGAATCCCTTTTTGCGGGTCCTCTTCCAGCAAAAAGGCCGACGTACCGAAAACGGCAATTTCTTGGTAAAACATATGGAGCGTGCTATACACGTTGCTTGCCGCAAAGGCGTCCTCCAAGCGTTTTTTTACTTCGGCGAGCCACTCACGCACGCCGGGAACTGCGGCCAGTTCGCGCGGGGCAAGGCTCAGGTCAAACCAATTTCTTGCCGGGCTCGTCAGCCCGCTCATCATCCCGGCGGAAAGAATTTCCACCGCCAGGCACGGGTCGCTATCCAGCAAGGTTTTGTGGTCCAAGCGGCGGCCTTGGTTGGGCATTTGCCCGTCAAAAAAGCCCCGCGTAGGCGCCAGGTAAGCGCAGAGGTCCTTCCAAGCGGGCAGCCAAGTGGCGCGCTCGCTTTTCAGTTCGCCGTAAAGGCGCAAATAGTCGGTCTTTGGTTGGATATTATTTTTCATAGGTAGGAATTAACCCGTTTTTTTACGCGCACGGGCGTGCGCAAACGGTAAAAATTTATTAGAATAACAAAAGAGGTACAACTATGATGGGATTAATTACGATTTTTGTATTTGTGATTTTGCTTGCCTTTCCGGGATTTTACATTATCACGCGCAAGGTGTTTCCAAAGAAGAGCAAAAAATCCGCTACTTGGATTTCTATTTTGCTGACGGTTATTTTACTGGGGTTGTTGGCCTTGGGCCTGGTAGGAAACCCGGTATAAAAACCTGTTGGATTGCTTTTTTGCCCGCTCTAATGAGCGGGTTTTTTTATGTCAAAAAAGCCTATAAAAGCGCAGAAAAGGCGTTTTTAATTACACTACAAAAATTGTTGGGAAATAAGAGGAATACTGCGTAACTTCTATATTTTTTATTTTATCATAAAAAATAGCATTTTGTCAAGCAATATTTTAAAAAATTTCGTATTTTACTTAAATTTTAAGCAAATATTTTTAGTTTTTAGGGAAATAGGGCTTATTTTGCAGGCAGATTATTTAGCCGTTTTCGGCAAGAGGAGTACATAATCAAAGCCGGACAAGCGGGCCATTTTTTTGGCGTTGGCTTCGTTCCAATAAAAAAGCACGGGAACTTGCTGTTTTTTATAAAGCCAGGCAAAGCGTTCGGGCTGGGCAAAGGGGTTATAAAATGCGCTATTTTCCCCCCACTCGTCCACCACCGGGGAATTATCCAGCGGGTGTTCCTCCTGAATATTTACCACGGCGGTATTTTCCCCCGCAAAAAATTTAGGCATTGCGTGGAGCATATGATACGCTAAGTGTGAAATCCCGGCATACACGATAAAAACCGCATCGGGGTCCGTTTGGCGGACTTCCCGCATTTTTACGTCCATTTGGCGGGCCCAATTTTTGTTGCGCTCGGCTACGACGGAAAACGAAGAAAGTTCCGAGCGGTACATATTGATATGTTCCGGGTCCTCTAACGGATAAACTTCTACGCCGCTTTCTACAAGCGGATAGAGCACATCCCCAGCATAGGATTCATACTTGGCGCGGTCATTTTCCACCCAAATCGTCCGTTTATTATCAATAGTTTCCTGCGTGGCGCGGCTTAACCCCTCGCCGCCGCGGCGGTAATAGTCATATTTGGAGTGTTCCCCTTTCGCGCGGGGCAATTCATCCAAATTTAAAAACTCCGCAAACACAACTACCCGTTTACCGGGATTTAATTCGCGCAAGCGAAAAATTAATTCCTTAATCTGCGCACGGGCCTGCGGCTGGTAATGCGTTTCGCCTATCATAATCAACCGACGGCCTTTTAATTTACCGGCCAAGGTTTCCGCCGCCTGTTTTCGCACCGTTTTAAGTTCATCAAGGCCCGCTCGGGGCAATGCGCGCAACTGGGCTTGGCGCTCCTTTAAACTGGCGCCCAACTTTAAGGCTAAACTCATATTTTCCGGTTTAGACGCCCACGCCGGGGGCACATTAGAGGGCGGCGCTTTTAAGCGGGCGATTTCTTGCTGCAACTGTTCAAATAATACCCCACTATGGGCCGGTCCCCGCCAAGTGACGGCTGTATTGCGGGTGATTTTTAATACGCGGCCCGCCGCGCGCACGGAAGAAGCAACTTGCTTCTGCGCAAACACGGGGGTAGCCAAGCACAAAACCGCCAATACAGGAATTATCTTCATAAGGTTACTATATGTATTTTGAATCCTTTTAAACAGAGTCCTTGGACCTACTTTTTTAAGGTAAAAGGACCCACTAAAATATAGGCCTTATATCACGTCGTATTCGCACCCGGCAAATTCCTTTACGCCCAAATTTCTGGGGTGGACGGGCGCCGCAAAGGTCAGCGCGAGTGCGTCAGCCAAGTCCGGGCTTTGTCCGCACCGCTCCTTTAATTTATCCTTGGACTCCAAACGCATCCGCCCCGCCGCGTCGTACTCGTAGCACACTTGGCACAAATCGGCCTTTAATTCGGGCGACGGCGGTAACGCGCCTCCGGCCTTTAACCAGCGGGCCATTTCGCCCCACATTTCCGCCCGTTTGTTGGCATACTGCGCGGGGAACAAGGAAGTTCCGCCAAAGGGAACCTCCGTTACGCAAAAACCCAGTTGGCGCAAGCGGTCAATCACGCCCCCGCCACACCCGGCATCTACAAACACGCCGTCCGGGCGGAAGAGGTTTATCTGCCGCGCAGCACGGTCGGCTAACGTCATATTGTCAATACGACGGAACACCAGCGGCTCAAATGTTTTTAACCCCTGGCGGCAAAAAATAACGCTCCTGTCGTCGCCAAAGCGGGCGGGGTCAATGCCTATAATTTTAGGGGCAAAGCGCACCTCGGCCGGGCTATACACGCGGGAGCAGGCGGACAGCACTAAATCTATGGGAATTAACACATTTTCCGCGCTGGCGGTAAAATCACACAGATATTCTTGGCGGAAAATGGTGTCCGGCGTTTCACGCTTTAAGCGCGCCAGTTCGGCAGGAGAAATTACGCCCGACTCGTCCGCCCGAAAAACGCCCGTCCACCAAACACCCGGCTCGGATAAAGCGGCCTTTTGCGCCCGGTTAAAAAGTTCAAAAAAGGCGTTCTGCCCTTTTGGCGTGCCCATAAAAACCGCCCACCCCTCGCGCGACAAAAGCATCGGGCGGATGATTTCGGTAAATACATCGGGCTTGATTTGGGCGTATTCGTCCAGCACCACTCCGTCGGCATAGGTGCCGCGCAGGGCATCGGGGTTATCGGCCCCGCACACCCAAATCCGCGCGCCGTTAGGCAAACGGACGGACAGTTCACTTTCGTTTACAGTAACGTCCGGCAGGGGCGCGGTATAGCGTTTGACATAATCCCAGGCAATCATTTTGGCCTGCTTTAAAAAGGGCGCAATATAAAAATACCGCGCGTGCGGGAGCGGATTTTGCAGGGCCTTTTTAAGCAAATGGTTGACGGCGCAAACCGTTTTGCCCAGTTGGCGGTGCGTAACGAGCACGCAAAAACGGTGGCTTTCCAACTGCGGGTGAATTTGCGCCTGCACGGGGCGCGGAGAATATGGGATAACGATACGGGTCTTATTCATTTGTTTTCCTCCCAGCACACGACGATATCCGGGCGATCAGCGTCCTCTTTTCCGTCCTTCCACCCCAAAAGGTTTTTGGCGGTAAACACCGCAAAGGACGAGGAATAATT
This sequence comes from Muribaculaceae bacterium, assembly GCA_963660385.1. GTDB lineage: Bacteria > Elusimicrobiota > Elusimicrobia > Elusimicrobiales > Elusimicrobiaceae > Avelusimicrobium. The sequence goes on from CAVKWQ010000068.1 coordinate 7,372, forward strand.
GCCGCGCAAACTGTTTTGGATGAGGATGTTACTTTGCAAGTCGCGCGCCTTTTGGGCGGCCAAGCGGAAGGCGGGGTGCTTTTTCTCCCAAGAGGAAAGAACCTCGCAGGTGGTGCCCAGCATTTTGGCAAAGGCCGCAAAGGTGGGCAATTCGGCGGCGGTTTCCACCAAACTGATACTGCCGTCGCGCTTTTGCACTTCGGTAACGGTAAACGGGGCCACATTAAAAAAAGCAAGCAGACGCTCGCAATATTCCGACTGATAGGAAAGCGGTTTTTTGGCTGGCATATTGAAAAACTCCAAATAAGAATTACGGGACAATGAAAAATCCCGTTTTGCATATTCGGAAAGTAAAAGGAAAGCGTGGGCGGAGTGCCCGGAGATAAAAAAATTACAAACCGCTTTTTTGCGTTTTGTAATTATATATATATTATAGCAAAGTATTTTTTATTTGTCAAATTAATTTTGCAAGAAAAATAAATTGGCCTTAAAATCACACGCAAAAAACGGCACGCCCTTTATAGGGCACAAAAAGGGCATAAAGCGCCGCTCTTGCTTAAAATACCGCCACGTTAAAGAGGGTTCTTCCTCGGGCAAAAGCGCCCGGTTTTCGTCCGCAAAAAAGCGGTTATACACGCTTATCAACGCCTGCAAATAAGCATCGTCCGCAGGCGACGATAAACGCCCGCGCACGCCGTCCACCGGGGCAGATAAACGCGCCGCCCGGGCAAAAATGCGGTTTTCCAAGTCAATTTTAGCGGATAAGTTCATAAACAAGGCAATAACTATCCCCCGGCGTAGCCGGGGGTTTTTCATATGCGGGCCCTGCCCTCTA
>CAVKWQ010000069.1:0-8089 GCA_963660385.1 Muribaculaceae bacterium
GAACCCTATTAATAGACCCCGTACAGAAACACTACGGGGTGCCGCTAAGTGGTAAAAGCGGCAATTCAGGATGACTTTCTAATTTAATAACAACAAAAAACCCCCGCGCGGGGCGGGGGTCATACAAAACGCAATTAGGTTGGGAGTTATTTGGCTTCGGCCACCGGTTCGGCTTTGGCTTCCGGTTTGGCGTCGGCTACTTTTTCTTCCACCGTGGTCAAGGGGTTAATTTGTACCTTGATAACCGCGGTAACGGTGGGTTTCAAATAAATGCCCACTTCGGTTTCACCCAAAGCCTTAATCGGCATATTGAGTTCAATGGCGTCTTTGGCGATGTTGTGGCCCAAGGCGTTCAAGGCTTTAAAGATATCGGCTTTGTTTACGGAACCGAACACCACGCCGTCGCTGTTGACGGTTTTGGTGAACGGAAGCACGACACCGGCCAATTTTTCGGCGATGGCGCGGGCTTCGGCGAGTTCCGCTTCAATGCGTTTGGCGCGTCTTTCGGCGCCCAACTGCCAATTCTTAATAGCGCCTTCCGTGGCGATTTCGGCCAAGCGGTGCGGCACCAAGAAATTGCGGGCATAGCCGGGCTTTACATCAACGATGGTGCCCATCATACCCAAATTTTTTACGTTCTGTTTCAAAATAACTTTCATTTCTTGCGTCCTCCGGCTTATTTCTTGGGCAAAGAATACGGCAAGATAGCCAAGTTGCGATCGCGTTTGATAGCCTTGGTGATCTGGCGCTGGTGTTTAGCGCAGGTGCCGGTAATTCTTCTGGAAAGGATTTTACCGCTTTCCATAGTAAAGGACTTTACGAACTGAAAGTTCTTGTAATCCACATTTTCAATTTTTTCAGCGCAGACTTTGCAGACTTTTCTTCTGCTTTCAAAGCGCTTTTTGCCCATAAACGGACGCGCCGGTCTTTCGGGGCGGGCGGCCGGAGCAGCGGCGTTGGCCGCGGCGGGGGCTTGCGTGTTTTTAATTTCTTCGGACATTTGTTATCTCTCTTTGGTTCCTGTTAAAAGGGCACGTCGTCTTCCATTACGTCGGTAGTGGGGACGTCGTCCTTAGCGGCCGGAGCGGCATCAGCGGTGTGATAACCGCCGGCGGCGTTATTTTCCAGTATTTGGATTCTACGGGCCGTTACCTGCAAACTTCTGCGGGTTTGGCCGGTAGTTTTGTCGGTGTATTCGCTGCTGGTGAGGCGGCCTTCCACGGAAATGGGGGTCCCTTTTTTCACCCGGTCTTTACACCGTTCGGCGGCAGCACCCCAAACCACTACGGGAACGAACACGGTGTCATCTTTCCACTCGTTTGTGGCAGTATCCAAATATCTGCGGTTGACCGCAATGTCACAACGGCACACTGCCTGACCTTTCTGCGTAAAAGCCACGTTAGGGTCACGTGTTAACCGTCCGACTAGAAATACAACGTTTTGTTCCGGTAATTTGATTTGTGCTGGCATAGCGACCTTATTTTGCAACGGCAGGAGCCGGTTTTACCTTCACTTCTACGGCGCACATCGTCATAGAGCGGAGGACTTTTTCGTTAAGTTTCAAGGCTTCTTCAAAAACTTTTACAAATTTCGGTTCGGCTTTGAACTTTAAGTAGAGGTAGAAACCATCGCGAACGTGGTTTACTTCGTGGGTGAATTTTCTTCTGCCCAATCTTTCTTCGCTGGTTACTTCTCCACCGTTTTTCGTGATGAGGTCTTTGGCCTTAACCACGAATTCGCCCACTTCTCCGTCGGAGAGTTGGGGTTTAACAATAATTACGCTTTCGTAAGTTTTCATATACCAATTATTCTTTTTTGCGTTTTGCAGAGTCAAAAAACACCAAGGGCTTACGCCCCTGAGAATTTGCTCTATGGATATTATAACAAAATTAGAGGAATTTATATAGCCAATTTAACTGCGTTTTAAGAAAATTTTGGCGGGAGAGGTGGCGCCTTTGATAAGGGAGAGTTTGTTTTCGGGCAAATTAAGATGTTCCGCCAGCAGGGTACGCACGGCCTCGTTGGCGCGGCCCTGTTCGGCAGGCGCTTTTACCCACAGTTCAAAGGTATCGGGGGCCTTTTGAACGAGTTTGTTCTTCTTTTCCCCCGCGTGCACTTTTACCTTAATATAACTTTCCATATTTCTATTTTACTTTTTTTGCGCCGAATATCGCCCAGATTTTCCGCTGGGCGGGCATAAAAAATCACTTTTGCGGCGTGTCTATGTACAAAAACAACCGCAAAAGTGATTTTTTCAATCGGCGTTATTATTTGCTGACGATTAAACTCTTAGCCGTCATATCAGCCGGCTTTTTAAGGCCCATAACGTCCAACACCGTTACCGCAATGTCGCCCAGGTTGCCCGTGGCGGCCATTTTGGCGTTCTTGTGGTCTTTGCTGACGTACACAAAGTCCACCAAGTTGGTGGTATGCGCGGTTTTGGGCATATTGATTTTATCGTCCCACATTTCTTCGGCGTTGCCGTGGTCCGCGGTGATAAATACCGTGTAACCGTGCTTCAAGGCGTCCTCGGTTACGAGCCCGGTGCACTCATCCACCACTTCTACGGCCTTTACCACGGATTCAAATTTGCCCGTGTGTCCAACCATATCGCAGTTAGCAAAGTTGATGACGATAAAGTCATACTTGCCGGTAGCGATTTGTTTGAGGGCTTCGTCCTTGACGATATACGCTTCCATTTCCGGGTGTTCGGCAAAGGTGGCGGGGTCAAAACGGCCTTTAATTTCAATGCGGTCCTCTCCGGCGTACGGTTTAATTTGTTTGCCGTTAAAGAAGGACGTAACATGTTTGAATTTCTGCGTTTCAGCCAAGCGCAACTGCTTCAAGCCCGCATCGGAAATAACCTGCCCGAGCAAGTGGTCCATACCGCCGCCGTCCGTCATAGAGGGCAAGGCGTTGAACGGGAAGGCATCGTAATATTTGGTCAAACCGCAATACACGCAGGGCACGCGTTCGCCGCGGTGGCCCGGGTAATTGTCGTCAATAAACGCGCGGGTCAGTTGGATGGCGCGGTCCTGGCGGAAGTTAAAGAAAATCACGCTGGAACCGGGTTCCATACCCTTGTAATCGCCCAACACGGTCGGCGGGATATATTCGTCCACCATCGGCGTATTGGTCGGGGTCTTCATCGTTTTGTAATCGTTTTCCACCACTTCTTCGGCGGTGTTGCCGTGCAAGCCTTGGGCGTGGACGATTAAGTTATAGGCTTTATCGGTCAGGCTCCAATCTTCACCGCGGTCCATAGCGTAGTAGCGTCCCTGGATAGTAGCAATCTTACCCACGCCGTATTCTTTAATTTTTTCTTCCAGCGTGCGGATAAAACCGATAGAACTTTGCGGCGGCGTATCGCGGCCGTCGGCAAAGAAATGGATATATACGTCTTTAATGCCCTTTTCGGCGGCGTATTTCATAATGGCGTGCAAATGGTCTTGGTGGGCGTGTACGCCTTCATCCTGCACGAGGCCCATAATGTGCAGCGGTTTATGGTTTTTGAGGCAGTTGTCAATGCAAGAGGCAAACGGGGCCGATTTAAACAAAGAGCCGTCCTCTATGGTATCCTTCAAGCGTTTGAGTTCCTGTACCACAATGCGGCCCGCGCCCATATTGAGGTGGCCGACTTCGGAAGAGCCCATATAGCCCGCGGGCAAACCCACTTGTTCGCCGGAGGCTTCAATTTGCGTATGCGGATATTCGGCCAAATATTTCGTCATATTCGGCGTTTTGGCATTGGTTACGGCATTGTGCGGACCGGCTTTGGCATCGCCCCAGCCGTCGCGGATGATTAAAACTACTTTTTCCATACTTAATTCTCCTTAATTAAATCTTTCCAACGCTTTTGTTGGAACGAACTTAACTGTTCCAGCGTAGAAACGCCGTGCTTGTTAAGTTCGGTTAAAAAGTAATAAAAAATTTGTTCGGCCATTTTGGTATCGGCCATTGCGCGGTGCCAGCCCGCACAGTTAATCCCCAAATCGGCGGCGATACAGCCCAAGTTGTTCTTGGCAAATTTACCGCTCTTGCGCGCCAGTTTGAGCGTATCAATCACGGGATAGGGCGGAAAGCGCATCCCGCATTGGGCGAACTCGCTGCGTAAAAAGTTTACGTCAAAATCGGCGTTGTGCGCCACGATAACGCAATCGTCCAACAGCCCTAATAGTTTGGGCAGAATATCAGCAAATTTAGGAGCATTAGCCACCATTTCGTTTGTAATGCCGTGTATGGCAATCACATCCGGGTGCATCGGCATACCGGGGTTTAACAAGGTGGAAAATTCCTCCACCGGGCGCCCGCCCTGCGACACAGAAACCGCCAGTTCGCAAATTTTTCCGCCGTCATCCGGCGACAATCCGGTCGTTTCCGTATCCAAGCAAGCAAATTTAATTTTAGAAAGTTCCATACCTCACCACACTAAATAAAATCTCATCCGCACCAAAAATCCCGCCACCAGCGCCCCGAACACGCCTATATAAAAAGCCGCGTGGGACACGTCCATTAAGCGGATTTTGCGCGCATATACGCACGCCCCGTACCACACCAGCAGCCACACCATCCAACGCCAGCCGGGCAGGAGCATAATCAAAAAGAAAATCGCACGTACCATCATCAGCAGCCACCGCTCGTCAAAGGTAGGATAATCCCGACCGTAGCGGTCCTGTTCAATAGAAAAGATAAACCAACCCACCACGCGGGTGGCGGTTACCAAACCGACCAAAAAGATTACCCAAGATTCGGCAAAGAAATTGCCCGTTTCGTACAAAACTCTAAACGGCACGCACAGGAACAAAAAGAGCAAGTTGGCAAAAATCTTAGTAAAAAAGGTTAATACATAGCCGTGGCGCATTTTGCCGCCAAACTGAAAGAACCGGTCCGAAAACACGTGGAACGCACAGCACAGCAAAATGCACATCCAGCCGGGCAAATGGAAGAGTTCCAAAAACGGCCAAGGCATTGTTAAATAGCCATAGCAAAGCAAATACGCCCAAAACAAAAACACCACGCTGTGCAAGCCTGCGGCTTTGAGCCAGTTTTCTTTTTCCAACTGGTTAATCGTTTTATGAAAGAAAACGAAATCCGTCAAAAAGAAGGTTAAAAACAACCGCCAAAAAACAATCATTTCTGCTCCTTGGGGATAGAGAGCGTAAACACACTGCCCTCACCCGGTTTAGAAGTTACGTCCAAGGTTCCGCCGTGCGCCTGCATAATTTGGCGGCTGATAAACAGCCCCAAGCCGTAGCCTTGGCGGTCCGTATGGACTTGATGATATTTTTGAAAAAGTCCCTTTAAATCGTGTTCACTAATACCTATCCCACTATCCGCCACCGATAAATAATACCCTTTTTCGTCCTGCCACGCACGCACGCGAACAAAGCCTTTATCGGTAAATTTAATTGCGTTGGAAACCAAATTCATAATTACCCGCTGTAAAAGTTTTGGGTCGGCCGGCAAACGGTCCACCGCAATATCGGCAGACAGCGCAAGGCCCTTTTCCTGTGCGGCGGGGGCTAACGTATCGGTAACGTTTTTGACGATTTCCGGCAAAGCCACGCTTTCCTTTTTGGGCATCATCATCCCAGCCTGCACGCGCGAAACATCCAGCACATCTTCCAATAAAGAGGATAAATTCTTGGCGGCTTGGCTCATTAATTCCAAATATTGTTTTTCCTCGTCCTTGGATACTTTGCCGCTTTGCAAAATGTACAAGTACCCCTGCAAGCCGAGTAAAGGCGCGCGCAAGTCGTGCGCGACGGCGCGGAAGACCTGCTCCTTCATTTCGCTTACTTGGGCTTGGAGTTGCAACACTTGGTAATCCTTCAAATCGGCGGTCATTTTGTTAAAGGAAACAATTAAATGTTTAAATTCCCCCCAGCCGATTTCCTCGTCTATTTTTTCGTCAAAATTCCCCGCGCTGACCTCTTTGGCCGCCTGCGAAAGCGCGCCAATCGGCTTGCCCAAGCGTTCCGCAAATGTCAGCGCGCCGAAATAGGCCAAGGTGGCAATAGACAACAAAAATAGGGCAATAATAATGTTGGTGTAATAAATACTGCGGTAGGCCTCGCTCTTTAATTGGAGTACAGTGGCATACGCCCCCAAAATGGGCGTGGGCGCAAAGGCCCCGACGTATGTTTCCTGCGGCGTGTTTAACTTTTTAATCAAGCGGCTTTTGGACGAAAAGGCGTTCTGTAACGCTTCGGCATCAAAGGCGGGCTTGTATTGGTAATCGTTGGCGTAGACGGAGCCGTTTTGGTCCACAATGTAAATGCGTCCCGTTTGGCCGATACGCTGCTCCTGTATACGCGAAAGGAGACCAAAGAAACTCATTATCCCGTATAAAAAGTCTCCGTTGGGAAGCGGATAGATAAACTCGCTAATTGGGCGGCCGTCCATTACGTCAAAACTGCTGACGGACAAGCGCCCTTCCTTGGATAGTTCGGGCAGAGAGTCATCGCCCGACAAATTAATGGGCGGCAGTTGCTTTAAAATTTGGGTATCGCCCGCGCGGTATAACTCCTTTCCGGACGAATCCAGCACGGACAAAATCAAAAAGTCTGGGTTGGCTTCCAAGGCTTCTTGCAACTGGCGGGTAGGATTTTTGTGCGCGGTGAGGGTGGACGTAATGTTTTGCGCAAAGGACAAACGCCAAGTAAGGTCCTCTATGTGTTGGTTCATAGACGAGGACACAATTTGCGCCAAATTGGCGTGCGTTTCCAAAATATTGTTCTTCAAATGCACCTGATAGTAGGCCAATAGCAGCACCATAGGGATAAGCGGCATAAGCACCACGGCCAGGAACAATTTGAAAAGTTTAGAAAATAAAGACATAATCCACCTTATTTAGATTATATCAATTCGGGGGGCGCAAACGGGAATTTTTGTTACGCGTGTGAAATTTACCCCCGGGTTTAGCGCCCGGGGCGGTTTTGTGTGCAGAAAAAACTTTTACCAACCGTTTCTAACCAGTTCACACTCATAAGAATCTGTATGAAGCGTTATGCCGTTAATACAAGAGTGTAGTTCACACCGCTGATTCGGACTAGAACAAGTACCGCAAGAAGTACCATAATTTCTATTACTACACCCTTCATCATCCTGGTCCCTGCTTATAATAAAAACCCAGTCATATTTATAACACACCGTGTCCGTTTGCGGGGCCACAAAACAACACTCGGCCTTATGACTGTCTTTGTAAACAATATTAGAACAATCATCCGTTGGAATAGTTGGAAGCGTCGTACTGCCGTTGCCGCAATTTGTAAGCGCCAAAAGTTTTACCTTTTGGTTATCGCTCGTTACGCGCTCTTCCCATTTTAAGGTGCAGTTGCTGAGTGCCGCACCCGTATTAACGTGCGAGGACGTCGGTTGCGGGATATCGTTCCCGGCCAAAGTAAAACCGTCCGTCGTCGCTCCGTCGTAAAGGCTTGCGTCCTCCGAACCACTGACAGAAAGTTTATTCGCGCGCAAAGCAGCCGCTTTTTGTTTTAAACGGTTTACCGCGTCTAACGTGGAAATATACGAATCGTTTTTGACCGTTGTTTGTCCGCCGTTTACATACACATTATTCAAAAGTGCGCTAGGCGTACCCGTATTTACGGCCTGATAATTATTATAAGTATTGGCCGCACTTCCGTGGATAGCCGTATTCGGCATATCCAAAGTAGAGCCCGAAGCACCCACCACAGCGGGGACATCATAATTTAAATTGGGCGAACTTGCGCTAACCGTGCCGCCGGAGCGGACCGTCATTGTGTTACTTTCTATGCCGCCCTTTAAATTGGCCTTATCGGCCACCTTTAAATAAACGTAATCGCCCATACGCGACGGATTATACGACACCGCGGAAATGATTTCCGCCGGGGCATTTACCGTTGCAAATAGGCAAATCAGGAACATAACGACCCACCTTTTGACAAAGGTACTTGCCGTGCGGCCACTTGTTGTTAATCCGTCATCCCCGAGGAATTGGCGGCCCGCTAGGGTGCGGCCCGCAGGGTTACGGGATCTGTTGTTATTATTGTGGTCATTCCCGAGTGTTGTAGTCGGGAATCTGTCGTTTTCCTTTTTTAATAAAAAC
>CAVKWQ010000070.1:0-8042 GCA_963660385.1 Muribaculaceae bacterium
TAAACCGTTTAAAACAAAAAGCGGCTGCTTTGCGCGCGAATAAACTTTCTGTCAGCGGTTCGGAGGACGCAAGCCTTTACGACGGGGCGACAACGGACGGGTTTACCTTGGCCGGGAACGATATTCCTCAGCCGACCTCTTCGCACGTCAACACGGGCGCGGCACTTAGCAACTGTACCTTAAAATGGGAAGACCGCGTAACGAGTGATAACCAAAAGGTAAAACTTTTGGCCCTTGCGAATTGCGGAGGAACTACTACTCCGTCCACGGGCGATTGTTCCAACGCTACTTATAAAGCCAGCCATAAAAGCGAGTGCTGTCCGTCGGCTCCCCAAACTGATACGGTATGCTATCAAAAGTTGTATAAGTGGGTATCTACAAACACGACCAATCATAATGAGCCCGATGGGAGTGATTGCAAGATTGGAAATGAGTGTTTTTCTTTGGATTCAAAGTGTGATTCTCTGTTAGGTTGCCATAATTATAGTGCCGGACAGGGGCAACTTGAACGGGATTGCATTTGTAGAGAATTAAAATGCCAAGATTCTGGCGAATATAAACAGTTGTGGTAATTTTTTATCCGCCCCGGGGCGCTTTCAAAAGGCTCCGGGGCGGTTCAATTTTGGCTAAAAAAACTTATTGTTCGTTGCCGAAAATGGTGTTTAATTGGCGGTTTACGCGGTAAAAGGTGGCGCATTTGGGCATATCTTTTAAGCGTTTGGCGCCGATATACGTCATACAACTGCGCATACCGCCCAATAGGGCCAGCAGCGTGGGCTCAATCGGCCCGCGGAACGGCAGTTCTACTACCTTGCCCTCGCTGGCGCGGTATTTCTTCATCCCGCCGTAGTGCTTGTCCTGCGCGTATTGGGAACTCATCCCATAGAAAATTTTGTATTGCTTTTCCTCAATTTTCATTGCGCAGGTCTTATCGTCAATCATATTCACTTCGCCCGTTTGAAAGGCCTTGGTGTGCATTTCGCCGCCGCTTTCCGCGTGCCCGGCCAGCATACCGCCCAGCATTACAAAGTCCGCCCCGGCGCAAAAACTCTTGCATACGTCGCCGGGAACCGTGCAACCGCCGTCGGCGCAAATCATCCCGCCCACGCCGTGTGCCGCGTCGGCGCACTCAATCACCGTGGAAAACTGCGGGCGGCCGACCCCGGTTAATTTGCGCGTGGTGCAGACCGACCCCGGCCCGATGCCCACTTTTACAATATCGGCCCCGTTTAAAATCAGGTCCTCGCACATATCACCCGTAACCACATTGCCCGCCATAATCAGGGCTTGCGGCCACGCCTTGCGCACCTTGCGGATGTAGTTAATCAAATAGGGCGAATAGCCGTTGGCTACGTCCACGCAAATATTGGCGCAAAGTTTTTCGGCCATTACGCGGGTTAATTTTTCATAGTCCGCATCCGACACGCCGGAACTGACAAAAAGCAAATCGTTGGAGCCGAACTCCTTGGCGTTATCCTGTAAAAATTGGATTAACTCCCCGGCGGAGTAGTGTTTGTGCAGGGCGCTCATTAAATGCTGTTTTTGCATTTCGCGCGCAATTTCAAAGGTGCCGGTAGTGGCCATATTGGCCGCGATAATGCCCGTGGCGTTTATCGTGCGCGGGCACCATTTAAAGGTATAGTTGCGCGTAACGTCCACTTCCGAGCGGGAAGCCAAGGTGGAGCGTTTGGGGCGCAGGAGTACGTCACAATAGTCTAGTTGGATATCGTCGTAAATTCTCATAAAATTCTCCCGGTTGGGGGAAAAATGGCTTTTCCGCCCAAACCGTCTTATATCATACAAAATTTGCGTGCCCAAAACGCTAAAAAACCTTTTGCCAGGCGGCGGTTTTTTAGATATAATGGGTATTGTATTTAGCCTAAATACAACTATACTTTTTGTAATGGAGCCGATATGAAAAAAGGGTTTACCTTAATTGAATTGTTGGCGGCTGTGCTGATTATGGGTATTTTGACGGCTGTTGCCTTGCCCCAGTACCGCCGCAGTTTGGAGCGCACCCGCGTGGCCGAAGCCTTGCAGATGCTGCCCAGCATTTATGACGCCCGGGAAAGATTGGTAACGGAAAACGGTTGGACGTGGGGAAGCGGTTGGTCTTCCGGCACGGCGGCAAGCAATGTGTCTTTCAAAAAATTGGATATGGAAATGAAGGGACAGCAAGGGAGCAAGACGACCACTTGGGTAACGGATAATTTTACCTATAATTTGGCTGATAGTTGTCTTGGCATTTTGTGCACAGTAAATGGCGAACCCAACGTGTCGGCCAATATGTTGCGCGGAACCTACAAAGGGACGACCATTTATTATACCGGCAACGATTTTTTCTGCTGCCCCGGGACGGTGAGCGATTCTTGCGAACGCTTGAACGTAACGCAGGCAAGTAATTGTTCTTTAAAGACGCTTTAAAAGGATAGACTAAAATGAATAAAAAAGGTTTTACATTGGTAGAATTGTTGGCCGTGGTGCTTATCGTGGCTATTTTGTCCGGCGTGGCTTTGCCGCAGTACCGCAAGGTAGTGGAAAAGGCGCGCTTATCGGAAGCGGAAAGTATGATGCGCGTGATTTACGATTCCAGCGAACGCTTGGCGGGGGAATTTGGCTACCGCAACTTTGTGGAAATGTATCAAACCAACGCCTCCAAGGCGGTTTTAAGCCGTATGGATATGTTTGATTCGTCCAATTTGCCCAAGGGGTGTTCCCTTTCGGGTAATACGCTTACCTGTGCCAAATTTATTTTTACGCCTTATGTGGCCAAAAGCGGACGCTATTTTGTACAGGCGAAAAAGAGGGACAATCCCTATAAAGATACGTTAATTTTGTTTGACCGCGGCAATCAGCAACTTTATTGCTCGCCGGACGGCGATGCGTGCGATACCTACGGGTTGGATGTGCTGTAAGAGGATAATATGAAGAAAAACTTGTTTAACGGCGGTTTTACGCTGGTGGAAATTTTGGTAGTGATTATGATTGTGGCGCTGCTCGTTACAATGGCTATGCCAATGTACGAAAAAACGGTGGAAAAAAGCCGTATGACCGAATCGCGCACGATGCTCAAAAAGATTTTAGAATCCAAACTGCGCACTTTGGATAATATGGACCGAACCAATTATTCTAACGGGTTATTTGGCTTTGAAAATTTGGACGTCAGCGTGCCGTGTGTAAATTCTTCCGGCGAGAAACTTTCCCGCTGTGCTGGCTCTGCCGTGTCCACGAAAGACTTTACCTATAAGTTGCTGCCGTCTGGCTCTATCCCGGGCGGTTCTACGGCTAATATTGCCAACGCGGTTTGCGCGGTGCGCCGCACAGGGGATTACGCAGGCGTGAACTTTTTGTTCTTGGGCGAGTTGGAAACGGACCCGGGCAAAAGCAAATTCTTTTGCAATAACGGTGGTGTAACCGACGGCTGTAATGTATATGGTTTGGACTCCACAGGTTCCGCTTGGTGCCGGTAAAGTAAAAATTATTTGTGCATATAAAAACCCCGGGTTTACTTAACCCGGGGTTTTTGCGTGTATTTGAGGGAAAGGTCCGCTGAGGGGCGTGCTGGGCGCGTCATCCCGTAATGTCTTTATACGGGATCTGTTGTTATCTGATTAGGGGTCATCCTGAACTTGTTTCAGGATCTACTTTTTGAGTTTTTTGTCGTTGCTTTTTCGCCGTTCCTTTTAAAGGGCTTGACCCGTTTTTTTTTTTTTGATAAATTGGAGAGAGAACGCACTTTCCGTACCCGGATGTATCCGGTGTATAAAAACGCGTATAAAAGGCTGTTTCGCTCAAATATAAAGGCCTTAACAAGGAGAAAAAATGAAAGGATTTATTACAGGTGGCCGCACGGCAACAACAGGTTTTACCCTTATTGAACTGTTAGTAGTTGTCCTCATTATTGGTATTTTAGCGGCAATGGCGTTGCCGGATTACCAGCGTGCCGTAGAAGTCAGCCGTGTGGGGGCGGCATTGGCATATAGTAAGGCATTTAGGGATTCGGTGGACCGTTATTATATGGCGCATAACCGCTTTCCTACTAGCCCGGATGTGTTGGATATAGGGCTAAAAAATTGTCCTAAGAATTTTGGGTGTTATTATGGAGAAATCTCCAAAGGTAAACTTAGTGTTTACCGGCAAAACGGGCCTTTTTCTTATGAAATTATTACACGCTCTTCCGTTTCCCCCTATTTGCCGAATACTATTTATTGTGCGGCGCACCGCAGTAATACAAAGGGGGTGGAATTTTGTCAGCATTGGGGGGAAGACCAAACACCGACGGCACCTGATTATTTCCGTTCATTTGTGCAATAAAAAATCCCCGGAGCAATATAAAGCCCCGGGGATTTTTTCTCTGCGTTTTATTTGTAAAGTCTTTCCAACTCTTCGGCCAGTTCATCGGGCGATACATTGCCGATTTTTAATACCTTGTTGTGGAAGTCCGCCAACGAGAACTTTTTGCCCAGTTTCTTGGCGTATTTGGCGCGCGCACCTTCCAGCGCATCCAAGCCCGCCGCATAGCCCACGGCCTTGCCGGGGTTCAACGCAGACTCTTTAATAAGGACTTCGGCGTCCTCTTGGGTAAATCCGTTTTCACCTACCAAAAAGTCCATAGCGTCGTTATAGGAATACTGGCTGCTTTGCAGTCGCATATCTACCAAGGCCGCGGCGGCCCGGCGGTAATTGTGCCACGCCAAAAACAGCAGTTCGTCGTCGGTTACGATATACCCAGCTTCGCTTGCCAGTTTAAGCGCGTATTCGTTCCAGCCGTCCGCCATACTTTGCGCCGGATAAAAGCGGCGCGCGGCGGATAAGCCCGCCGTTTTGGCGGTTTGGTAAAAGCGGCCCGGCACTAATTCCTGCGCGGTTAAAAGTTTGCGCGTCGGCGTGTTGTAATCGCGCACGAGTTGCTCGGCCTTGGCACGGCGGTTGCCGAAGGGAAGCCTAATGAAAAAGTCGCTCCGGCCGTTGTTGCCAAAGGGCGGCAGAAACAAATTGGCCTGCGTATAGGCGTAATATTGCGGAAGCGGCTTGACCGCAAACGCTACCTGACCCGCGGGCAGAACGTCGTTATCCGCCAAAAGGGCCGATAACTGGTTGGCCTCTTGCGTGAGTAAGGCGGGCAAATCGGTTTCCCCGGGCGCTTGGGTAATGCGTTTGGCTACCGTGTAAAAATCCTGCGCGGTTGGCGGAACAAATTTACCTTTTTTCGCCTTTTTTTCTTTTTTAACGGGTTCTTGTTTTTGCTCCTCTATGTTTAAACCGTCAATCACCGTTACTTCGGCTTCGTCCGCCGTTACGCCCTGCGCAAAGGGTTCCAAGGCCTTGGCCAGTTGCTTTTGCGAAGCCAAAAAATCTTGCGCAAAACGCTTTTCCAGTTTAGCCAAGGGCTCTGTGGTTTGATAGCGGTTCTTTAAAATTTCGGCGTATGTTTCTTTGCCTACGCGGAAATCGGCGGCCGATTCCTGTTGGGATTGTTCCTTAAATAAATCAAACATTTTTTTAATGGAGCGTTTGGCTTCGTTCGCCTGGTTTTTGATTTGCGCGGCGGCGATGTCGTCCTCGGCGTCCTGCACTAAAATATCCACCAGTTCATCAAAGGAAATATACGCGTAATACGTTTTTTCCATCGCCAGGCGCGCCAAAAAAGCGGAGGGGTTTACCAAGTTTTTTTCCGCTTGGTCCGCTACATTTTTTAAATCGTTAAGTCTAGCGGTTAAATCGGCGCGTTGGCGGCGGGGGGAGGAAGCAGGTTTTAATACCACATCGTACACCGCATCTAACGCGTCTGCGTAATACAGCGGGTCGTTCTGGGCGCGGTGTTGTTGCAAGGCGAAAATATCGTCGTCCATTGCCTGCTTTAAAAGGGTAAAATCGGCCCGTTTGGAGGGGGATAACTGCTTGGCGGTCATTTCGTCCAAGGTGGTGCGCACCGCACGCAAAGCGGCCAGTTGCGCGGCTTGGGCGCGGGGGGAGCGGTCGTTTAATTTGGCGTTGGCCGAAGTGTAGCCTAACCGCCCGGCGCGTTCGGGGTCGGACGTGAGCGTAACGGAGGCGTAGCGGTTGACCGCATCATCCAGGGCATTGTCTGTTAAAAGGAAATCAATATTTCCAAAGTCAAAGCCCGTTTGGGCGTTGGCGGCGGAAAAAGCAAAAAGCCCGCAGGCACAGCCCAATACAGCAAAAAATACATTTTTTTTCATAAGTTCCTGTTTGGTAGTAAGGTAAAACGCTCCCGGGGAGCGGACAAAGATATTGTATTTTTTGCGGGCGCGCTTTGTCAATTTAAAAAGGTTTGCTAAACGCGGTGAAATTTGTTACAATAAATTATCTTCAAACGGCCGTACATTTAATAAAGGTTTACCCGCAAGGCCGTTTTTGCTATAATCTAGTTATAACCCTTTCCGGGCCATTAGCTCAGTTGGTAGAGCAGACGCCTCTTAAGCGTAAGGTCGTGAGTTCGAGCCTCACATGGCCCACTTTGGATTTTCAAACATAAAAGAAGTGAAAAATATAGGACGGGTGGCGGAACCGGTAGACGCGTACGCCTTAGGAGCGTATGGAGCAATCCGTGAGGGTTCAAGTCCCTCTCCGTCCAGATTTTCGGCTATGCCGATACAACAGGAGTGAGTACGATGTCCATCTTCAAAACTGCCCAGGCCGGGGAAGTAAAAACCAAACAATTAGGCAAAGAAGGCTGCCGCGTTACGTTATCCGTGGAAGCCGCCCCCGAACTGGTAACTAAATGCTTTCAAAACGCCGCCGTGCAGGTGCAATCCCGCGCGCAAATGCAAGGTTTCCGCGCCGGTAGAGTGCCGCTTGACCTCGTTAAACAAAATTTTGCCGGACATATTAAAGAACGCGCCTTGGACTTGACCGTTAAAGCCGCTATCAACGCTGCTATTGCCGATGCCAAGTTGGATGCGGTGGCCGTTCCTACCCTCACCAAGGCCGATTTCGCCAATTTCAACGAAGGCAAAGCCTTCCCGTTTGAAATTGCGGTAGATGTCGCCCCGGAATTTGACGTAAAAGATTACAAAGGCATTGAAATTGCCAAAAAGCCCGAAACCGCTACGGACGCTGACGTAAACGAAAACCTCGCCCGCGTGCAGGATGCCAACGCCCGCTTGGAAAGCGCCAAAGACGGTGCCGTCATTGACGATAAGTGCTATGCGGTCGTGCATTACAAAGGCCAGCGCAACGGCAAAGACGATTACAAATTGAGCGCCGACAGCGAATTGGTGGATATGTCCGCCCCGCAAACGATGCCCGGCTTGGCCGAAGCCATTAAGGGCCTCAAAAAAGGCGACGAAAAAGATTTTGAAGCCAAAGACGGCAAGGATACGCTTTCCTTCCACGTTGTGGTGGACGATATTAAAAACAAACTCGTGCCCGCGTTGGACGACAGTTTCGCCAAAGATATGGGCTTTGACACCTTGGACGCTTTGAAAGCCAAAGTAAAAGAAAGCCTGGACGAAGAAGCCAAACAAAACGCCCGCCGCGACGAAATCGCCCAAATTGAAAACCACTTGGTGAAAGCCAACGATTTTGCCTTGCCGCAAAGCCTGGTGGAAGAATATACGGAATCTTCCCTCAACAACTTTGTGCGCAGTATGACGCAAATGAAGCCCGAACAATTAAACGCTGAACAGCGCAAAGCGTTTGAAGAACGCATCCGCCCCAGCGTGGAAAAGGACTTGCGCATTGGCTACATCGTGCACGCCATTGCCAAAAAGGAAAACTTGGAAGCCACCGAGGCCGACTGGAAAGCCGAATTGGATAAGAGCCTTGCTTCCAACACGCAAAATAAGGCCGACGAAAAGAAAATTAAATCTTTCTTTGACGAACGCAAAGCCCACATTTTGGCTACGCTTTCCGAACGCAAAGTATTTGATTTCTTGAAAGCCGAAGCGAAATATAAATAATTTTGCTAAAAACTGAAAATTGAAACTACCGCCCCGCTTGGATTTTTTCCCGCGGGGCGGTGTTTTTTATGAAATACTGCTCACAATAAACCCTGGGTGTAAGCCCAGGGGATGGAG
>CAVKWQ010000071.1:0-7852 GCA_963660385.1 Muribaculaceae bacterium
GTATAAAAACGCGTATAAAAGGCCGTTTTGCTCAAATATAAAGGCCTTAACAAGGAGAAAAAATGAAAGGATTTACTTTGATTGAACTATTAGTCGTCGTTCTTATTATTGGCATTTTGGCGGCGGTGGCGGTGCCCCAATACGAAAAAGCCGTGCAAAAAAGCAGAAACTCGCAACTGAAAACGCTCATTGCCACGATTGCCAAAGCACAGGAAGTATATGTTATGGCAAACGGGCATATTGCCGCTTCTTTTGGCGAGTTGGATGTAGATTTGCCTTTGGCGGCCCCAGCCGTTTCGGCCGGGGTGGGTAATACCTGTAATTTAATTACCGCCGGGGCGGATTCTATCCGGCAAGGGAAGGATTTTTATGTAGTTTTAAATAATGACCGTACTACGGATTCAACGGGTTCAATAACGGGAGTATGGACGGCTGGAAAGTACAAATGCAACGGGTTTAGTTACCGGTTAGAAACGGCAACAATGGTTTGTGTGGAAGCCCGTAACGGTACGTCTCATATTGCCGCAGGCACATTTTGTGAAAATATTGAGGGGGCGCCCTATTCCGGGGATGGCCGGGGTTGGCAGCATTATACTTTGCCTTAATATAAAACTCCCCGCGTTTGTGTTCTTGGCGCGGGGAGTTGGAACATACAAAACAACTTTATTTTTTTTCTTCTTCTTTTTTCTCGTTCTCGTTTTCGTCCAACTTTTTGAGCGTGGGGAACAAGATAATCTCGCGGATAGAGTCTTGGCCGGTAAGCATCATAATAATACGGTCAATCCCAATCCCCATACCGCCGGTGGGCGGCATACCGCTTTCCATTGCTTCAATGTAGTCGGCGTCCAAAATATCGGCGTTGTTGGCGTCTTCGCCTTTGGCTACGGCCTTGGCGGCGGCTTGGTCTTTCAAGCGCTGCAACTGGTCCGCCGGGTCGTTCAACTCGGTGTAAGCGTTGCCGAGTTCCTGCCCGTTTACAAACACCTCAAAGCGTTCCACCAGTTCCGGGTCGCCCGGTTTGGTCTTGGAGAACGGGCTTACCGCGGTGGGATATTCCATAGCGATAACCGGGTTGTGGTAGTCGGCCAACAGTTTGCCTTCAAAAAGTTCGTCAAAAATGGAGGAATCGCTGTCGTTGGGGCCGAATTTTACGCCTTGTTCGCGGGCGACTTCTTCCAGTTTGGCGCGGTTAAAGTGGCGGCCGTTTAACACTTCGTGGATATCGTGGCCGAATTTTTCCTTCCACGCCACCGGGATATAGAGGCGTTTAAAGGGCGGTCTTAAATCCACATCGTAGCCGCGGAAGTGAATCGTTTCCGCGCCGATAGCCTTGGCGGCGTTGCCCAAAATTTCGTCAAACAAATCAGCCATCGTGTTTACGTCCCCGTATGCCTGATAGAGTTCCATCATCGTAAATTCGGGGTTGTGGGTCGTATCAATACCTTCGTTGCGGAACATATGGCCGATTTCGTAAATCTTATCCATACCGCCGATGATTAAGCGTTTGTGGTACAGTTCCAATGCAATGCGCATAAAGAGCGGCATCTTTAAGGCGTTGTGGTATGTTTCAAACGGACGGGCAATGGCTCCGCCGGAATCGGGGTTCAAAATCGGGGTATCTACTTCCAAAAAGCCCTTTTCGTCCAAGGTTTTGCGGATAGACGAAATGATTTTGGCGCGTTTAATAAAAATTTCTTTTACGTCCTCGTTGGCAATTAAATCCAAATGGCGTTTGCGGAAGCGGACCTCGGTATCCTGCAAGCCGTGGTATTTTTCCGGCATCGGGCGGATAGCCTTGGAAAGGAGCGTAAGTTTGGTTACTTTAATGGTTTTTTCGCCCGTTTTGGTAACAAACACGTGCCCGGTTACGGATACGAAATCACCTACCGCAATATGCTTTTTAAAGAACGCGTAGGCTTCGTCGCCCAAGTTATCTTTGGCAATGTAGAGTTGCACGCGGCCCGAAAAGTCGCGCAGGTGCGCAAAGGCGGCCTTGCCCATTAAGCGCAGTTGCATTAATCTGCCGGCAGTAACGGCTTCGGCCTCTTCGGGGGAGTCCTTGGCTTGCTGGCAGGAAATCTGTTTTTCACAGCGGTTGGGGTAAGGGGTTACACCCAGTTGGCGGATTTCTTCTACTTCCGCATAGCGCCGGGCGATGATTTCGTCCAGCGAATTGTTATGCTGTTGCGTATGTTCGGTTGACATCTGTAAAACCTCTGTATTTTATATTACCTATATTTTAGCAAATTGGAGGGGGTAATAATGATACAATAATCAACGGAGGATTTTATGAAGCGGAACACGATTTTATTAATTTTAGTAATTGGCGCGCTGATTAGCGGCGGACTGTACTACCGTTATCACGGTGAGGAAACCGACGAACGCGGCGCCACCAAATTAATGCAGGCATTGGAGCACGAGGAGCAACTAAGCAAGGAAACCGCGCGCTTAATCAAACGCAGCGACGACGTAAACGAACGGGATTTAGCCGGGCAAACCGCGCTGTTTTATGCGGCGCGCCACGCCAAGGACCCGCAAGCCGTGCGTAATTTAATGGCGGCGGGGGCGGATGCGTACATTACGGATAACGAGGGCCGCACCGCGCTAATGAACGCGGCGCAATATAACGGGTCTGTGGCGGTAGTGGAGGAACTCGTCAAAAACGCTTCGCACGTCAATTTGCAGGATAAAGCGGGTGAAACGGCCCTTTTATTGGCGGCTAAAAACAATACGGCGGACGTGATAAAGGTATTGCTCCGGGCCAAGGCCAACCCGGATATTGCCGGGCCGGATGGCAAAACGCCTGCGCAGGAACTGGCCGGAAACAAGAAACTATCCGACGAAGAAAAATCGGATTACCGCCAAGCAATGTTAGTGCTTTCCATTTTACAACCGCAACACTTGGAATAGGGGGGAAAACTACTTGGACAAACGCAGGCAAAGCAGTTTGCCTGCTGTCCCGGAACAAAAAAATAACCGCCCCAAAAGAGGCGGTTTTAAAATCTGGTTCCGGTGGAAACTCGGCCACAAGTCCGCTTGCTGACGCGCGCGGCTCGCGGCCCCGCCTCGCGGTATTCGCCTTTGCCTAACGGCAAAACTCATACATCGCTGCGGCTTTCTCGTCCTAACGCAGGCAAAGCAGTTTGCCTGCTGTCCCGGAACAAAAAAATAACCGCCCTAAAAAAGGCGGCTTTAAAATCTGGTTCCGGGACTAGGACTCGAACCTAGAATTAATGCTCCAGAGGCATCCGTGTTACCATTACACCATCCCGGATTAACATAAATATTTTAGCACATTTTAATAAAACGGTGCAATTTTTTCTTATTATCCCGCCCGGCGCTTTAATTTGTTATAATAAAAAATAGATTTAGCGCCTATAGCTCAATCGGTTAGAGCAACCGACTCATAATCGGTGGGTTCCAGGTTCAAGTCCTGGTGGGCGCAGTATTCAAAAGCCTACGCGTAAGCGTGGGCTTTTTTGCGCCCAAGCACACCAACTGCTTGGTGTGCGTCCAGACTTGAAAGACAGAGCGATGTTTTTGTTTGAAGTGCTGTGCGCTGAAAGGCAAAAACCGCGAGCCCGGTGCGAAGGCGCACTCCCGTGCCTGCAAGAAAATTCTGTCAGGAATTGTACTGGAAGGCAAGACCTCTTACGGATTTGCCCGCGTTAGGACGGGAAAAATACGCGTACCCCACAAATAGGATGACATTTTGCGTTTTTTCTGCTACCATACGGGTATGAACCTGTTTTTGCGCGCGATGTGTGTTTTATTTCTTTCCCTTTTTGCGTCAGGTCCGCAGGCGGCGCAAAGCGTGCGCGCGTTTGTGCCCCGAAATATCAAAACATCCTTTAAAGTGCAGGTGCCGCGGGCTGTTAAGGTTCCCTCTTGTGCTTCCATATCTGCGGTTCAAGTAATTCCAATGCGTCCGGACGTACAAAAGGCTTTGGCTTCTTGTGTATTAACTCCGGGGATAAAGGCGCGCTTGTCCGCGTTCCATATTAAGGACTTACCGGGCGGCGTAACGGAAATATCTCTTCCTAAAAAATCACTTTTATTAACGGATACCCACGCCGGAACCCGCGCTGTGGCAATGGTGCAAAAGCATAAAAAATTGTCTAAACCTCAGGCGCTTGCTTGGCTTGCCGGGCACCCCCAAGAGGCCGCACTTATTTACGGGCTTCCGCGCTTTACGGGAAAAGCGTATGTCATCCGCGATTTAAAAGCCGTCCAATGGCAGGAAAACCCGTGGGAGGAAACCGCCGCCCTGCGCAATACGCCGTACCCGGCTCCGCGCTACGCGTTTGATTTGCTTCGCGGGATGCGTTTGTCTGCGGATGGAAAGGATTTGCGCAATATCTTTAAAAACGGGCTGGACGTAAATAAAGCCTACGACTATCAAACCGCTTGGCCCGTGCTTCACTTTTCTCAAAACCCGGATTTTGCCGTCCGCTTTGCAATGAGCGAGGAAAAGCCTATTTCCATTATGCTCCACGTCGGCGGACTGCTCCCGCCGCACTACCGCACACAAAAATTGCATATACAGGAATTTACTACGCCTAAAAGTATTCCTACCAAACAAATTATGCAAATAAGCGCATTTTTAAAGGTGGGGAAAAAGCCTTGCTGGGGCCAGTTGGATTTGCTTCCCAGCGGTAACTTTTTATTCCGCCCGTATGATACTTCTCTTACAAAAGACCCGTCGTTTGTGGAACGCGATTCGCACTTGTACGAAGTCCTTCCGCAGGACCGTATTCCGCGCCGCGGCAAATAAAACGCTCCTCTCTATTTTTTTATAGGGTTTTTAGCCTAAAATTGGTACAATATACACGTTCGGGGCATGGCTCAAGTGGTAGAGCGCCCGCTTTGGGAGCGGGAGGTTCCCGGTTCAAGTCCGGGTGCCCCGATAAAGGTTTTTATATGGCCCAACAGCGTTCCTGTATCTTCAATCTTTTGCACACTCCTGCCGACATAGCGGACAAAACGGTAACAGACGGTATCCAAACCGTGGTTTCCCGCGTGTTCAAAACGCCATTTCTCTTTTCATCTTTTGTTTTGTCTGCCGGGTTTCGCTCTCCGGCGGACGGTTGGCTGTTATTGGAAGCGCAGGTGTGCGTAAAGGAAAAATGGAGCGGATTTTATAAGTTGGGGCTTTTGTCCGGCAAAATGAAGAGCAGTTTTCCCGCGCAAGAGGACTCTTTCGGGCGCGTAGCGACGGATGAACTGGTTTTGTCGGCCCCGGCGGAAGCCTACCGCTACCGCTTAAAATTGTTTGGCGGGGCGGAAGTAACCTCGCTGGCGGTAACGGCAGTAAGCGCTTCCTTTGCGTATGACGAAAAAAGCGCCGCCCGCTTGCCCGCAGGTTCGTTTGAACACGAAGTAACCCCGATTTCCCAAATGGAGCAAACCCACCCGGACCGCCGCCGCATTTGCAGCCCTACTTCGCTTTGTATGGCGTTAAATGCGTTAGGTATTAAAACCGCCTTAAAGGATTTGTTGGAAGAGGTTTTTGACCAAACAGCGGGCATTTTTGGCAACTGGGTTTTTAATGTGGCCGCGGCTTCGGCCCGCGGGGCAGAATCGTATGTGCGGCGGTTTAGCGCGATAAGCGAACTTAAAAATTTTGTAGCGGAAGACTCCTTGGTGGTGGCCAGCATCGGCTACAACCGCGGGGAACTTGCGGGTGCGGCCATAGAGCATACGCCCGGGCACTTGGTGTTAATCCGGGGTTGGAAGGACGGAAAAATTTTAGTGGCGGACCCGGCCGCTTTAAAAAAAGATTTAGTTTTGCGCGCCTACGACGCGCGGGAATTTGCAAAAGCGTGGCTATGCAATAAAAAAGGCGCCGCGTATGTGGTGAGGAAAAAATGAAGAAATGTTTATTGTTTTTGTGTGCCGTGTTGTTATTTTCGGCCTGCGCCAAACAAGATATGAAGGATACCTTGGTGGTGGCGCACAAAGGGGAAATGGAATCCCTGGACCCGGTTTACTCGTATGACGGGGTAACCCACGGGCTGTTAATTAACGTGTATGATACCCTTTTAAAGTTTGACGGTTCCTCGCTGACCGATTTGCTCCCGGCCGTTTCTACGGCAGTTCCCAGCAAGGAAAATGGACTTATCTCTGCCGACGGCCGCACTTATACCTTTCCTATCCGCAAAGGGATTAAATTCCAAGGCGGGGAAGACCTGACCCCCGAGGATGTGCGCTATTCGTTGTTGCGCTTTTTATTATCCGATGTGTCCGGCGGGCCGTCCAGTTTGCTGTTGGAACCGATTTTGGGCGTATCCTCTACGCGTAATGATAAGGGCGAAATCGTAGTCAATTTTAAGGATGCCGCCAATGCCGTGCGCGTGGACGGGGATAACGTGGTGGTAACGCTCAAACGGCCGTTTGCGCCGTTTCTTTCCATTATTGCGCGGTGGAGTTACATTGTCAGCAAGGATTGGGCGGTTGCGCACGGCGCGTGGGACGGCACGGAAGAAACGTGGAAGCAGTTTAACAACTTTGCCAAAGATTCCTCTCCGTTCTTTGCGGTGGCCAACGGGTCGGGCCCGTTTAGCGTGGCGCGCTGGGATATTGCCGCCAAACGCTTGACCTTGGCCGCGAACGAAAATTATTTTGCGGGTGCGCCTAAATTAAAATTTATCCATATGCTGACAGTGGACGAACCCTCTACCCTGCGCCTAATGTTGGAAACGGGCGATGCGGACGTGGCGGAAATTTCCACCAAGTTTGCGGCGCAAATTAAGGGCAACCCCGATGTAACCTTGTACGACAATTTGCCCCGCCTGCGCACGGACCCGGTCATCTTTTTTACGCTTGATATCAATATGCAGGCCAACCCGGATGTAGGTTCCGGCAAGTTGGACGGGCAGGGGATTCCCGCCGATTTCTTTGCCGATAAAAATTTGCGCCAAGCCTTTGAATACGCCTTTGATTATGATTCCTTTTTAAAGGAATCTATGGAAGGCCGCGGCGAGCGCGCTACCGGCCCGGCTCCGGTGGGTTTGGTTAAATACGACAAAGATTTTAAGCAATATCCCTTTGATTTAAAAAAGGCCGAGAAACTCTTTAAAAAGGCTTGGGGCGGCCAAGTGTGGGAAAAGGGCTTTAAATTTACCATTACCTACAACACCAGCGGTGATATGCGCCAAATTGCGAGTGAAATTTTAAAACGCAATGTGGAAAGTTTAAACCCCAAATTCCAAATTGACTTGCGCGGTGTAACGTGGCCGTCGTTCTTGGAAAAAACCGCCAAACGCCAAATGCCGATGTGGGCTCGCGGCTGGGTGGCCGATTACGCCGATGCGCACAATTTCTATTTCCCGTTCTTGCACAGCCAAGGGCGGTATGCGCTTTCGCAGGGTTACAAAAATCCGCAGGTGGACGCGCTGATTGAGCGGGCCGTGGCGGAAACCAACTTTGCTAAACGCAGTGCCTTATATAAGCAAGTACATAACTTAATGCACGAGGACGCAATGCAGATTTACACCGTCCACCCCACAGGCCTGTGGGCAATGCGCAAAAATGTGAAGGGCTTTACGGATAACCCGGTGTATATGGGTATTTATTTCTACCCGATGTTTAAAGAATAACCGTTGTTGTAAAATTTGTGTTTGCGTGTGGGGCAAGGATTTTATTTCCTTGCCCCGCTTCATTTTTTAAAAAGGGGACTGCTGAATTGTCAGCCCGCTAGGGTGTGGCTCGCAGAGTGGTGTGCTCAGGGTGTCGTCATCCCGGAGTGTTTTTATCCGGGATCTGTCGTTATTAAAAAAGAGGTCATCCTGAATTTATTTCAGGATCTACCGATTGTGTTGTTGTTTGTTGGTGCTGGCCCTTAACGACAACT
>CAVKWQ010000072.1:0-7620 GCA_963660385.1 Muribaculaceae bacterium
GCATACATCCCCCCTCATAAACTTGCCGCTAATCAAAATTTACCAAAAAAAAAAAAAACGGGTCAAGCCCCTAGACGAAGACAGCCAACATTGATACGATTTTTTGGCTATTTTATGAACTCTTGGGACAATATTGCGCAGTTTGGGACTTGGCTTGACCCGTTTTTTTGGATAGAAGGATTAGGCTGGTATCATTGTAAGAGTGTCATTCCCGAGTGTCGTAGTCGGGAATCTGTTTTTGCTGTTGTTCCCTTACGAAACGACAGATCCCCGACTAAATTCCTCGGGGATGACGACAAAAAGGCTGTTATAAAAATTGGGGTCATACTGGAAGGTTTCTGTCCAGTATCCGTTGTTTTCCTTTTTTTTATAACAACAGATCCTGGACTACGACTTTCCAGGATGACGGCAACAACTAACTACACAAGCAGTAGATCCTGAAACAAGTTCAGGATGACCTCCTTGTTTAATAACGACACTTCCCAGAAACTCTACGGGGTGCCGCCTAGCGGTAAGGGCGGCAATTCAGGATGACTTGCTTTTTTAGTGCCCCCTACGGGCGGCGTCCTTATTTAACAACAACAAAACCCCGGGGGAAAGAATCCGCCGGGGTGAAAATTTATCCAGTAAAACAGTTTATTTTTGCGGAGTATGCGGGTCAAAGCGGTGTTTGTAATATTCTACAAACTTATCCCACACCGCACGGACCGCCGGCTTATCCGCAAACCGGGGAGACATCTCCTCCAACTTGCCTACAAACAGTTCCCGCACTTGACGCGGAGACTGCAAACTGTTGTAAGCCGCTTCCTCGGCCGATACGCGGGCGCAGTACAAAAGCGTTTCTTTAATCTGTCCGTAATATTCCACTTCGTCCGTGCCGATAGCGCCGCCCATATCGCGCAAGCCGGTGCGGACCTCGCGGTACAAAAGCGCCGCATAAAATTCGTGCGTATTAACCGTCGGGGCAAACACGCCTTGCATTAAAATCTTCAAAAAGCGAACCCTGTCCGCCGACGGCAAAAGCGGCAAAAAGTGGTCGTTTAACCGTTGGGCCGTGGCTTCGCCCAACAGCGCGCGGAAGTTAGGGTTATCGTCCGTGGGCTTCATCCCCGCGGAATATTGGTAGCGTTTGCGAAATTCCTGTTCCGCTTGGTTTTGTGCAATACGCAGTTCGTATTCCAAAGCGAGCAAATAAGTATGGCTGAGTTTCATCCCCGAACGGATGCGCTGGGAAAGCACCAACATACACGGGCTTAATCTATTGGTGTTTTGGTCCTGCATTTTATAAAGGGCTCTGGACACTTCCCGCGTAAGAACATTGGAAATCTCTTCCGAGTTGATTCTAGCGTCCTTTAAAAGCGGGGCCAAGGCTTCGCGCTTAGGCAAAAGGGAAGAAAAACGCGCTAAAATTTGGTGCTCGGGCGTACCCTCTACTAAATGCTGTAAAGCCGCATCCTCCGCCGGAACAGTAACCCTGGGCGTGCGGGCTAAAATCTTCCTCACACCTTTAAAGGATTTAAGCGGATTTTTCTGCGCAAAAGCCGCCGTAGGAACGAACAACCCTGCTAAAAATAAAATAAATAATTTTTTACCCATACCTATATTTTGCAAAACTAACAGACCAAATAACAGGGCCCTTGGACCCATTTTTATATAGGGCAAAGGACCTAAAAAAGAGGGAACCCGGTAAGGTTCCCCCGTTGGTTACAGATTGTCTTTAATGGTTTGCGCGAGGCGCTTCAAACCTTCTACCATTTGTTCCTTAGTAGGGTAAGAAAAGTTTAAGCGCATATCGTTAAACACATTGGCCTGCGGATAGAAATCCACCCCCGCCACATAAGCCACCTTATTTTCAATAGCCTTAGGAAGCAGGTCTGTGGCGTTCATATGTTTGGGCAAGGTAAGCCACAGGAAGAGGCCGCCCTCGGGGCGCGTCCAGGAAACATTTTTCGGCATATATTTTGCCAAGGTTTCCAACATCAAGTCGCGTTTTTCGCGGTAGGCCGCAATGATTTCTTTGACGTGCTGCATCAGCATCCCACTGCGCAGATATTCTCCCGTGGCCAACTGCAAAATGGGCGAGGTGCACAAGTCCATCGCCTGTTTTAAAATAACGTATTTGCGGATAACGTCTTCCGGCCCGATGATGTAGCCCAAGCGGAAGCCCGGCACAAACACCTTGGAGAACGTGAACATCGTAATCACGTTGCCGCGGCCATTATCCAACGCGTAAAAAGTGCGCGGGGAAGTGCCTTCAAAGCGGACTTGGCGGTACGGGGAGTCTTCCAAAATAAAGGTGTTATATTTTTGGGCGATTTCCAAAATTTGTATACGGCGGTCTTCGGGAATAGTCGTACCCGTGGGGTTTTGGAAATCAGGCACCAAGTAGATAAATTTGCATTGTTTGCCCTGGGCCTTTAACGCAGAAAGTTTGGCTTCCAAATCCTCGGGCAAAATACCGTAGGCGTCGCTTTCCGCGCCCGTAATATCCGCACCTGCCACGTGGAACGCCTGCAACGCGCCCAAATAAGTGGGGCAAGCGGTAATAATGCTGTCGCCGGGGTTTACGAACAGGCGCGCCGTCATATCCAACGCCTGCTGGGAGGCAGACACCACCATCATTTGGTCGGTAGTTACGTCAATATTTTCGGTCTCTTTTAAGAGTTTTACCAATTCCGTGCGCAATTCCATTTGCCCTTCGGTCGTGCCGTACTGCAACGCCTGTTTAGGAGTCTTCGTCAGTACGTCTTGCATAATGTTGGCAATTTCGTGCGTGGGGAACAATTCCGGGGCCGGTAACCCCCCCGCGAACGAAATAATATCCGGGCGGGCAATCACTTTCAAAAGTTCTCTAATGGCAGAAGCCTTGGAGCGGCTTACCACTTGGGAAAACAACTTATTGTAATTCATCTGCTACTCCCAATCTTATAATAATCGCTTAACTAATATATTGTACAATTTTTAGGCTCAAATCTTTCGCCGGAACCGAGTGCGTAAGCGCCCCCATAGAAATTACATCCGGGCGAACCGCACAGTAGGCCTCTAAATTGGTTTTATTCACGCCGCCGGAAACCTCAATAATGGCGCGTCCGGCAATTTCTTTTTTGCACACAGCAATTTGTTCGGGCGTCATATTGTCCAGCATAATGATATCCGCCCCGGCGTTTAAGGCTTCCTTTACCTCGTCCAAGTTCGTGGTTTCCACCTCTACCTTGGGCGTATGGCCGATAACATCCTTAATCTTTTTGACGGCCGCCGTAATGGAGCCCGCCGCCGCAATGTGGTTATCCTTAATCATCACGCTGTCGGCCAGGCTAATGCGGTGGTTGCGCGCGCCGCCAATGCGTACCGCGTATTTATCCAAACGCCGCAAGCCAGGCTGGGTTTTGCGCGTATCTACAATCATTACGCCGTATTTTTTGCCGATAGCCGCATATTCGCGCGAGGCGGTGGCAATACCGCTCATCCGCTGCATAAAGTTAAGCGCGGTCCGTTCGGCCTTTAAAATAGACAAGGTGGGCCCCGTCAGTTCCAGCACAATTTCGCCCTTCTTCACGTCGTCGCCGTCCTTTTTAAGCGGCGTCAAAACGACCTCCGGGTCCACCGCGTGGAACACGGTTTTGGCTACATCCATACCGCACAGCACCAAGTCTTCCTTAGCGCGGATAGCGGCCTTGGCCCGGTTTTCGGGCGTAAAAATAGTGTCCGAGGTAATATCCCCCAAACTTAAATCTTCCAGTAAGGCAAGTTCAATAATTTTATCTAGTATCATTTGGCAAGTTCAAACATTTTTTCAATGGCTTTTTTGGCCTGGGCCGCTATGTTTTCGTCCACCGTAACCACTTGGTCGGGGCGCGGGTCAATCAACGCTTCCAGGGTATTAATCAAACTGTTCTTCTTCATATAACTGCAAACCCCGTAGGGCCAGATAAAGGTTTTGTCCGGGTGTTCGGCTTCCAAACGGTTGACAAGACCAAACTCCGTAAGCATCCCAAACATCTTATCGGGCGACGCGGCCACATAGGCGGCCATCCCCTTGGTGCTGCCCACGTAATCGCACTTTTGGCAAACTTCAATGGGGCACTCCGGGTGCGCCAACACTTTTATACCGGGATGTTCAGCGCGCAGTTTATCCACAATTTCCGGGCGGTATTTGTCGTGTACACAGCAGGAACCGCCGGAAGAAATAATCTTTTTGGGCGTGCCGCGGCGTTTGAGTTCGGCGTCAATATTTTGCGCCATTAACATATCGGGCACAAAAATAAGTTCATTGCCGGGGATTTTCTGCGCAATATCAAATACATTGCCCGACGTTACGCACGAATCACACACGGCCTTTACATCCGCAGAACTGTTGATATAGCACAAAGCCGGTACGCCGGGGTGTTGCGCGCGGAGTTTTTTGACATCTTCCCCCGTCATAGAATCGGCCAGCGTGCACCCCGCACGGCCCGCCGGGATAACCACCTTTTTGCCCGGGTTAATGATTTTGGCCGTTTCGGCCATAAACCACACGCCCGCAAAAACGATAATATCGGCGGTAGAGGAGCGCGCCTTTAACGCCAGTTCATACGAGTCCCCCCTAAAATCGGCCACGCCGTAAACCAAATCGGGCGTGGTGTAGGAGTGGGCAAGAATAACGGCGTTCTGCTCTTTTTTAAAGCGGTTAATCGCCAGTATATACGGCGCGGCGGCCAGGCAGTCTTCAAACGTCCACTTGGCGGCCTTGGTTTTGGATACAGATTTAAGAAGCCCATATAATCTATGGGCTTCTTGTGTAAGTTGCGCTTCTTTATCTAACGGCGTAAGCATAAATTATTGCAGGGTGTCCGGCGCAATTTCGTCGCTCGTATAGGTGGTAGTCGTCGTGCTGGTGGACGAGGTGGACGTATTCGGCGCGGAACCGTCTAAATAGTAAATATTGGTATTGTTAATGACCTTTTTGTTAGTGGTCGTGGATTTAGACGTACTTTTGGCGGTCGTCTTTTTGGCAGTTGTTTTAACTACCTTGGCGGCGGGCTTTTTGGCCCCTCTTACCGTTTGTTCGGCAGGCGGCAAATAAGAATCCCCGCAAGCCTGCAACTCGTAGGCGGGCAAGGTGTCGTAATCGGCCTCCGGCGCCAAAAGGTTATCAAATTCTTGGTCAATGATTTGGTATTTAGCATCTTTGGCGGACGCTTTATTGCGGGAATCCGCAGTTTTGGTGTTGGCGTTGCCGGAAGAGCAAGCGGCGGCGCCGAAAGCGGCGATAAAGGCCGCGAGTAAAAGTTTCTTCATAACCCGTCTCCTTATTAATGCGGGAAAACCCGCGCGTTACTAAATTATATATCATATTGCGCGGATTTGGAAAGATTTTCCCATAGAATTTTTTACAGGTTTCCCCTTATATTTTAGTACAATAAAAAGGTTGTACCGTTTGGGAGGAAGAAAAAAACACGATGGAAAGCCTGCAACAATTATGGGCGGCGGTGTGCGCGTTTGCCTCGGCGCCGACCTTGCAACATATGTACGACGTAATGAACGGATTCAATGCCTTGGTATGGGGTCCGCCGATGATTATTATCCTGCTTTTTTTGGGTATTTACTTTACTGTCCGCTTGCACTTTCTACAAAAATACACTTGGCCGGCGATGAAACTGTCGGTAAAAAAAGTGGAATCCGAAGGGATGGTCAGCAGTTTTGGCTCCCTTGCCGTGATGATTGGCGCCACTGTGGGCACGGGGAGCATTATCGGTGTAACCACCGCCGTATCCGAAGGCGGGCCTGGCGCTTTATTTTGGATGGTAATAGCCGGATTTTTTAACTTTGCCATTAAATACAGCGAGTGTATGGTGGCCTACAAGTACCGCGTGCGCCTGCCGGACGGCGAATATGTGGGCGGGCCGATGTATTACCTTTCCCGCATTTTAAAGTTCAAATGGCTCGGCATTATTTTTGCCGTGGGTACAGTGTTAATGGCCTTAACCGCCGGAAGCGCGTTGCAATCCAACTCTATTGCCGACGCCTTGCGAGAAGGGTACAATTTAAATCCGTGGTATGTGGGGCTCTTTGTGGCGGTTGCCACGGGCGTAGTGATTATCGGCGGGGTAAAGCGTATTGCCGCGTACTCCGAGTGGCTGGTGCCGATTATGGGCGGGCTTTATTTACTGCTTGCCGTTATCGTGCTTTGTATGCACTTTACCGAAATCCCCTCGGCCGTGGTAATGGTGATTAAAAGCGCCTTTACAGGCAAGGCCGCCTTGGGCGGAGCCGCCGGCGTGGGGATTATGGCGATTGTGCAGGCAATGGTGCCCGCATTAAGCGCAGGCGTTACCCGCGCCGTACTGGCCACCGAAGCCGGGCTGGGAAGCGCCTCTATTGCGGCCGCCGCGGCCAAAACCCGCAGCGCTACGCAAATGGCGATTATTTCGGCCACTTCCGTATTTTGGGCGATTTTCATTTGTTCGCTGACGGGTATGGTCATTGTATTAGCGGGCGACTGGCAGAACCCCAATGTATATGCGGCCAACCTGTGCAACAGCGCGTTTAAAACGGTGCCGTATATCGGTACGCCGATTTTGATTTTCTCGCTGGTGGTATTTTCGTTTACCACTATTATCGGCTGGGGCTATTATGTGGAAAAGGCTTTGCAATTTTTGTGCAAGGGCTCCAACGTGCTCATAAAGCCCGTGCGGGTACTGTTTATTATTTTAACCTTTGTGGGCGGCTGGATTGGCACCAGTTTTTCGCTGGATTGGACGATTTCCGACTCCTTACTGCGCACCGCCGAGGCCAACGGTTCCACGCGCTTTATGTGGGCGCTCGTAATCTTCACGATGACGATGATGACCGTGCCGAACATTTGGGCGTTGTGGTGCTTCCGCAAGGTAATTATTAAAACCACGCGCAAAAATATTAAAAACATCGTGGGCAAACAACCCAAGGCCAACTAATTACCCGTTACTAAATAACTATCCCCCGATATAATCAGGGGATAGTTATTTATTTCTTACCAGATTAAGGGAGCAGCCAGCGGTTGCTAGATATGGATTCTCCGCCTAAACTTTTACATACTTTTGCGCCCAAAGAAGTATTGCTGCTGCATACACGCCTATTTTGATACTCAGAGGAATACTGTCCGTAAAACGTAATCGCCACCTTATTGTCGCCTGTGTTTCCTATCACCTTATACAGCCCGCCGATTACGGTAGGCCCCTTTTCTCCCCCACATCCCTTTCCACACTGCGTAACATATGTTCCATCTGCCCAAAAGAAATCTCTATCTGCATATTGATGTATATAATCCTGCGGCAGTGCTATATCCAAATTTTTAATATGGGTATAATAGCCATTGGCCAAATAAAATGAATCTTCCGCATTACTGATGGAGCGGAGCAAGGGCATCAGAGCCGACACTCTGCTCTTCATCACCGCCAACTGATACTGTGGCACCGCCACCGCCGCCAAAATGCCAATAATGAGCACAACGACTAATAGTTCCATAAGGGTGAAACCAGCACTTGCCGTGCGGCCGCTTGTTGTTAAGCCGTCATCCCCGAGGAATTTAGTCGGGGATCCGTTGTTGTCGTTGCCTTTTTTAAATAACGACAGATTCCCGACTACGACACTCGGGAATGACAA
>CAVKWQ010000073.1:0-7266 GCA_963660385.1 Muribaculaceae bacterium
AAACGAAACAACCCCTTTACAGTAAGTCCTGCGGACGGCTTACCTTTTTCCACTCTTTTGACTAATAGAGCCACACTCTTTTTGTAATGTCGCAAACAAACGAAACGGCAACAACAGATCCCCGACTAAAACACTCGGGGATGACGACATAACAACACAATAAGACAGGTCCGTTTAAAATCAGAGGTCATTCTGAACTTGTTTCAGAATCTACCGATTGTGTTGTTTGTCGTTGCCGTCATCCTGGAAAGTTTGCCGGCGCGGAACGTTCCAGGATCTGTTGTTGTAAAAAAAGGAAAACAACGGATACTGGACAGAAACCTTCCAGTATGACTTTGTTAAATAACGACACAGCAAACGACCCAAATTGTAATTCCTGCCCCCTAGTTATCCGCACCCTAGCCCACCCGGGCAGAAGAACGCAAAAACGGCACCCCGTAACATAAGGTGCCGTTTCAGCAAATCAAACATACTGCGCTTTATTTTTTCCCAGCGCTCTGTCCGCCCATTAGGGCCGATAAGTCCGGCATCTGCCCGGAACTCGCCGCTTGCATTATGGCGGACATATCCGGCACGCCTGCCGCCGGAGCCGCGCTGTTATCGCCGCCGGAATTTGCGGAGCCGCCACGGTTAGACGAAGCAGCACTCCCCGCGCGGGAAGTATTGCCCCGGTTACCGGCGGTCTTTTGGTCCTTTTGTCCGCCCGCCTGCGGCACACCCGTTTGCGGGGCGGAAAGCCCAAAACTGCTCATCATTGCCTGCACCTGGCTCATTGCGGCGACTTGTGCTTGCTGTTGGTCGCCGCTATCCTTTTTATCCCCCTCTTTGGGGTCGGCCTTTTGATTATTTCCAGCACGGGGCGTGGCTTTTTCTGCCTTTCCCCCTTTACCCGCGGCAGGAGTTTGCGGGGCCGAATTGCCTGTTGTTGCCGGGGCAGTCTGCTGGGTGGCGGAAGCGTCCGCCTGTGCAGTGGGAGCAGACGGCTGGGAATTATTGCTCCGTTGCGTGCGTTGCTGTCTCGCACCGTAACTGCTAAAAGTGCGCGTAGCAGGTGCGGAAGCAGACTCTTCCGCCTGTTGTTGGGAACCGAAACTCGCACGCGAGGTTCCCCCCACGCGGTACATTTGGGCGGAAGCGGTAACGCTCAACCCTAAAATAAAAAGTAAAAATCCGATTCTCATAAACCCCTCCTTTTTGGCTACTTTTTATAGTATATACTTACCCGGCGGACTGTCAAGGGTGAAAAGCGCCTCTTTTTTTGCTAAACTGTATGAAATGAATTTGCCTATCTACGACGTAATTATTATCGGTGCAGGTGCCAGCGGGCTGATGTGCGCGCGGGAGTGCGCACGCCGCGGCAAAAAAACGCTTTTGCTGGAAAAAGACGCCCTGCCCGCACGCAAAATCTTGGTTAGCGGAAACGGACGCTGTAACCTGACAAACGCCAATGTCTCGCCCGAATACTACCACGCGGACCCGGAGTTAATTTCGTCCGCCTTAAAACAATTTTCGTTCCAAAACGCGCTTGATTATTTCCACCAGTTGGGCGTACTCACGCAAGAGGAAGCCTTGGGGCGCGTTTTCCCGCAGACGGGCAAATCTACCGCCGTAGCCGAACCGCTTAAATTGGCCGTAAAAGAGGCCGGGGCCGAACTTTTAACCGGGCAAGAAGTAATCCGCGTAAAGCACGGCAAAACCTTTTTACTTTCCACGAAGCAAGGCCAAACCTTTCAGGCCAAAAAATTGGTGCTTGCGTGCGGCTCGTGCGCGTACCCGCAACTAACGGGCACAAATGCGGGCTACGAACTCGCCAAAAAACTGGGCCATACCCTTATCACGCCGCGCCCCACATTAAGTGCACTCTGCGTAAAGGAAACAGCCGTCGCCCGTTTGACGGGTATCCGCAGCCAAGTGGAACTGTCGGCCTGGCAAGATAAAACCCTGCTCGCCCGCGCAGAAGGCGAACTCCTCTTTACAAATTACGGCGTAAACGGCCCCGCGGTGCTTAACATTAGTTCCGCCGTATCGCGCGCACTCACGCACGGAAACGTGCCGCTGACGATTAACTTTTTCCCGCAAATAAAGGAACCTAAAAAATTCTTGGAAGAACGATTAAAACAATTCCCCGATAGAAAGCCCAAGGACTTTTTTGCCGGGATTTTGCACGAAAGCATTGCTAATTTGCTGATTGATTTTATAGGGCTTCGTAAAAATATCCCAATGTGTGAGCAAACCCCGAACAGTTTAAAACGTATAGGGGAAACGCTCACCGCGTGGCCGCTTACGGCCGTGGGCTTGCGCCCGTGGACCGAAGCAATGGCGGCAACAGGGGGTGTAAACACGAAAGAAATAAACTATAATACATTTGAGTCCCTCAAATGCCCGGGGTTGTTTATCACGGGCGAATTATTGGATGTGGACGGAAAAAGCGGCGGATTTAATTTACATTTTGCCTGGGCCTCGGGCTATATAGCGGCCAAAAATGCGTCGGAGGAGAAATAAGCATATGGTAGATATCGTTAGAAAGACAACCAGTTTAAACGACCCGTTGCACGTCGGTTTTGTGCGCACTTACTATGTGGACGGGAAGGAAGTGTATCAGGAAACCTTGGATAAAAACTTGGATATTGAAAAACACTCCGGCACGATGCCCGACGGGATTGTAAAGGAATTTTTTGAAAACGGCAAAGTCTATTTTGAGTGCGAATTTAAAAACGGGCAGAGAAACGGCATTTGCAAAATTTACTTTGAAAACGGCAAAGTAAGCATTGAAAAATTTTACAAAGACGGTATGCTGGAAGGCAAAGCCCGCGTCTTCCACCCGACAGGCCGCCTGTATAAGGAACTGTCGTACGTGGACGATATCCAAGACGGTAAAGAAGTAAAATACTACCCTGACGGCAAAGTATTGGAAAGCGCCGAATACAAAAAGGGCTACTTAAACGGCGTGAGCAAGGTCTATACGCCCGACGGCGATTTGCGCTCCGAGTGCACCTATAAGAACGATAAAATCGTGGGCGATAAAATTATTTATCACCCCAACGGCACGATTGCGCTTATTTCCCCCCACAAGGACGGCAAACCCCACGGCGTAACCAAAAAATTCAGCGAAACGGGCGCGCTTATTGAAGAGTGGTTCTTTGAAGACGGCGTCCTGACGCTTAAAAAAGCGCACTAATCTTATTTGTAACCGCATAAGAACCCCGGGCAAAATGTCCGGGGTTCTTTCTTTATAAATCCAAACGCGCCGCGTTTCTTTTTGCTACAATAATAATGAGGAAGGATTTTCCTTCAAAATTCCGCTCCTACGGGAGCCCTATATAAGGATTCTAAACCAAATGATTATATTGTTTTTAAACTGCGGCAGTTCTTCCGTCAAGTACAGCGTGTACGACTGGGACCAGAAGAAAAGCCTTTGCGCCGGCGCGGTAGAACGCATCGGCATTGACGGTTCCTTCATCTCCCAGGACCGCAACGGTTATCCCACCTTTGAATTAAAAAGAAATTGCAAAGACCACAAAGACGCCATTAACTTGGTAATTGAAACGCTGACCGACAAAGAACACGGCGTAATTGAAAACGTAAACGTCATCAGCGCGGTAGGCCACCGCATCGTGCACGGCGGTAAATTTGCCAAATCCGTCATCGTGGACGACAGCGTAGTAGCGGAACTGAAAAACATTTCCGACTTGGCCCCCTTGCACAACCCGGCGCACATTATGGGTATTGAAGCCGCCCGCGCCTTGCTGCCCAATGTTACGCACGTTTGCGTAATGGATACCGCCTTCCACCAGACGATGCCGGCCTCTTCTTATATGTATGCCTTGCCGCGCAAGTGGTACACCGATTACCAAATCCGCCGCTATGGCTTCCACGGCTCTTCTGTATTATACACCTCCCGCCGCGCCGCCGTATTATTGGGCAAAAACGTGGACGAAGTAAACACCATTGTCTGCCACATTGGCGCAGGCGCCAGCGTAACCGCCGTAAAGAACGGCCAATGCTTGGATACCTCTATGGGTTTAACCCCGTTAGAAGGCCTTGTAATGGGCACCCGTTCGGGCGATATGGATCCGTCTATCTGCTTCCATATGATGAAGAAACTCAATATGAGCCCGGACAAAATGTACACCATTTTGAATAAAAAGAGCGGTATGTACGCCCTGACCGGGGACCGCTTTGCCGACCAGCGCGACGTGCGCAAGGGTGCCGCCAACGGCGACGAACTGTGCAAACTGGCCTTGGAAGTGGAATCCTACCGCGTTAAAAAGTACATTGGTGCGTATATGGCCGCCTTGGGCCGGTTGGACAGCATTGTCTTTACCGCCGGGGTGGGTGAAAGAGCCACCAACATCCGCGAAATGATTTTAAAAGGCCTTGAAAACTTTGGCATTATCTTGGACGAGGAGCGCAACAACGCCGCCGACACCAACAAGGCCGAGTGCCGCATTTCCGCCGACAATTCGCCGGTGAAAATCTTTGTCATCCCGACCGATGAAGAAATCGTCGGCGTGCAAGATATTGTGGCCCTCTTGGCCGGAACGTATGACGTATATACCAAGTTCCGCTATATCTTCCAAGAGAAAGACTACCGCAACAAACTGCGCGATGCGGCCTTTATAGAAGAGGTTAAAAAACGCCCCTTCCTGTTAAAGGCAGCCGTTAATTTGCCCGAGCAGTTAAAGCAGGAGTTAAACAAGTAGTTTTGATGTGCGCCCGTTTGGTTATTCAAACGGGCGTTTTTTTAAAGTAAAAAGCAGTACAGCCGTAACCCTCCCGGCCGAAGCAGGTTCGCACCGGGCCCGCAAGTTGCAAGATGAACGAAAAAAATTAATTGGAGCATACTTATGTTCTTACCCAAAGAAGTAAAGTTTTTTGATTTGTTTGATAAGCAGGGCGAAAATATCGTCCGCGCGGCAGAGTTTTACAAAAAACTCGTTGACAGCGGTGAATTTACCCCCGAAAACATCCGCGAAATGCACGAAATTGAACACTATGGCGACGAACTCACCCACACCACCATTAACACGTTAAACGAAACCTTTATCACCCCGTTTGACCGCGAGGATATTTTGGCCTTAGCCAACCGCTTGGACGATATTGTAGATAGCATTTACCTGCTGGCAAACCGCTTTTGTATGTACAAAATCCAAAAGCCGACCGAATACAGCAAAAAAATGGGCCATACCATTGCCCAAACCTCCAAGGCGTTGCAAAAGGCCCTTTCGTCCCTGCGCAGCAACAAAAATATGAAGGAAACCCTTATCCAATGCGTGGAAATAAACCGTTTGGAAAACGAGGGCGACGTCCTGCGCGACGAAGCCATTACCTATTTGTTTGAAAACGAAAAAGACCCCATTATGATTTTGAAACAAAAGGAACTCTACGAACTGGGCGAAACGGTAACCGACTTTTGCGAATATGCCGCCAATATGGTGGAATCCATTTTGGTTAAAAATAATTAACGGAGCGCGCTATGCTGTGGATATTATTCCTAATTATTTTGGCGTTATTCTTTGATTATTTAAACGGCTTCCACGATGCGGCCAACTCGGTGGCTACGGTGGTTTCTACGCGCGTATTATCGCCCAAGGTAGCGGTAGCGTGGGCGGGGTTCTTTAACTTTGTGGCCTTTTTGGTCTTTCATACCGAAGTTGCCAAAACCATCGGCGCGGGAATTGTGGATATCCACTTTGTGGACGCAAACTTGGTCTTTGGCGCGTTAATGGGAGCCTGCGGCTGGAACATCCTCACTTGGTGGTGGGGCTTGCCGTCCAGTTCCTCGCACGCGCTTATCGGCGGGCTTATCGGCGCGGGGTTTGTAAAGGGCGGGCTAAATGCCCTCGTGGCAGGCGGGATTTTAAAGACGATTTT
The DNA here is from genome assembly GCA_963660385.1 of Muribaculaceae bacterium. GTDB lineage: Bacteria > Elusimicrobiota > Elusimicrobia > Elusimicrobiales > Elusimicrobiaceae > Avelusimicrobium. The sequence continues at coordinate 5,875 of CAVKWQ010000073.1, forward strand.
GTTTATCTTTTTATCCCCCCTCTTGGGCTTTTTACTCAGCATTATCATCGGCACGATCGTCTTTAATATTTGCCGCCCGTTTAACCCCTATAAGGTGGACCATTTCTTCCGCAAGGGACAGTTGCTCTCTGCGGCGGCCTACTCCTTGGGACACGGTGGTAACGACGCGCAAAAGACAATGGGTATTATCAGTATGCTCCTTTTGGGCGGGCTTGCCGGGCAGGAAGCGGCCCCCATCCGGGACTTTTTGCTCACGCACGAAGAAATGCACCAAGTGGCGCAAGGTGCGTTTATTGTGCCGCTTTCGGTGGTGCTTTTGTGCCAAGGCTCTATTGCGCTGGGCACGCTTTCCGGCGGGTGGAAAATCGTCAAAACAATGGGCCAAAAGATTACCCGCTTACGCCCGGTGGACGGCTTTTGCGCCGAATCGGGCTCGTCTATTTCCCTCTTTGTGGCCTCTATACTGGGGATTCCCGTCAGCACCACGCATACGATTACGGGCGCGATTGTGGGCATCGGCTCCCTGCGCCGTTTGTCGTGCGTGCGCTGGGGCGTAGCCAACCGCATTGTGTGGGCTTGGTTTATTACAATTCCCGCCGCGGCCCTGATTTCCGCCGCCTGCTACCTGCTTAAAACGTGGCTTATAAAATAAGGAAATTTGTGAAAGCAACCGCCCCGGGATTTTACATCTCCCGGGGCGGTTTTCGTATATCGGATAAAACTTTTTCCTTTTATTAATCACTAACACAACTAAAATGACTAAATTTCGCTTCATAGCAAACATACGCTATATTACCATTTGCCAGATTACAAGCAAATATCGTATTCGGGGATGTTCTGATTCCGCCCATACTACAATCAAACTTTGAAAAATTACTAGGGGACATCAAATAATTCATAGTATCTTCTGCTAAGAATTTATCCCAATAAACGGTAAAAACTGTTCCACTACTATCTGTTCCTAATCCCTTACTCGGACAAGCAACTTGGGCTTTCATATTGAGTGAATTAACTCTATCTGCTATGACTTGCCCATCATAACCTCTGTTCATTGTCCAATCCGTGCATTCCCGGCGTTTTGTTATTTGGGCATTTTCATCAGCCTCATCAAAATATCTATAAGAATAAGGACGCGAATCTCCTTCAGTACAAGTATCGGAATCACTTGCCATTAACCCCCGTGTTATCCAAGCACTTCTTTGCCAAGTACAATCCCCAGTACAAGTAGAAGATTTATTATATACACAAGAATTTTCATCCCAAGTATAGGTAATAGAACCTATTTGTCCGGAAGGGCACTCTTCCGTATAGGAATTTCCCCGAGTAGGAGTACAGTCTTTTTCCGCTTCCCCGCAGACCAAATACACTTCGTCCTTATTTTTGAGTTTTAAT
>CAVKWQ010000074.1:0-7161 GCA_963660385.1 Muribaculaceae bacterium
GCCTTTTATACGCGTTTTTATACAGCGGATACATCCGGGTACGACCACCGCAATTTATCAAAATTTTAACAAAAAAAAAAAACGAAACAACCCCTTTAAAATAAGTCCTGCGGACGGCTTATCTTTTTCCCCTCTTTTGACTAATAGAGCCACACTCTTTTTGTAATGTCGCAATCAAACAAAAAGGCAACAACGAGATCCCGGATAAAAACACTCCGGGATGACGACGGGGAAAAGGCGGTTATAAAAATTGGGGTCATTCCGAACTGGCGGCCCGCAGGGTTTTCAGAATCTACATCTTGGGTTGTGTTTGTTATTAAAAAGTCATACTGGAAGGTTTCTGTCCAGTATCCGTTGTTTTCCTCTGTTTTAATAACAACAGATCCTGGACTACGACTTGCCAGGATGACGCCAACGACTGACAACGCAATCGGTAGATCCTGAAATAAATTCAGGATGACCTCTTTTTTTCATAAAACCGTCATCCCCGAAGGTTTCTGTCGGGGATCTGTCGTTTCGTAAGGGAACAACAACAGCAAAGACAGATTCCCGAACGCTCCGCGCCGGCAGGCACTCGGGGAGGACAGAACTACAACTTAATAAGGCCGCCGTTTCCATACGCACGAAAAACCCCCGGTCCAAAAGGAACGGGGGTTTTGTAAAACATTTCCTGCAAGTTTCCAGCCAACGATTAACGTTTAGAGAACTGGAAGCGTTTGCGGGCACCGGGCTGACCGGGTTTCTTTCTTTCCACCATACGCGGATCGCGCGTAAGGTAACCGGCCTTCTTAACGGTCTTTTTAAGATCTTCGCTGATCGCGGCGATAGAGCGCGCAATCGCGTGGCGCAAAGCGCCCGCCTGGGAGGACACGCCGCCGCCCACTACTTTGGCGGTAACGTCGTATTCTTTTTCCAGGTTGGTAACCACGAGCGGAGCCTTAACGGCGGCTTTGCAGCGGGCGTGGTTGCCGAAGTATTCATCCAAAGATTTGGCGTTTACGGTAATAACCCCTTTACCCTTCAAAAGTTCAACTTGGGCGACGGAGGTTTTTCTTCTTCCGGTTTTGAGTTCTTTCGTATTGTTCATAAATTTCTATCCCTCTTATTTACCAAAGCGTTCGGTGAAAGCGTGTTCTTCGCCAGCAAACAAGCGCAAGCGTTTCATTCTGGGCGCGCGAAGTTTGTTTTCGTCCAACATTCTTTTAACGGCCAGTTCCAAGACTCTGGTGGGGTTGTTTTCCAACACTCTTTTGACCGGGGTTTCTTTACCACCCTTGGCATAGCCAGAGTGAGAGAAGTAAACCTTTTGTTCCAGTTTTTTACCGGTCAATTTGATTTTGCCGGCATTGGTAACGACGACGAAGTCGCCGCAGTCCATATTGGGCGTATAGGTCTTTTTGTGTTTGCCCATAAGCAAGACGGCAATTTGGGTAGCCAATCTGCCCAGGGTTTGGCCCGTGGCGTCAATGTGATGCCATTTGCGGGTGGTTTCCACTTCCTTTACGGAAGGCAAAAAAGTTTTTGTCATAATTTTGTTTCTACCTTTTGTAATTAATGCGCAGCGGAGTGGTTGGCCGCTGTCTTAATGACTCGTGGTTTCCTATATATTATATCAAAATGTACAAGATTTTACGGGATTTTTTTACGCGTGTAAACGCACCAGGGTTTCCGCAAATAATTTTTCAATATCCGCCAAGGTATCCAGCCGCACAAAAAGACCGCGCATTTCCGACGCGTTGGGGAAATCCTTTATCCAATACCCGGCGGTTTTGCGGCTGCGGTTTACACCAATGCGCTCGCCGTAATAAGACACATTTTCGCGGATGAGGTCCAAATAAATTTCCAGCCGTTTTTCGGGCGACTTGCTGACAGGCTCTTCGCCCTCAAAAGCGTTAATAATATCCTTAAAAATAAACGGGTTGCCAATGGCTCCGCGCCCAATCATTACGCCCGCGCAACCGGCCTCTAAAAATTTCCGCGCCGTGTCGGCTTCCAGCACTCCGCCGTTGCCGATAACCGGGATTTTTACTGCCGCGCACGCTTCGGCCAACGCCTCTATATTAGGGGCCCCGCTGTGCACGTCCACCGCGGCCCGGGCGTGCAAGGTTACCGCCGCACAGCCGCAATCTTCGGCCAATTTGGCCAGCCGCGCCCCTAACAGTTCTTTATGCGTTAGCGCAATGCGCGTTTTAAGCGTTACCGGGATTTTTACACTCTTTACAGCGGCTTCCAGCAAGCGGCCCAGTTTGGCTTCGTCCTTCATCAGCACGCACCCCGCCCCCGCCTTATTAATTTTTTTGACGGGGCAGCCCGCGTTCAAATCCACAATATCGGCCCCACGGGCTTCGGCGTTTTTGGCGGCCTCGGCAATCGTGGCTTCGTCCGAACCGAAAATTTGCATAGAAACCGGGTGCTCTTTGGGGTTGACCTGCAACATCCGGCCGCTCTTTTCGTTGCCGTAGTGCAAGGCGTGGGCAGACACCATTTCCGCACACACAAGCCCCGCACCACCCTTTAAGCACAACACGCGGAAGGGCGAGTCCGTAATGCCCGCCATAGGGGCTAAAACCAAATTATTAGGAGCGGTAAAGGAGCCGATTTTTAAGGGATGAATTAAACTCATTTTACTTTCTTCCAGCGGCCCAACTTGGGCAGTTCTACCGTTTTCTGGCGGGCCAAACAAGTACGCATAATTTGGCGCGCTTCCACAAAGGTATTTTTAAATTCCAGCGAATCTATAAATCCGTCGTGCCCGAAGCCGCCCGCCAGCACGTGGTCCGTAACGGCAAAGCGGTAAGTTTCGCGCGGGGTAATGGCGCGTCCGTTTTTTTCAAGCACTACCTGGCGGATTTTTTTGCCCTCCGGCGTAACCGCGTAAGACACGGTAAACCCCGCCACTTGCGGAAAGTTATCCTTGGCGTTTAACGAGGCTTCCAACGCCTTTAAAAAGGCCGCGCCCTTAATGGTAATAAAAGTAATATTATCCCCGTACGGATAGGTTTTGTACAAATCGTATTCCGTTATGCGGCCCTCGGGCAGGGCACTACGGATAGAGTCCGAATTTATAATAGCACCGTCCAGTTTGGACCATTTGTATAAGCATTGCGCCAGCAAATCGCCCAGCGGGGATTCCGCCGTTAAGGAGGTTGCCACCGCCTGCGGCATATCGGCTACGCGGGCGTTCATTTTTTTGCGGGTTTCCGCACGCAACGCGGTGGCGCGGGCGGCAATTTCGGCATCCTCGCCAAACTCGTCTTTAAACAAGGGAATATCCTTAAATTCCACATCACGCAGTTGCTTGTTTTTATCAAACAGCAGGCGGATATGCCCGATACTATCCAACTTGGAACCGGGATAAACGATAAAAGTATTATTAACGGTATCGGTTTCGGCGTTTTCGCGGTCTTTATTGGCGCTTAAAATAAGCCCCAAATGTTCCACCTCTCCGGCCAAGGAAGCATCGCTGATGCCGTCCTTTTGCTCCTCGCCAAGCGCGCTTAACACAATAATAAAATCTACGCCCTTTTCCCGAAGCAAAGACGCCATATCCTTGGCTACTTGCACCGGGTCCTGCGCGGATAAGCCCAACAGGCGGCCTTTGTTTTTATTAATAGCCTGCGGGTCAATCAAGCCGAAAATACCGATTTTAATGCCGTCCACCGTGCGGATTTGGTAATCGTGCAGCGGCCACGGAATTTTGCCTTCCAACTGCAAGTTGGAAACAATAAAAGGATAAGGCAACTCGCGCACGGTGTTGCGCAAGGACGGCCAACCGTAAACCAAATCTTTATCACTAATGGAACCCGCCGTATAAGGAAGTGTTTTTGTCAGTTCGGCCACATAGGCACCCTTGGTTAAGTTGCCCTCCGGCGCGGAGCCGAACCAGTTTCCGCCGTCAAACAATAAGTACGGGGTTTGGCGGGTTTGTAAGAAATTTTTGAGTACCGCATATCCGCCCGCTTCTTTATTTTCAAAGCGCGGCTCCATACGGGACCAATAAAACCCCTGCACATCGGCGGTATAATAAATATCCACCGGGTGCAGTTCTTCGTGCAGGCAGCCGCCTAATAAGGCGGCCGCCAATAAAATAAACAGAATAGACTTTACGCGCATATCAGCGTTTGATGATTCTCCCGGTTTCGGGTGCGGTTACCGGGCCCTTTTTAAGGGCTTCTTCCATTAAGTCGCGGATAGTTTTATCCCCGGCCAATTTTTTGTTTTCCGCCGGGATTTGCTTAAACATCCAGCCTTCGCTTCCGCCACCCGCAATGTAAGAATTGGTAACCAGCGTATATTTTTTATGGTTTTCCACGGGTTTGCCGTTTACAAACAGTTTCAGGTCTTTTACTTTGCCTTTTTTGGTTTGTTTATAGGTAATCGTCAAGCCGGAATATGTATATAGACTGCGCGGGGCAAAACCCTTCTTTACAAATTTCTTTAAGAATTTTCCGTCCACCGTTACCAAGGTAACTGTGTTGTCAAACGGGTGAATTTCAATCAAATCGCGTTTGGTTACTTCGCCTTTTTTCAGGTCCACGCGCGTGCCGCCGTTATTATGTACGGCAATTTCCGCGCCGGAATAATTGCGGAGCAAATCGGCAATCCAGTCGTTAAGCGGGGAGTCCTGGCGGTCCTTTGCCACCGGGAGTTTGGATAAAGTTTCCTTGGCCTCGCCAACGACTTCGTCCACGCCGGGTTCGCGCAAGGAATCCACATATTCCTTAATCGCTTTATCTTCGCCGGTTTGGGCTACGATAAGCGGGATAAGTTCAGATTTAGAAGACACCACTTTGCCCGTTTTGTCGTCCGTTTCCACGGTAATGCGGCTTACGTTGCTTAAATAGCAGCCGCTTTCCACAAACAACGTGCCGTTTACATATTTGTTTTGCAAAATGTTATGTGCGTGTCCGCCCAATACCACCTGTACGCGGCCTTCAAAGCGTTTGGCAATTTCGCCCACATAGGAGCCTACGCCGTGCTTTTCGTCATTAAACGAATCGTGCACGATAACCACCACAAAATTAGGATGCTTGGCTTCCACCTCGTTTAACGCTTTTTCCAACGCATCAAACGGTTTTCCATACGAATAAGACTTGGCCGGATTCGTAGGCGTGCGGTTGGCAAGGCCGATGACGGCTACTTTAACGCCGTTTACATCAAAAATTTTATAGGGCTGTACGGTGCCCGGATATTTGCCCGTGGCTTTATCAAAAAAGTTAGCGGCCAAAACGGCAAATTGCGCATTTGCCAAAATGGGGGCGACGGCGGCGTCTTTAAAGTCAAACTCGTGGTTGCCTATGGTGGCGGCGTCGTAGCCCATACGGTTCATAATCTGCACGGCCTTTAAGCCTTTGGAATTGCGGGTTTCCACGGTGCCGTTGGAAAAGTCCCCACTGTCCAACAATAAATAGTTTTGCGGGCCTTTTTTAAGCACGGCTTCCATCGCGGCAAAACCGCCCTGCCCGTTACGCGGGAAGAAAAAACCGTGTACGTCGCTGGTGTGGTAAATCGTCGTTGTTTTAGCCATTAAGGCCAGCGGCAATAAAAGCGCCGCAAACAGCAAAAGCCAAGTCTTTTTCATTGAATTTCTCCTTAAAAGCAGATAATTTATCCTAACAAAAACGCCGGGGCGTGTTCAAGTTGCCTATTATTTTTGCTGATAGGTAATCCGTCCCGCTTCGGGCACGAATAACTCGCCGGATGACAACACCTGCTCAATTAATTGGCTGACCGTTTGCGTACCCGCTTGTTTTTTGGTCAAACCGTTAAACAGTTTCTGCTTGGCAATATAGGAGTTCGTACCCACGCGGTAGATTTTGCGGTTTTCAAGTGGCTGGCCGTTTACCTTAATTTGCAAATTTTTCACGCGGTTGTGCCCTATTTTATCAAAGGACACCGTTACACCGGAATAAGTGTATTTGTTCCACGGCACAAGTCCTGCCTTGATAAACTTTTTAAGTTTATAGCCCGGCACTTCCATAGATACTATTGCGTCGTTAAACGGGAATAAATCAATCAGTTTGCGGTGTGTCAGCGAACCGGGGGTTAAATCCACCCGCGTACCGCCCGTGTTGTGGATAAAAATTTCCGTTTGGGCATATTTCCGCCCCTCATCCGCCAGCCAATCGTCCAACTCTCCGTCCAAGGTGTTCGGGATACGGGGCTTTTTGGAAAGGTGCTTGGTAATCACCGCCACCTCTTTATCAATACCCGGCTCACGCAAACTTTCGGCTAATTTGGCAATGTCTTTATCTTGCCCGACTTCGTCCACCTTTAACGGAATTAATTCCGCTTGGGCGGATAAAAATTCACCTGTTTCGTCGTCCACGTCCACCGTTATTTTGGAAACCGCCTCCAAATAAGAACCGCTTTCCACATATAAGGTGCTTCCCAGCCGTTCGTTTACAATTTTATGTGCGTGCCCGCCAAGCACCAACTGAACACGCCCTTCAAAGCGCTCAGCAATTTGCCCCATATACGGCAATACGCCGTGCTGGTAATCCACAAACGAATCGTGCGTAATTACCACCACTACGGAAGGATTTTCAGCCTCCACCTTTTGCAAGGCGTTGTTCAAGGCCGCAAGCGGTTTAATAAAGGTATATTTTTGCGTGGGTTTAGTAGGGTGGTTGTTGGCAAGGCCGATAACGGCAACTTTTATGCCGCCTACCTTAAATATTTGTGCGTCCTTCACGCCTGCGGGCAAAAGGCCCGTGGCTTTTTCGCGCAGGTTAGCGGCCAAAAGAGGAAATTTGACCTCTTTGATTAAGTCCACTAGGCCCGCATCTTTAAAGTCAAACTCGTGGTTGCCCACGGTGGAAGCATTATACCCCACCGCGTTCATCAGTTCCACAGCCTTGGCCCCGCGGGAGAATTTCGTTTCCGCCGTACCGTTGGCAAAGTCCCCGCTGTCTAACAGAAGATACGGGTTTTCCTCGTGGTTTAAAACACTTTTTAAAGCGGCAAAACCGCCTACTTTATTTTGCGGATAAAAAAATCCGTGGGTATCGCTTGTATGAAAGATAACTAAGGTTTTGGCGGAAAGAAAAACAGGAAGGAAAACAAACAGCAACAGCAGTAATTTTTTCATAATCGTTCACTCCATATAATGAAACTCCCCGGGCTCACGCCCGGGGTTTCTTTTCATCCGAACAATTCCAT
>CAVKWQ010000075.1:0-6970 GCA_963660385.1 Muribaculaceae bacterium
GTCATTCCAGGGCCCGCATACGAGCGGGAACCTGGAATCCAGAAATAAAATGAGGGGTTTTGCTAATGAACAGACTGGATCCCAGGTCCACGCCTGGGATGACAACGACAACACCAGATCCCGTATAAAAACACTACGGGATGACGGCTTAACAACAAGTTTCCTCACGGTTAATACTTGCCAAACGAGTGCAGGCTTTACACTTATTGAACTATTAGTCGTCGTTCTCATTATTGGCATTTTGGCGGCGGTGGCGCTGCCAAAGTATGAATTGGCGGTAGCCAAAAGCCGCTTAACGGAAGTAAACATTATGCTCAAAAAAATTAAGGAAAATTACCAATTAATGCAGTTAAGTGGTAACGATGATGATGAAGCCTTATATGAAGACACAGGCTTAACCTACTATGCTACGGGCGGAGCCGGGGGAGCCCAAGGCGCTTCCAGCAAAAATTTTTGCTATGACCCTACTTGGGTGGGTTTTATTGTAATGCCTAAACCCTGCAAAGAGGAGTCGGCGGACTATATGATTGATTGGTATCCAGATTACTACGATAAAGGCCAAGATCTTCAAGCCTGTTTGGGACAAACCGATTTTGGAAAAAGGCTTTGCAAAAGCGTTTGCGGCGCCGAAGAGTGCGATATGCTAACCAACAAACCGATTAACTAACTAAACTGCCCCGGGTAATGAAAAACCCGGGGCGTTGTGTTTATAACTTTTTGATGAACCTGTCAAAGGCCGCTTGGCCCTCGGTCGTGCGCTTAAATACGCCCGCGTATTCCAGCACCTTGGCAAACACCTTGCCCACTTCACTGTGCAAAATAGTTTGCGTGTTTTGCGGGGTAAAGGTGTATTTTTTAAGCAGTTCTTCGGCCCAGTCGGCGTGCTTATTTAGCGTTTCGCTCTTGCGGATAGCCGGGATATCCCGTTTGATAAGCAGCGGTTCCAGGTCGGCCAGTTCCTTGGCCAGCCGCGCAGGCAATACCGCCAGACCCATTACCTCAATAAGGCCGATGTTTTCCTTTTTGATGTGCAAAACCTCTTGGTGGGGGTGGAAAATCCCCAACGGAAACTGCGCGGACGTGCGGTTGTTGCGCAAAACAAGGTCTATTTCAAACGCTTTGCCGCGCCGCCGGGCTATGGGCGTAATAGTGTTGTGCGGCGTATCGTCCGTGTGCGCTAAAATGTCGGCTTTTTCGTCGCTGTAAGCGCGCCATTTTTTAAGGATATATCCGCTTGCTTCTATTAAATCTTTCTTGCTTCCAACCAAACGGATAACGCTCATCGGCCATTTGACTACGCCCGCTTTCACGCGCGGGAATTTCTTTATTTTAAAGGGCCTATCTAGGGGTGCTTTTTCCATAGCAAAGGTATATCTCCCACCCTGAAAATGGTCGTGCGTTAAAATGGACCCGCCGACGATAGGCAAATCTGCGTTGGAGCCGATAAAATAATGCGGCAAAAAGTCCACAAAATTAAGCAGGCGCGCAAAAGTAGTTTGGGAAATCTTCATCGGTTCGTGGTGCCCGGAAAGAAAAATACAATGCTCGTTGTAATACACATACGGCGAGTATTGCAAATACCACGGGTTCCCGTCCTTTAATACGTCCAGCGCAATTAAGCGCAGGTTTTGGCGCGCCGGGTGATTAATCCGCCCCGCGTAGCCCTCGTTTTCCTTGCACAGCAGGCACGGGGGATAGGCGGAGGCCTTGGCTTTTAAAGAGGCAGCAATATCCTGCGGGCTCTTTTCGGGCTTGGACATATTAATTGTGATGTCCAGCGTGCCGTACGGGGTGCGCGTCTTCCAAGCCAGGTTTTTAGCCACGCGCTCGGTGCGGATATAGTCTAACGCGCGGGCATCGTGGTAAAACTTGTCTGTGGCCGATTTGGGGCTCTTTTTGTGCAGTTTAAAGAACTCTTCGGTAACCGCAGAGGGTAACCCCGCAAACACGCCCATTAATTTTGTGTCAAACAAATCACGCATTGTAACCGTATCGGGCGAAATGAGACCCTTTTTAGCGGCCCAGTCGCAAATGTTTTTTAAAATTTCGCACGGAAATTTGGGCGTTTTACCCTTAAAGCCGCTGGGAGTGTATTCGTCCAAGTGCAAAAGCGCCAATAGTTGGTTTACCGCCCAAGCGCGGTCGCGCGGCGCGAGCAGTTTTTCGTTTACCGCGTAGGCGACTAATTGGTCAATCAGTAAGTTGATGTCCATATATAAAAATCTCCTAGTATTTGCGGTGCTGTTCCCAGTTCCAGGCGGTTTCAATAATGCGGGCCAAGTTATACTGCGGTTTCCAGCCCAGCACTTTTTCGGCTTTGGTGCTGTCCGCTACCAATACCGCCGGGTCGCCCGCGCGGCGGGGGGCGCTTTCCACCTTAAAATCTATGCCCGTAATGCGTTTGGCTTCTTTGACCAGTTCCGCCACGGAAAACCCGTTTCCGCTGCCCAGGTTAAAGCGCTCGCTGACGTTATCTTTAACCATTTTTTCCAGCGCCAAAATGTGCGCGCGGGCCAAATCGTTGACGTGGACGTAATCGCGTACGCAGGTGCCGTCCGGCGTGGGGTAATCCGTGCCGAATATTTTAATAGAGGGGCGTTTGCCAGCGGCGGCTTGCAGAACAATGGGGATTAAGTGCGTTTCGGGATTGTGTGATTCGCCGATTTCGCCCGAATCGTCCGCGCCGCTTGCATTAAAATACCGCAGGGCCGTGGCCTTTAAGCCGTAGGCGGTGTCAAAATCCGCGAGCATTTTTTCCACCATTAACTTGGTGTTGCCGTAGGGGTTAATGGGGTTTTGCGGGTGGGTTTCGTCAATTTTGGGGCGGATAGGCTCGCCAAAGGTGGCCGCCGTGGAGGAAAACACAAAGTATTTAATGTTATTTTCTACCATCGCGTCCAGCAAATCCAGTACCTTGGCTACATTGTTGTGGTAATATTTGGACGGCTCCTTGACGCTTTCGCCCACTTCGGCAAACGCGGCAAAGTGCATTACTGCTTCAATGCCATATTTTTTAAATACTTCGGCTAGGCGCGCCTTGTCGCCCAAGTCGCCCAGTTCAAAGGGGTAGTTGGCTACGGCTTCCCTGTGCCCCTTGGAAAGATTATCAAATACGACAGGATTATATCCCTGTTTGGCGAGCAGGCGCACCATATGGGAGCCGATGTAGCCCGCGCCGCCGATTACTAAAATGTTCTTCATAAATTACCCTCCAATAAAATTATCCGTGCCGGGATGTGTGGGCCCGGCCTAAAATTTTAATACATCTTTTCTTCCTGCCGCGCCGGACCGCCGACGGAAGCAATATAAAAGTCCGCTTTGAGGCCCGTTTTATCGTGGTAGATTTTGCCCACGTTATCAATAAAATGTTTTACGTCCGCGTCCTTTACCAAGGCAATCGCGCACCCGCCAAAGCCCGCGCCCGTCATCCTCGCACCCAATACACCCGGCTGCTGCCAGGCGGCCTCGGCCAAGGTGTCCAATTCCTTGCCGGTAACTTCGTAATCGCCGCGCAGGGAAATATGGGACTCGTTCATTAATTTGCCGAAGGTTTTTAAATCGCCCGCCTTTAAGCGTTCCACCGCCTGTAAGGTGCGTTGGTTTTCGTACACAGCGTGCTTGGCGCGTTTGCGCTCGGTCGGGTTGGAAATTAAATCTTTATTTTTTTCAAATTCGTCTATGGATAAATCGCCCAAAGACTTAATAGGCAGTTTGGTTTGTAGGGCCTTTAAGGCACGTTCGCACTCGCCGCGGCGTTCGTTGTATTTGGAATCCGCCAATTCGCGGCGTTTGTTCGTGTTCATAATGACGATAGACACGCCCTTTAAATCCAGCGGGGCATATTCGTAATTGAGCGTGTTGCAGTCCAACAGTATAGCACATCCCTCTTTGCCCATACCAATAGCAAATTGGTCCATAATGCCGCAGTTCATCCCCACGAATTTATTTTCGGCCTCTTGGCAGAATTTCACCAGTTCCACCTGCGGTATATAGAGGTTAAACACCTTGTTCATCGCTACGGCGGTAGCCAATTCTATGGACGCGGAGGACGACAATCCCGCCCCGTTGGGGATGTCTCCCCAGAACATCAGTTCAAAGCCTTGGTCAATATCGTATCCGTGGTTTTGGAGCGTTTTAATAACGCCCAGCGGGTAGTTGGCCCAGTCTTGTTTTTTATCGTAGGAAATGTTGTTTAAATCTGCGTCTATAATGCCTTTTTCGGGGAAGTTGAGCGAGTAGAGGCTGATTTTTTTGTCGTCGCGTTTGCAAAACACGCAATGCGTGCCGAACGAAAGCGCACACGGAAAAACGTGCCCGCCGTTGTAGTCGGTATGTTCGCCGATTAAATTAACGCGCCCGGGAGCAAAAAAATAAAGTTTTTCCTTTTTAAAGACTTCGTTGAATTTGCTTCTTAAAGCCAGTTGGTTCATAGTTATCCCCTTGGCGCCACGGCGCCTGTGTTAAAGCACGGTCATTTTTAATTTCCAAACAAATTTGTCTTTGGGTTCTATTACGGCTGTGCGGCGCAGTTTGTTGGCGACGTATAAATCGTCAAACTCGCCTGTGCACGGTTCCAAGGCAATGTTATAGTCGCCACGGTAACCGCCCTGGGTCTTCCAAACGCCCAGATAAGGTATTTTTTTGCCATCGTAATCGTAGCGGAGTTCTTCGCCCGTATCGGTATGCTCAATGGCGCACCAGCCGGCTAAATTAAGGGCGGTAAAGTAAAATTTTTCGCAGTTGCCCGCACTGGCGGGTTCGGTGGCGGCTAGGTCTATCTGCTTTCCGTGTACGTCGGTAGTTAAGGGGTAAGAATAGCGCGAACCCCACACGCCTAAATGCTGGGTGGAGTGCTCTACCGACATTACTTGGGTTAAATTTTCCGGCACGATGAGGCGCGTGGCAGGGGAACAGGCCAGCAGACAATGTGGCGTCCAAATAAATTTAAATTCCTCGCACGAGGTGTTTTCCACTTCGTATTCAAAAATGATTTCGTTTTGGTTTAGTGTCGTCCGGCGGGAAAAAATATACGGGAAAACCTTGCTTTTGGTAAACGCCTTTACCGATTTCCCGTCCGGCGAAGCGACGCCTTCCCAAGGCAGCGTCCACACTTCGCCGTGGTCCGGCACGGGCAGGCCTTTGTAGGCCCCGTCCGGGTACGGGCAGGCGTCAATAGAGAGGAACACTTCGTCAAAGCCGCTGGAATCATACGCGGAAAACGGCGCACCGTATTCGGGTATGCGCAAGGTATCTTCCTTGGATTGGAACAGCCACTCCCGGCCGGTTTTCTTGCTGATTAAACTAGCCAGTTTGAACCCGTAACCGGGCAGAAAAGTCAGGCGCAGGGTTTCGTTTTCCAGCACAAGGGCAGAAAGCCCTTTATAGACGGCTTCGGTCATAAGGTTCCCCTAGTGTGTAAAAGCGGAATTATTTTTCCGTAAATTTATCAAACGGATACGGCATAATGTCGCGCAGTTGCTTTTTATAGGCCACGCGTTTGGTTCCGTTTAATACGGCAATGTATATGGGCGTATCAGGCGCCATAAACTCGCTCATTACCTGGCGGCAAGCGCCGCAAGGCGAGTTAAACGTTAGCCCGGGTAACTTTTGTGTGATAAGGGCCAGCGCGCGGAAACGGCGTTTGCCCGCACTGACGGCCGCGAATATCGCGTTGCGTTCAGCACACACGGTCAGCCCGTAGGAGGCGTTTTCAATATTGGTGCCTGCGAAGATATGGTTATCCTCCGTAAGCACGGCCGCACCTACTTTAAATTTGGAGTAGGGCGAGTAGGAATTTTCCCGCGCGTTCTGCGCGGCGTCTAACAGACTTTTTTCTTCGTCTTTGCTCAGCGGTATTCTCATACTCTTATTCTATAATAAAGTAACAAAAAGTCAACCCTTTTTTTGTACGCGCGTACGGCGCTTTGTTATAATAAAGGTATGAAAAAGATATTTTTAATTGCTTTGTGCGTGGGCCTTTTGTATTGGGCTTTTGGCCCGAAAAAGGCGGAAATCAAAAACCTGCATAACCCCGGTTTAGCCGTGGTGGCGTTTGGCGATAGTTTAACGGCCGGATACGGCGCCGGGAGGGAAAATTCCTATCCTAGCGTGCTGGCCCAAAGGATTAGCCGCCCGGTGGTGAATTTGGGTTTGTCCGGCGATACGGGCGCGGCGGCCCCGGTGCGTTTGGATAAGGTGCTGGAACAAAACCCGTATATGGTGCTAATTGAGTTCGGCGGAAACGATTTTATGCGCGGGGTAGGTTTAGACGAAACGGAAAAATCTATCCGGCAAATTGTGGATACCGTGCAGCAGGCTGGCGCCATAGCCGTACTGGTAGATACGGGGGGATATTCCCAAATGGCGCGCTACACCAAACTTTATAAACAAATTGCCAAGGAAACGGGTTCCGTTTTTGTGCCAGGCATTTTGGACGGCATCTTCCACCAAAACAAATATAAATCCGACCAAATCCACCCCAACGCCGCGGGGTACGAAATTGTCGCGGGCCGCGTGTATAAGGTTATCAAACCGTATTTGTAAGAGATAGATTCGTATATGAAATGTTCCCAGCAACCCTAGCACTTTGCTAGGGTTGTGTTTTTTATAAAATAGGGGGCATTATGAATAGCGGCCCGCTAGGGGGCGGGGTTCTCGTTGTTATTGCTGTCATTCCCGAGAGTCGTAGTCGGGAATCTGTCGTTATTTAAAAAAATCAACGACAACAACAGATCCCCGACAAAATTCCTCGGGGATGACGGCAACAACCACGACCCAAGCAGTAGTTCCTGAAAACCCTGCGGGCCGCCAGTTCAGGACGACGCCCTTATTTTGTTGTGTTTTTTGCCGTCATCCTGGAAGGTTTTTATCCGGGATCTCGTTGTTTGTTGTCGTTGTCTTTTTGGCTGTTCACTGTAAAGGGGTTGTTTCGTTTTTTTTTTTTGTTAAAATTTTGATAAATCGCGGTGGT
>CAVKWQ010000076.1:0-6893 GCA_963660385.1 Muribaculaceae bacterium
CGGGGAACGATATCCCGCAGCCGACATCTTCGCACGTTAATACAGGTGCGGCACTTAGCAACTGCACCTTAAAATGGGAAGACCGCGTAACGAGCGATAACCAAAAGGTAAAACTCTTGGCGCTTGCTGGTTGCGAGGGCTCAGGGTCAACTGCTTGTGTAAGTAACCCGACGCAGGTGAGTAATTGCGAAAAAGGCGGATTTACTTGGGACTACAATCTTTGTATTTGTGTAATATCTGGCGGAATTGGAGGAGGCACAGGGGACGGGTGTGAGGCTTGTCCGCGCGGGAGATACCAAGTGAAAGGTATTTCTTCCTCCACTTGTTGCTGTGAAAATATTAATTGTGGAAAGACGATTCTTGGAGCCAAGCAACCTTGTTATTGTCTCAATGAATCGCTTGTTGATCCAGGAGCGGGCACCATTACTGATGCAGATATAAAATAACTGTTTTCAGCCTTACCAATAAAAGAGCCCCACTCTACGGAGTGGGGCTCTTGCATTGGTACAAAAATACCCCGGGGTACTGTAAAAAGTCCCCGGGGTGTTATTAAAGGGAGTTGCCTTATGGTCGTCATCCCGTAGTGTATTTATACGGGATCTGTCGTTTCGTAAGGGAACAACAACAGCAAAAACAGATTCCCGACTACGACTTTCGGGAATGACGACTTTATGAAACAAGAGGTCATCCTGAATTGCCGCCAATACCGCTAGGCGGCACCCCGTAAGGTTTCTGTACGGGGTCTATTAATAGGTTTCAGGATCTACCGATTGGGTAGTGGTTGTTATCTAAAAAGTCATACTGGAAAGTTAGCCGGCGCGGAGCGTTCCAGTATCTGTTGTTTTCCTTTTTTTGAGTAACGGCAGATCCTGGACTACAACCTTCCAGGATGACGGCAATTACTAACCAAATTATTTAAGCAGTTCGGCCCAAGCGTCTTTTTCGGCTTGGAGTTGTTTTTTGGTTTCGTCAGCCTTTTGCTGTAATTTTTCCTTGGCCACGTCTGCCGTCGTTTTGGAGCCGCTGGCTACTTCGGCCGCCGTTTTGGCGTTTTGGTAGGATTGTTTGGCTTCCAACAGTTTTTGGCGGGTTTCAGCCGATTTTTGCAAGGCTTCGTCCAACGTCATCGTTTTGGTGGCGGTGGTGGAAGTGCTGGTGCCCGTGGAGGCGCAACCCACAGCCAATACCGCGGCTACAAAAGCGAGTAAAATAGTTTTTTTCATTGCATACTCCTTACTGGTTGTTTTTTATATTTTATAAAACTTTCCCCCCGTCTGTGCAAGTGTTCCGTTTAAAATTGATACAATAAATCAAACACGAAAGGAGATTTTACTATGTATATTATATTTGGTTTTGTGGCGGGCGGTTTGCTTGCGGGGCTATTTTTTGCGGCCCGGAATAACGGCGCCTTGGCCAAGTTGCGCGCCGAAAATGCCGATTTGCGGGTAGAAAACACCAAACTGACAGAGGAAAAGAACTCCGTCCGCCGGGAAAAAGAATTGGTAGAGGAGCATTTTAAATCTTTGGCGGCTACTTATAAGGCCCAATTTGCCGAGGTGGCTTCCCAAATTTTGGACGATAAAGCCAAGGGGTTAGAGAGCAAAAACACCGAACTTTTGCGCCCTTTATCCCAGCATTTGGACGATTTTGTCAAAAAGGTGGCCGATATGGAGCACCAAACCACCGCCGCGCAGGCCCGCTTGGAAAAGGGGCTAACCGATGTAATCAAATCTACCGAAAAAATTGACCAAAGCGCCGTACATTTGACGAACGCCATTAAGGGCGAGGCCATTATGCGCGGGGCGTGGGGCGAGGAAGCCGTCAAACGCTTGTTAGAGGTCGCCGGGTTAAAGGCCGGGGTGGATTATTTCCCGCAGGCGGCGGATAGCAGTACAAATAAGCGCGTGGACTATAAAATCGCCTTGCCGGGCGGGCGGTGGCTGATGCTGGACGCCAAGACTATTTTTAACCATTACGCGGCCTATTTTAGCGCGCAGGACCCCAAGCAAAAGGCCGCGTTGCTGGCGGAACACGTTAAGGATATCAAAAGTACGATAGCCAATTTAAGCAGTAAAAAATACCCCGCCTTGCAACAGGCGCAGAGCGAACAAATCCAGCCGGACTATACCTTGATGTTCGTCTGTCCGGAAAGCGCGCTTTTAACGGCCGTAGAGGCCGCGCCCGAGATTTTGGACGAGGCGTGGAAGCACAATATTGCGCTGGTGTCGGCTACGTCGCTAATGAGTACGCTAAAATTGGTGTCCAAATTATGGGATATTGACCGCCAACATACTTATATGGAAGGGTTTAAAGAGGATATTTTGAAATTGGTGGAAAAATTTAACGAATTTTTGGTAAATTTCGCTAAGGCGGAAATGGCGGTAAGCCAAGCAGCGGACAAAGTTCGTATCGCCCGTGCCCATATAGACGGCGACAACGGGGCCTTTTTGCCCGTGGCCCAGCGCATTGTGGACTTGTACGGCGTGCCGCTTACCGCTAAAAACGCAAAATTAATTAAATCTATGGGATATGCCTACACCGGGGAAAAATCCGCCCCGCAAGAACCCCAAAAGTAACCTTTACCGGGTGATAAAAAAGCGGTCCAAGCCGTCGTTGTCTTCGTTAAAATTGTGCTTGTCGGGGTTGTTCCAGTCCCAAAAGTGCGCGCACAGCAAGTAGGAGCCCAGCGCGGTGGTAAACGCGCTTAACAGGTAAAAACCGTGGCGCATTTGGTATTCATACCCTTCCGTTCCCAGCCACTTGTGCATATAGTCCCAGTCGGGCAGGGTTTCCGGCCCTGCGTTTAGCAGGGTGATAACCGGGTCCAAACTGCACCCTGTGTAATGCCCCACGCTGTAAAACGCTATGGCTAGCAACAGCAAACATCCGTCGGCCTGGATTTCCTTCCCCTGCCGCAAAAAGCAAAAATACGCCAGTAACGGTACGCCCACTTCGGTTAGCGTGCCGCCCCAAATCGTCCACATAAAGTTCCCGCCGGAAAGAAACCTGAAAATGGGGTGCCCGGCCTCGTGTATGCCAATGGTAAAGAACCAAAACACGCCCGCCAGCGGACAATGGCGCGGCCCCACAAACCACGCGTAGCACAGGGCGGTTACTACGAGGATAAACAAAATCCCCTTCCAGCCGTATCGGTGGAAGAGCGGCCCCTTTCTCATTGGGTCAATAAAATCAAAAAACCGTTGCATAAGTGGCAAAATCTCCTAGGGTTATATTGTACCCTAAAAAACCGTATTACAGGCAAAAAAGTTTTTTCTGCCCGCGCAAAAAGGGTTAGTTTTCCCCCTTTATCCGACGAAGCCCCTAAAAACTAATCCGTTTTTGGTGTTGAGAAAGTCCCCCCGTATTGGTAAGGTAACAGGGACGGATATATCCGTTAAATTTGTTCAGAACCGTTTACGGGGGTAAACAATGAACTGTATCAAAACCGTACTGGCGGCCGGAGTGATTTTGATTGCACCCGCCGCCTACGCGCAGGATAATACGCCGCTTTCGGCTAAGCACGAACAGCGGCTTGCTTCCCGGCAGAAGTTGGCGCAGGACTTGTCGTCCGACTGTTGGCGGGAGCACGTTAAACTAAAACAAATGTTGCAAGACAAACTCGGCCTGCAAGTGGGGGCCGATATTTCCTACACCTTGCAGCGCGGCGCGCCGTCCGGCAAGCAAACCGCTATCCAGGGTATCTATTACCCGTACCTTACTTGGACCTTGTTTAAAGATACTTCTTTGGGGTCTGGTCAAGTGGACTTTAACTATAATCTTATCCGCTATTGGGGCACTTCGGCCGCCACGGTGCAAAACCGGGTGAAGACCGCCGTAGCATTTAACGATTATGCGGCAAATCAGGAAATCTTCTCGCAACTTACTTATACGCACACCTTGCCCGGGGAACTGGATTGGCTGTCGGTTACGCTGGGGCAATTTCCGCTGTATAACTTTGACGGCACGGAATATATTTCAAACCAGCAAACCGCGCTGATGAACTATTCCTTGGCGCAAAACGCGTCGTCCGCGTATCCGTCGGCTTCGCTGGGTGCGTATGTGCAGGCGCAACGGGGCGCGTGGACGGTTAGCGCGGGGTATCAGGACGCTACCAATATTTCCGGCGCGCAACTGCGCGTAAAGGACGCCTTCCGCGGGGCTTATACCGGGTTTGGCTCGGTCCAATGGGCGCCCGAGTTTGCGGGCAATCCCGGGCAGTACGGCGTGCTGTATTATTATCAGCCGTCTGTGGCGGGGCAAGAAGAAAATGTAAACGGCTGGTCCGTAAATATGCAGCAGAATATGGGCGAAAAATTAGCGTTCTTCGGGCGGGCTAACGGCTCATCCGGCGGGGCTACGCCTGTTAAACTCTCTTACGCTACGGGGGCCGCGTGGCTAAACCCGTTGGAGCGCAACGAACAGGACGCTATTATCATCGGCGCCGCGTATAACCGCCTGAGCAAAAAGGGGATGGATTATCCCCCCTATATGCGCTCGGGCGAGGTGGTTTTGGAAGCCCAATGGGTATGGGGCATTGGCAAATTTATAACGGTTACGCCGGATGTGCAGTTTTATCCGCGGGCCGCTTCCAACCCGGACAAGGAGTTCGTAACGGTGGCCGGGTTGCGTACAACCATAATGTTGTAGTGGGGTAAATTAAAAATACAGGAGATATATATGGAAAATAATTTAGTATTGGGGACGCGTTATCCAACCTTGGCGTTTATTTCCGGCGGGGCCGGGCAGGCGGCGGACGGTATTCCGCCCCAGCCGTTTGAAACTTTTTGCTACGATTCGGCTTTGTTGCAGGCCAAAATAGAAAACTTTAACGTAGTGCCTTATACGTCGGTTTTGCCTAAGGAACTCTATGGCAATATTTTGCCTGTGGATAAGGTGGCAAAAAACTTTAAGCACGGGGCGGTGCTGGAAGTGATTATGGCCGGCAACGGCGCGCGCATAGAGGACCACAAGGCCATTGCCACGGGCGTGGGCGTGTGCTGGGGTAAGGACAAAAAGGGCAATTTGATAGGCGGCTGGGCGGCTGAATATGTGGAGTATTTTGATACGCCCATTGATAACGAAATTGCCGAAGGCCACGCGCATATGTGGCTCAATAAATCCTTGCGGCACGAGTTGGAAATCCGCGGCGTGGAAAAGCACAGCGAGTTCCAAATTTGGCACAACTTTGTAAATATCACCCAGCCGTTTGCGTATTGCTTAACGGTAATGGGTTTTTTGAACTTTAAGTTTGCAGAACCTGTAAACGTAAAATAAACCGGTAACGGTTTTGGGGGATATATGGGAGAAAACAAACAAACCGCCGGCAAGTTAGGGGTTATCGGGCTGGCTTGTATTGTCATCAGTTCAATGGTCGGGGGAGGCGTTTTTTCCCTCCCCCAAAATATGGCCGCTGGGGCCAGCGCGGGCGCGGTGCTGATTGCGTGGCTGATAACGGGTATCGGGATGTACTTTATCGCCAATACGTTTAGCATTTTGTCGCGCGTAAAGCCGGATTTGACCTCCGGCGTGTATATGTACGCCCGGGAAGGGTTTGGGCGGTATGTGGGCTTTACAATCGGCTGGGGGTATTGGCTGTGCCAAATCTTCGGTAATGTGGGCTTTGCCGTGATTACAATGGACGCGCTAAATTACTTTTTCCCCCCGTATTTTGCGGGCGGAAACAATCTGCTCTCCATTGTGTGCGGGTCGGTGCTGATATGGGTATTTAACTGCGTGGTACTGCGCGGGGTGCGCCAGGCCGCTATTTTAAACGTCATCGGTACGGTGGGCAAATTGGTGCCGATCCTGCTATTTTGCCTGATAATGCTTTTTGTGTTCCATTTGGATAAATTTGATTTTAACTTTTGGGGCCATATGGCGGAAGACGGCAAAACCTTGGGCTCTTTGGGCGCGCAGTTAAAAAGCACAATGCTTGTAACATTATGGGCGTTTATCGGCATAGAGGGCGCGGTTGTCCTATCCGGGCGGGCCAAAAGCCAGGCGGCAGTCAGCAAGGCCACCTTTTTAGGCTTTTTGGGGTGCTTGGTGATTTACATAGGGCTTTCGGTGCTTCCGTTCGGGTTTTTATCGCAAGAGGAACTGGCGACGATTGCCAACCCCTCTACGGCGGGCGTGCTGGAAAAGGTAGTTGGCCCGTGGGGCGCGTGGATGATGAACATTGGGCTACTCTTGGCGGTGCTTTCCAGTTGGCTGGCGTGGACGATGATTTGCGCCGAAATCCCGGCCGCGGCGGCGGAAAACGGCACTTTTCCCAAGCAGTTTGCCCGGCAGAATAAAAACGGGGCGCCGTCCGTGTCGCTATGGGTTACAAGCGCCTTAATGCAGGTGGCGATTTTGCTGGTGTATTTTGCAAGCAACGCGTGGAACACGATGCTTTCTATTACCAGCGTAATGGTGCTGCCCGCGTATTTGGCGAGTACGGCCTATCTGTGGAAAATGACCGAGGACGGCGAATATGCCCAAATTACTAAAACGGGCCGCGCAGGGGCGCTGTTTACAGCCTCTTTGGGTACGTTTTACGGCTTGTGGCTGGTGTATGCGGCGGGTCTAAAATATTTGTTCCTTGCGGTGATTTTCCTTGCGCTGGGGATTCCCGTATTTATTTGGGCGCGGTGCCAACAGCAAGATGACGGCAATATTTTTACGCGGGGCGAAAAAGCGGTTTGTACGCTTTTGGTGCTCTTTGCCCTGACGGCAGTATATGTATTTGCGCGGGGACTTGTCAGCATTTAGCCGCGCGTTGTATTGATAAAGGTGTTGCTTATAATAGGCCGGGTGTATTTCCATACCCCCGGCCTTCACAGGGCCTAAATACGCCTAGGCCTTTGGGCCCTTGCACGGGATAGCATTGGCGGATATACTATAAGTATGAA
>CAVKWQ010000077.1:0-6723 GCA_963660385.1 Muribaculaceae bacterium
ATTCAATAGTTGGAAAGTTTCGATTTCCTTTGGCGGATAACAATGGAAATTCAATATTAGGAAAGACTTACGATGTATCTATTGATAAATTTGAGGAAAAGTGGATTTCGCACCCAGATGTAAATGTTGATTTATGTATTTTTCCAATAGCACCTATTCTTAATTCTTTAAAGACTCCTGAAATTATGATAAATTATGCTATTCTGTCTAGGGAAGATTTGCTTTCAGCAGATGATTTAGAAAATTCAGTTTCTAGTATTGAAGATATTACGGTGGTGGGATACCCGGATGGTATTTGGGATAACTTCAATAATATGCCAATTGTACGTCAAGGTATTACTGCAACACCTTTGAATTTAGATTTTAAGAATGAACCTAAATTTTTGATAGATGCAGCCATATATGGGGGATCAAGTGGCTCTCCTGTATATCTTTTTAATCGAGGGTCGTATCCACAAAAAAATGGGGGAATTTGCATTGGAAATCGTTTGAAATTGGTAGGCATTGTGTCTCAAGTATTCCAGCATTCTATAACAGGTAGTCTTCATATATGTCCGATTCCAACAAATTATGTGCAAAATATTATGACCGCAATTCCTAACAATTTGGGAATTGTAATACACGCAAGAAAATTATTAGATTTTGAAAAAATCCTTTATTCTTTATTAAAAGAGCCCAATATAGATTATGCAACCGAAAAGCCTTAAAAAATTAAATCGTTTGTTGTGCCTGCTTAATATCTTGGACGACGGAGAAATTCGCGTCCCGCGCGAAGCACGTGAATTGGACGTGACCGAACGTACTATCCAGCGTGATATCAATGATATTGATGCGGGCGGATTCCCCGTCTATAAAGCCGCGCCGGGCGTATACAAGTTTATAGAGGGTTTTTCGCTTAAGAAAATGAATTTAACGGAAGCGGAAGCTTCGCTTTTGCTTGTTATGCAGGATGTGATTTCCCCGTTGGGTAAGCCGTTCCAAAAGTCGCTTGCTTCGCTTCGGCAAAAAGTATTAAATGCGCCCGAAGAATCCCCATTTTACATTAAAATGCCTGCGGGCAGTAAATACGAGGAAACGAAAATTACGCGCGTGTTGGAGAAAGGTATCCGTACGCATACGGAAGTGTTGATGTCTTTGGCGGCCGATACAAGCCGGAAATTAACCTACGAGCTTAAACCGCTTAAAATCATGAATTATGACGGCTTTTGGTATTTGCTGGGTATCAATGCCTATAAACAGGTGCGAAAATTCCGTCTGGACCGTATTTTGGACGCTATCAATACGGATAAGAGTTTTAAACCCACGAAAAATATCCAAAAAATGCTGCAAGAAAGCCAAAATATTTGGTTTGGGGAAAAACGGGATAAAAAGGTGAGTTTTTGGGTCCCTGTGGAGTTTGCCCCGTATTTTGAGAAAAAAGCGTATTTCCCGTTGCAAAAAATCTTAAAAAAGCAGAAAAACGGGGATATTTTGGTGGAAACGCGCGTATCCAATTACCGGGAAATTATCCCGCTGACGCTTAGTTGGCTGGAACATATTACGCTAGTGGAACCGGAAGATTTTAAGACTCTTATCAAAGATATTTTGGGGCAGGCTATCAGAAGGCTATAGAATTGTATATAATTAATCTCCGCATAAAGTCCGCAAAATATGCGTACTTTATGCGGAGTTCTTTGTTTTTTTGCTTATTTAAGCAAAAGTTCCCACTTGTCTTTATACTGGTCCAACCAGTTTGAGGGAATATCGGGCGATTCTTTATAGGCGGGTTTTATACGACGTAAGATTGTATCTTTATGTGCTTGTCCTTGTTTTCCTGGGGTGTTTAACCAATCTTGATGAGTTTTTTTCAAAATTTCCGCTACTTCTTTAGCAGGCATAATATATGTTTTCGGTTGGCAGTCATCAGTCCATTTTGTAGGCAAACTGACAAAAACATAGAATAAATCTTTATCACAAATATTCTCATGTTTTTGTTTCATCATCCATCCTTCATCTGCCGATTTACCGTCGGTACGAGTTTTTACTTGAATACGAATAGGACTTTCGTGAGAAGGATGAATTGCCAAAATATCTATGTCTTTCGTATTTTCTGGTGCTAGGCCGGCAGGAATGGCCAATTCTTTGGCGATCCGCGCGAGGACATAATGCTCCCCTGCGGAACGAATGAATGCTTTATCGTGCTCTTGATTTTCCATACTAATTCTCCTTTTATTTATTGTTATTCCGTTGCCACTCTTGTATTTCCCGTTGACATTCTTTAATTTGATTTACCAAGCGTTCCTCCGTATATTGGTCGGCCCGGGAAAGGGAGTCTGTTTCCCGTTTGTAGCGGGCGGAAATTTCCTCGGCTTTTCTTTTGTATTGCCGGGTGAGTTCCTCTATTTCTCTTTGCCAGCGTTCTTCTATTTGCCGTTTATGTTGCTGGAAAGAATCTTTCTCCCGTCTTTCCTCTTGTTCTTGCTGCCGCAAGAGGGCGGTTTTCTTTTCGTAACGGCGCATCTGCAGCGTTTTTAACTCTTCCGCGGCACGGGTGATTTTATTTTTCAAGTCATAGGGCAGTTGGTAGGGTAAATTCCCTACGTAGATGCGGTATTGTCTTTCTATTTCGGATTTTTCTGAATTTGAGAAGAAAAACATATTGCCTCCTTGTTCTTATTTAGCCTTACAACCAGGCTAAACATCAAGTAGATGTTAGAAAACATTTCCGACAAACGTTTGTCGCTTTTGATTAGTAAGATAAGTTAGGCAAGAAAAAAGCGGCAATCTTTCCGGGTAGCTGAGAACCGACCCAAAACGATATGCCGCCAGCACGCTCCCATAAGGGGGCGTGCTAAAAGACGGCTTCGTTTCCGTTTCTCAGCTCGCCGGAGTAATCCGGCGGGGCTATGCCAGACGCATAACGCCAAAAACAAGCCAAAAGCAAATTGTATTTACAACAACTCTTATATTATAACCTTTTTTCCAAGAAAATGGAGTTGCTGAAAAAGGACAACTTGCACGCCGGAAAAGTCATACTAACAGTTCCAAGGAGAAATTATGCAAACTAAGACAAAACAAGAAAATATAGATAATTTACACCCAGGGAAGGTGGTTGTTTTGAAGAAGAAAACTTTGCGGGAATCTTTATTAACGGTTTCAAGTGTTGTTTACCAGTCTGGGAAAATGGGTCAGGCGACGGGAGTTTTTCTTCTTGGCACTACATCAAAAAATAAATTGTTTGAACAAATAGTGGTCGGGAATACAGGGATAGATTCTTGGAAATTGGCTAGTGGTTATTTTACAAAACAAGAATATGGCGCTATCCGCAAAGAGCTGGATCGCCTTGCGCTATTGCCCATATTTATAGATGACGAGCCTGGGGTAAACGTGGCAATCATTGTTGAGCGGACATTTTGTTTGGCAGAAACTTTACAAAAACAAGGGGAGCATTTAAATCTCATTGCAATACATGCGTTTAGGAAATGTTTATCTTCCGAAGATAAAAAGAAATTACAACAGCTTGCTTCCGAACTATCTGTGGCAATAGTTATTGTGGAATGAGGCTAATAACACCGTAAAACTGTTTCTTATTTATTCTCTTTTTAGTATATAAGTAAAAAGGGGGGAATTTATGAGAATAGGACTTTTAATTTCATCAAGATATTAGCTAATAATGCTGTTCTGGGAATTTTAACCCGACTCTAACAGGATTTGATACGCCTGAAATAGGCGTGCTTCTTGCCGCGTCAGTTGCTTCCGTGCTGGAAAATGCCAACTTTTTAGAGAAGTCTATTCCTGCCCGGGTTAAATTCGACGGCATTTGGGCGAGATCTTGTCGGCCGGGATGTCGGTTTATACCGCTATCAAAAATGTTTGTGTGTGGAATAAATTAAGCGGTGGCATGGGCAGCTTGTACTGCAGCCAGTACGAATTGGTTTTCGTGTTCAAGAACGAGGACACCCCCATACAAACAACATTGAACTGGGGGGGGGGCATGGCCGCTGCCGTACGGACGTGTGGGATTATCCGGGTATTTTGTTAAAAGCAATGTAAATAAAGCTAATATCGGCCTTCACCGGCTGGTTCGGACATTATATTGGTAGCCAACCCGTGTGGTGGGCCGATTTTGAGCGGGAATTATTGCAATTTCCAAATGGGCGACACGATGACCAGTGTGATGCCCTTTCCCAGTTGCTGACATATGAACAGCAAGACCGTACAAGTCTGGCGTGGCTGGATAATGTATAAGGGGTATAAGGGAACCGACAAAGGGCTGTCGGTTCCTTTTGGTATCATAAACTTGACTTATGCGGCTTGGGTAAGGCGTAATAGGTCAGGAGGAATAATGATTACATTCGAGACAACGCGTTTAGTAGAAAAATTTTTATCGGACGTAGACTATCAAGCCCAGTCCCCTTCCGGGTGGGCAAAACTGGCCCAAACTGGCCTTTGTACGGGTTTAAAAGGGTTGGACTGGCAAATTGGCGGCTTGCGCCCCGGAGATGTATTTTTACTGGTTGGGGGTCATGAGCGGGTTAATACGGCCTTTTTAGCGTTTATTTTGCATGCTCTGTGTTGGAAACAACAAGTGCCTGCTCACATCTATTCATGTGCTGAGCCGGTAGAGCGCTGGCTGCCCTATTTGTTGTCAGCAGAGTTAAAGATATCGTACTCGTCTTTACAGTGGGGCGTAATTGAGGGAGGTACGGAGCATATAAAACGTGCAGGACAATTTTTAGGGAGACTGCCGCTTTGGTTTAGTGAGTTGAGTTTGGCTTCCGCACAGTGGAGTGATTTTGAAACATCTAAAGGTCAAATTCTGCTGATAGATGATTTTCCGCTTGAAACAGCAGGAAAAAGTGAGGAATTTTTGCTCAATTTAAAGAGTATTGCGCTGCAAAAGAGGAAAATTATATTAGTTAATGCAACACTTGATGAAAAACTTTGCCAATACCCAGATGTATATGCCAATTTGCGTCCTTTTGGATTGCTGGGCCGCGTGTGTGATTTTGTGGGGCTGCTGCGTTGGTGTATCCCTGGAGAAAATACTATTGTGGACGTAACGGACGATACGGGGAAGACAAAAATTATTGAACAAGATTTTTCACCCCTGGAGCAGGTTGAGTTGCGTATGTTATACAATGTGCGTTTACCGCGTTCTTATGCTATTTTTCTGCACCAATTTAATGTAGTGGATTTTAGGGACAAAGTTGTTTGAAAGAGCTTTTGCAAATCGTACTTGACTTATCTCCCCATAGTAAGCGGTAATGGAATGCAGGATAATTCAAAAATGAGAAATTTATGGGAAAAGAGGAAAAATTGGCCATATTAAAAAGTTGCGTTGGGAAGTTGCCTTTCCTTGAGCAAGAGATGAAATAGAAGCTTGAATACGCAAAGGAGGGTCTTGAGGAAAATAATATTAATCTGGTGATTGGCGGCTTATGCGGCCTGGAGCATATAAACCAGCGTATAAAATCTGATGGTGTTTGTCCAACGGTTATAAATAAACTTTCTGGATACCCCGCCCTGACGGCGGGGTATCCTTGAGTAAAGCAAACCACCGGCTGGGCCGGTGGCTTGCTAGTTGCAAAAAACTACACTCACTATTTGTTAAGGGTATCTATATGACAAAGGGGTAACTCTTTTTCCGTCATCTTCCACGAGGGACATTTCTTCATAATCTTCACGATAACCGCAACGTCTACGGTAATCGAGTCCACTGTCTACGGCAACCCGTCCACACTTGCGCCATTTAAATCATGGCGATAGTTGGAGGTAATTATATCCCCACAAAATTTATATTTGATTCGGTTTAGTTTTATTTGCTCCATGTGAACAGTATGCCATACTCTTGGCCTAGAAGTGTAGTTCTAAAATCAACATGTTCTATTTTGGAACTAACTGGGATTAACATAGTGAGCCCCGCATTGTTGGGTCCTTCTTCTGTTGGAGACATGGGATTTATTAAATTCGTCCTTTGAAATAATACCACAATAGATGGTCAAAGCCGTTGCGGTTTATATGAGATTTTGATTGTGTGATTATCTCATCAATAGTTTTTTGATAGTTTTTGTAATTATCCAAATCCCTCATTGGTAAGTGATAGTAATTAACATACTTTTGCAGTATCTTTTTTACAACATTATCATAAATAGAATAATTATCTTGTTCCGGTAAGCCTTCAAAAAGATAAAAGCAAGCATAATGGCAAAATTTACTTGCGAACGATAAGTTAGCACGCGCTTTTGTCTTGGCTGAAGTTTTGGCAGCTATAGTTTCAATAAGATCCAAATTCGCATTTTTGAGTTTGTTCTTAAGATTTTTTATGTTTAAAATACGAGTTGTAATTTCTGCCCTGCCAGTTTTGTCCGCATTGAGATGTGTGCTGTTCTCCCTATCAACTGACTCAACTGCTTTGGAAATTATTTCCTCGTAAGTAAATTCTGCGTGGTTGTTCTGTCCTAAAAAAGGTTTTAATTGAGTCATCCAATAGGCTGTTGAACCTCCATATTTGACAGAACCATCTTTTTTACGAGTAGGAGCGGCCTCTTTACTTCCAGATTTGATATAGGCAGAATCATTTTGTATCATTGCTTCTACAATAGCGACATTGCCTATAGATAATTCTACAAGGCCGGGGACATCAGAAATAGGTTTCAATAGCTTTTCTTTGGATAATTTTAGTTCTTTTTGTATTTGATTCATAAACTTGCCTCAACTAGCTGCTATTTTACTAAATAAGGG
>CAVKWQ010000078.1:0-6585 GCA_963660385.1 Muribaculaceae bacterium
CGTTTTTATACAGCGGATACATCCGGGTACGGCAAGCGTGTACTCTCTCCAATTTATCAAAAAAAAAAAACGGGTCAAGCCCTTTATAGTGAACAGCCAAAAAGGCAAACGACAGATCCCGTATAAAAACACTATGGGATGACGACACAACAACAAGACAAAACAAGGCTGTTATAAAATAACTATCCCCCGGCTACGCCGGGGGATAGTTATTATGTCGTTTTTCTGTTTGTCTTTATGTTTACTTTCTAAA
This sequence comes from Muribaculaceae bacterium, assembly GCA_963660385.1. GTDB lineage: Bacteria > Elusimicrobiota > Elusimicrobia > Elusimicrobiales > Elusimicrobiaceae > Avelusimicrobium. The sequence goes on from CAVKWQ010000078.1 coordinate 254, forward strand.
TATTTCCGTTACGCGGTCAAAAATGCCGTTGCAATAGGCAATTGTCAAACCATAGTTGGAAAGAGCCACGCCCTTTTCCTTTAAAATATTCAGCCGCCGCATAATCTGCGTGCGCGTTACCATACACCCACCACATTGTACGGCCAATTTGTAGGTTTGGGCGTCGTCCGGCAAGGCATCCAAATTAGCCACCACGGTAAATTGCAATTTTTTGCCCGTGTATTTTTGCAGCCAGTTGGGTATTTTCGTACGGCCGATATCGTCGCACTTGTTTACGCTGTGGGAGCAGGACTCCATAATCAGCACCTTATCGCCGTCCTGCAAGGTATCAATCGCGCGCGTACCCTTTAAATAGGCCTCAAAATCCCCCTTTAAGCGTGAAAACAAAATGCTAAAACTCGTCAGCGGGATGGTAGGAGGAACCACGGAACTAACGTATTTAAACGCCTGGGAATCCGTTACCACCAGTTTGGGCGTATGCGTGCGCAAATAATTGCTCAGTTCGCTGTCCTTTAAGCACACCGCCACCGCACCGATATCAAGCAGGTTGCGTATCGTTTGCACCTGCGGCAGGATAATGCGGCCCTCGGGTGCGGAAGCGTCAATCGGAATAACTAATACCACCTCGTCCCCGGCGTGGACATAATCGTCCAACAGTACCGACTGGGAATAGGAACTCTTGGGCAGGTGTTTTTTAATCATATCCAACAGAACAGGCAGTTGCGGCGCCTTGCACGAAAAATCTACTACATCTCCCCCCTTAACTTGCGCGCTTAATTTATGCAAATCGCTTTTGTTATGCACCCAAAAGAACGGCACATTGCGCGCGGTGCACAGTTGCATTAAATTTTTATCGTACGAGTCCAACTCGCCCGTGAACACCAAAATCGCCAAATCCACTTGATCCAAGGCTTCGTTGGTGCGGCGTACGCGCTGGGCGCCCAAGGCGGACGCATCGTCAATCCCGGCGGTATCCACCAAGGTTACCGGGCCAATGCCCAAAATTTCAATAATTTTTTTGACGGGGTCCGTCGTCGTACCCGGGTGGGCGGCCACGACGGAGACGTTCTGCCCCGTCAGGGCGTTAATCAAGGAACTTTTGCCCACGTTCATTTTTCCAAAAATGCCGATATGCGGCCTGTTTACTTTTACCATAATAGGAATTATAATATTTTTCTCCCTCCGCTGTCCGTGCGGCGGGCTCAATATAAGGTATAATAAAATAAAGTCCGTACCACGAGGTTATTACTATGAATAAGTTTGACGTGTATCTAAAAGACCGTGCCAAGTTGGTGGAAAAAAATCTTTCCAAATATATTTCCAAAATCAAAAACTCTCCTAAAATTTTGACCGACGCAATGGATTATTCCTTGGAAGCCGGCGGCAAGCGCGTGCGCCCTATTTTGCTTATGGCCACCGCCGAAGCGTTTGGCAAAAAAGCGGCTGATGTAATGCCAGCCGCCTGCGCTGTGGAAATGCTGCACACCTATTCTTTAATCCACGATGATTTGCCGTCTATGGATAACGATTCCCTGCGCCGCGGCAAACCCACCAACCACAAGGTATTTGGCGAAGACCTTTCCTTATTAGCGGGTGATGCGCTTTTGACGTATGTGTTTGAAGTGTTTGCGCAAAACGGCAAGGTAAAAGCCATCGGCGCGGAAAACACGTTAAACGCGCTGATGAACTTTGCCAACTGCGCCGGGGCCTCGGGTATGGTCGGCGGACAAGTGGCCGATGTGTATGCCGAAGGGATGGGCGCCGCCGATGCGGCCAGCACGCGGGCGGACAAAATCCGCAAAATCTCTAAACCGCTTGCGGATAAATCCCTGCACTATTTTATGCTCCCCTCTACGGTTAAGGAAACCACGCCTGAAACCATTTTAAACTACATCCACGCCAATAAAACGGGTGCGTTAATCCGCGGCAGCGTGGAAACGGGTGCTTTGTTGGCCGGAGCCAAAGGCAGCGATTTAACCTTGATTAAAAAGTACGCCAACTGTATCGGCCTTGTGTTCCAAATCGTGGATGATATTTTGGACGTTACGGCCTCTGCCAAACAGTTGGGCAAATCCAACAGCGACAAAGAAAACGGCAAACTGACCTTCGTCAGCCTGTACGGTTTAGAGGGCAGCCGCAAGCACGCGCAGTTGTTAATCGCTAACGCGCAAAAAGCCTTGAACGCCCTCAAAAACGTCAAAAAGAAAAATCTGTGGCCGCTGTACGAAATGGCGGAATTTTTCAAGACCAGAACGTATTAAGGAGTAATATGAAAGTTCTCCCCAGTATTCAAAATCCGCGCGATTTACGCCTGATTAAAAAGGAACTCTTGCCCACGCTGTGCGAGGAATTGCGCCAAGTAATTATAGAAACCGCCAGCCACAACGGCGGGCACTTGGGTTCCAGTTTGGGCGCGGTGGAAATCATCACGGCCCTGCACTATGTCTTTAACACGCCCGAGGATAAAATCGTGTTTGACACGGGCCACCAAGCCTATGCGCACAAATTGCTCACAGGCCGCCAAAAGGAATTTGCCACTATCCGCACGCAAAACGGCCTTAGCGGATTTCCCAAACGCACGGAAAGTGAATACGATACTTTCGGTGCGGGGCACGCTTCCACGGCTATTTCCGCCGCGCTGGGGCTGGCTATCGCGCGCGACCAACGCAAGGACAAAAATAAAGTAATTGCGGTGGTGGGCGACGGATGTTTGACGGGCGGTATGGCGTATGAAGCAATGCAAAACGCAGGCCTGCTGCGCACGGATATGCTGGTTATTTTAAACGATAACCAGATGTTTATCTCCAAGCGCGTCGGCGCGTTAGGCAAGGCACTTACCAAACTGCTGACCACCAAATATATGCAACTGGCCGAAGAAAAGGCCACCAACTTTTTAAAACGCTTTGACGAACTGGGCAACAATGCGGCCAAACTCGCCAAGCGGGCACGCTCTATCCTGTTTCCCGGTACGCTGTTTGAGGAAATGGGCTTCCGTTATTTCGGCCCGGTAAATGGCAATGACATTAACGAAATGATTGAAGTGCTGGAAAATTTAAAGGACGTAAAGGGCCCGGTAATGCTGCACGTGGTTACCAAAAAAGGCAAAGGCTACAAGCCCGCCGAGGAAAAGCCGACCAAGTTCCACGGTATCGGTATTTTTGATGTGGAAACGGGCGACTCCTTGGGTAAATCTTCCGCCCTCACGTTTACAAAAGCGTTTTCCAACGCGCTTTTGAAACTGGCGGAAAAGGACCCGGCGATTGCCGCCATTACCGCCGCAATGCCCGAGGGAACGGGGTTAGACGCGTTCCGCGACAAATTCCCCTCCCGCTATTTTGACGTAGGCATTGCCGAGGAACACGCGGCAACCTTTGCGGCCGGACTGGCGGCAGGCGGTGTAAAGCCCATTGTCGCGCTCTATTCCACCTTTGCCCAGCGTTGCTACGACCAGATTTTGCACGATATTTGCTTGCAAAAACTGCCCGTTGTGTTTGCGCTGGACCGCGCAGGCCTGGTGGGTGAGGACGGCCCCACGCACCACGGCGTGTTTGATTTAAGTTTCCTGCGCGACATCCCGAATTTGATTTTGGCCGCCCCGGCGGACGAAAACGAAATACAGCATATGCTTAAAACCGCCTTTGACGCAAAAGCCCCCTTTGTGCTGCGCTATCCGCGCGGAGCGGGTTTCGGCGTGAAATTAGACGACGAACCCCAAGACTTGCCTATCGGCAAGGGCATATGGCTCAAAAAAGGTAAGGACGTTACCATTTTGGCCATTGGCAACCGCGTGCACCCCGCCTTGACGGCGGCCGAAGCACTCAAAAAGCATAAAATTGACTGCGGAGTCGTCAATATGCGCTTTGTAAAGCCGTTGGATACGCAACTGATTGACGAAGCCTTAAAGGTTTCCAAGCATTTGGTTACCGTGGAGGACAATATGCTGGCGGGCGGTTTTGGCTCGGCCGTGGCCGAATATCTGGCCGACAAACAGGCCAATTTCAAACTCCTGCGCCTGGGCATAGGCGACGAATTTGTGGAGCACGGCAAGGTGGCTAACTTGTTTGACAAGTTGGGTCTCAATGCCGAACAGATGACGGACCATATTTTAAAATGGATAAAGTGAGGACTTTATGACTACCAAAGAACAACAAGCCATTGAGCACGAAGATTCTTATATTAAAGCGTATGAAGATATTGCGCTTTTGAAGAAGGACATTATGCGCCCCGTGCGTATGGAATTAGAGGTAATGAAGCCGGAAATTTATCTCCGCCATTTCAACGTAACCGATACGGTGGTTTGCTTTGGCAGCGCGCGCGTGCGCGAGGAAAAGGATGCGGCCGCCAAACTCAAAGCCGCCAAGGAAGCCCTTGCCAAAGACCCGTCCGACAAGAATTTGCAAAACCGCGTGTACGAAGCCGAAGGTTTGGCCAAACTTTCCAAGTATTACGACGAAGCACGCAAATTTGCCAAAATCGTGGTACAGCACGCCGGCGACCGCTTTGCCGTGGTTACGGGTGGCGGTCCGGGCTTAATGGAAGCCGCCAACCGCGGTGCCTTTGAAAACGGAGGGAGAAGTATCGGTATGAACATCACCCTGCCGCACGAACAGCACCCCAATCCGTACATTACCAAAAATTTGGCGTTTTTGTTCCACTACTTTGCCATCCGCAAACTGCATTTGGTAATGCGCGCCAAAGCCTTTGTGGTGTTCCCCGGCGGGTTTGGCACGTTTGACGAACTGTTTGAAATTTTAACGCTTGTTAAAACGGGCAAAAAGCAGGAAATCCCGATAGTTTTGGTGGGCAAAGAGTTCTGGAATACGGTAGTGAATATTCCGGGCTTGGCCTCCTACGGCGTGATTTCGCCCGAAGAAGCCGAATCCTGCGCCACGGTGGACACCGCCGAAGAAGCCTGGGATATTATCGCCAAGTTCTACAAAATTAAATAACGCTCAAATGCGTGCAAAAAGCCCCGCCAAATCGCGGGGCTTTTTTATGGAATATACTTCATATACAAAAGTGGGTACGGGTTGCCTTGCTCGTCGTAATCCGTCCGTTTGTAGGTAGTAAATCCTAAATGCTCGTAAAACCCTACCGCCTGCGGGTTCTGCTCGTTTACCGTAAGTTCCTGTAAACCATAATGCGTTATGGCGTATTGAACCAGCCGGCGGCCGAGACCTTTTCCCCTCTCTTGGGGAGCAACAAATAGCATTTCAAGCCGCCCTTTTTCTACCCCCATAAAGGCAACCGGAGCGCCCTCTTCCGCCACGATTAAATGCTCCACTTGCTTTAATGCCTGCGGCACATAGGTTTTTATTTTGCTTATCTCCGCCGGGGAAAGAAACAAATGCGTTTCCCGCACGGAATTTTCCCACACGGCTACTAATTGCGCCACCAACTGCGGCGCGAGGTGGCTTACTTCAACTATTTTCATAATAGTTATTATATGATACTTACCGTTACAAATAAAAATCTACTGGATTACAAACCGCCGCCAAGAGCCGTCGCTGTCCTCTTCCGAGGATCCGATTTCGCTGCATATTTCTACCGCTTTTTGGTTGCTCGGCTGGGCCGCACAATAGATTTTCCCGGGCAAATGTGCGCCGCGGAAATCGCCGGATGCAACAATAACATAAAAATATTTTTCAGCCGAGCGGGAAATAGCAAAACGCCCGTTTTTTAATTGGTCGGGAATGTCCCAATAAAAATTTTTTGCCAGAGATTGCGGAAACGATAACGTGAGCGCATCCAACGAAGACGCATACCGCGAATTTTGCATATAATACAATTCCTGTGCTTGGCGCACCGAACGCACTAGGCCAACGGCTTCCATAGCGCGCGTTTTTTCCACCACTTTTTCATATTGCGGTACGGCCACCGCTGCCAATATGCCGATAATGAGGACAACGACAAGAAGTTCAATGAGGGTAAAACCTGAACTAGCCGTACGAAAAGTATTCGCCGTGCGGCCACTGATGCTAGTGGCGTCATTCTGGAAAGTTGGCTGGCGCGGAGCGTTCCAGAATCTGGTGTTACGAAACGACGGGATTCCGTAACCCTGCGGGCCGCCAAACCTTACGGAATGACGTCTGTTTGGGGTTGCCGCACGCCCACTTGTTGTTAAGCCGTCATCCCGGAAGGTCTTTATCCGGGATCTGTCGTTGCCGTTGTAGTAGTCATCCCGGGCGTGGACCCGGGATCCAGTCTGTTTATAAAGACCTTTTCCTTTTCTATTTCTGGATTCCAGGTTCCCGCTTGTATGCGGGCCCTGGAATGACAACAAACTATTCATAAATCCTTTCATTTTTTCTCCTTGTTAAGGCCTTTATATT
>CAVKWQ010000079.1:0-5994 GCA_963660385.1 Muribaculaceae bacterium
GTTGTTGTTCTCTTACGAAACGACAGATCCCCGACTAAATTCCTCGGGGATGACGGCACGCTGCTGGCAATTAAATTCACTATGACCGCTTTTTTTAATTCACCCCGCACCTTGCGCACAAAAAAGCCGGAACGCAACCAAATGCGTTCCGGCTTCCCCTTACCAAATCCTAACCACTATAACTCTATTACCAGCATTGAGGGCACCACTAAATAAAACAAATTAATCAGCGCCCCCATACTTAAAAACGGCCCAAAGGGAATTGCGTCCGCCCCCTTTTTGCCCTTAAAAATCATTAAAAAGATAGCGTAAATCAGGCCCAAGAAAGAGGCAAAAATAAGCGTCGTAATGACCCCTTCCCAACCAATCAGCGCCCCAATGCCGCCCATTAACTTTACGTCGCCGCCGCCCATTGCTTCCTTTTTGAACCACCACGTGCCGATAAGTGCAATCGCCAATACGCCAAAAAGGCCCACGCCAGCCCCTAGGAGCGACAAAAGTTCCTTCTGCCACCAGACACCCTCAAAATTGGGGTTTAGCCACGCAAACGCCAATCCAAGGCCAATAAGGCCCAAGGAAAAGCGGTCCGGGATAATCATCAGTTCCAAATCAATGACAGATAAAATAATCAGCGCATACACCGCCACCACGCATACAAATGTCCAAGGGGTTATGCCATAACGCCACACAAATAAAAACGTCAGCAAGCCCGTTAAAAGTTCCACCAGCGGATATTGCACAGAAATCGGCTGTTTGCAATTACGGCACTTGCCGCGCAGCCACAAAAAACTAAACACGGGGATATTGTCATACCATTTAATGTGCGCGTTACATTTGGGGCACGCGGAGGGCGGCCACGCAATAGATTTATCCCGCGGGATGCGGTAAATGCACACATTTAAAAAACTGCCGAAAATCAAGCCGAAAATGGCGGCAAAAACTAAAATCAAGGTTTCCATAATGCTCCTTATACAAAAAAATCCCCCGCCCAGTTACAGGCGGAGGACAAAACTTAATGCATATTCCAAGGTTTACCGTAACTATCTTCTTTGTCGGTATTTACAAAGAAATCGCCGTAGCGCGGGTCAGCCGGGTCGCTGACGTAGGCCCAACCGCCTGTTTTGGTAAAGCACTCTTCAAAGTTCCCGGTGGAAACGTGCGAAGAGGGCGGATAGCCCGGCACGGTGGCCTGCGGAATACGCTCAATATACGCCGGCACTAAACTGGTCAAATCGTCCGTCGGATAAGTGCCTTGGTGCTCGCCGTAATAGGCGGCAATGGCGCTGCGCACCTTGACCAATTTGTGTTTGGTGCTGCCCTCTTGGGCTTTATGCACGAGTGTGAAAAATTTCGGCACCGTAAACCCCAACAACAGGGCAAACACCACCACCGTAATCAAGATTTCCGTTACCGTAAAACCTTTCTTCATACGCGCCCCTATTTAAAATTCAACGCTACCAAGGTAAATACTTTGGCATCGCCCAGCGTGTTTTTAATGCTGGAATATTCATTGGGCTGGTGGGCCATATCGTCCAGTTTGGAGAATACCACCACCGGGTAGCCCGCGTTGCGCAAGTACGAACCCACCGTTCCGCCGCCTACGCCCATAGCGCGCGGGGAGTTTTTATAAACCGCTTTGGCCGCCGCTTGGGTCAATTTAACGATAGAGGCGTTTTTGTCCGTCGGCAAGGAAGATTCGTTAATTTCCGTTTCCACCTTTACCGTTACTTTAAATTGTTTTTCAATGGCTTTTACCATTTTGGCAATTTCGGCCAGTACGTCGGCGTTTTTGTAGCAGGGCAATACGCGGCAATCCAAGTAAAACACGTCCGTACCCGGAATTGTGTTTACGTTGGGCACGTTAGCCAAGCGTTTGGTCGGCTCAAAGGTGCTGGTGCTTTCGGGCGCAAAAACTTTGTCCTTTTTGTTGAAAATCTTATACAAATCGCCCAGTTTTACCACCAAGTGCGAGGAAGCGCGCACGGCGTTATTGCCCGAGTGCGGCGTAGAAGCGTGGGTCTGTTTGCCCTGTACGGTAAATTTTACCCACAGCATATTCTTTTCGGCAATTTCCACCATCGTGCCTTCCGGGTTGCCACCGTCCGGCACCAAGAACGCATCGTCCTTGCCAAAGGTTTTGCCGTATTTCTTTAAAATAGCGCGGATACCAAATTCGCTGCCGATTTCCTCGTCCGCATTGAGGAGCAAGGCATAGGTGCACGGCGGGCGGACATTGCTTTCCATCATCGCTTTTACCGTGAGCAAGGCAGATACCAAGCCCTGCTGGTTATCTTCGGAACCGCGGCCATAAATTTTATCACCTTTTACCACGGCTTTGTACGGGTCGGTCTTCCACAGATTTAAATCACCGGGAGGAACAATGTCCATATGTGCCATTACCCACAAGGTTTTCTTTTTATTTTCGCCGTAATATTTGGCTACAATGTTGGGGCGCACGCCGTCTTTGGCTTTGGGGTCTTTGACGTTAATATAATAGAGTTCGTCAAAGTTCATTTCTTTCAAAACGGAAAACAGATACTCGGCTTTGGCATTTTCGCCGGGGCCGCCCGCGTGCGGAGATACCGCCGGGCAGGCAATCATATGCGTTTGCAAATCAATGACAGTTTGTTTATAGGAATCAATTTTTTTGAATAATTCTTTTTCCATTTTTTCCTCCGGTCCGTTCTTATAGCGGATTGGGTACATCAATAAATTCTGTTTGTACGTCAAAGCGTTTGGCGATTAATTCCATTAAGGCCAGTACGCCGGGTTTTTCGGAATTGTAATGGCCCAAGGCCAAACAATTAATATTCCCCTCGCGGCACCACTCTTGCGCGGGCTCGTCCAGCGCACCCGTAATGTATAAGTCCAAGTGTTTTTCAATCGCCTGCGGGAGCATACTATACGCCCCGCCGCTGACAATGCCCACCGACTCTATACGGTTAGAGCCAAACGGCAAGCGCACCGCCTTGGTATTGCAATACGTTTCCAGGGTTTGGGCCACTTGGTCCAAGGTTTGGGGCTGCGGCAACACACCGCAAAAACCAATCGTCTGTCCGTGGTACACGCCAAAGGGCTGTTCCCGCTGGGCGCCCAACGCGCGGATTAAACAGGCGTTGTGCCCCACTACGGGGTGTTTATCAAGCGGCAAATGATACGCCACCAAATTGATATCGTTTTGGAGCAAAAAGGCTACGCGCTCTTTAAAGAGCCCGGTTAAGGCCTGTTCCTGCCCCCACAAAAGCCCGTGGTGGACCAGCACCATATCCGCCCCCGCCGCTTTGGCTTGACGGAACAGGGCGAGTGAAGCCGATACGCCGAAGACAATTTTGCCTACGCGCGGCGTTCCTTCCACCTGCAAACCGTTATGGCTGGCGTCAGGAATTTGGGCGCTGTTTAAGTAAGTATCCACAAAATGTAAAACGTCTTCACAATTCACCATAGAATTATGTTATCATTTTATAAGATGAAAAAAATAGTTTTTTTCGCTTTTTTTCTAATCTTTTTTTCCTCCATTATCTACGGCAGCCCCATTGCCACCGCCCCCTACCTGCCCGCACAGGCCGGGCCGCAGACGCAAAATGCCCCGATAACGGTGCAATACCCGCACGAGAAAATGACGGTCTCGCGGGGAGCCAAAAAGATTTTTATCTTCGGGCAAGTTACTTTGCCCGGAGCCTTAACGCTTGATATCAACGGCGAGGATATCCCCCTGCACGATAACGGGGCTTTCCTGGCGTATTTGCCCGTGCAAAACGGAGAGTTTGAATTTGTACTGACGGCCGGAAACGGCAAGGAAACCGTCCAAGCCGTGCGCCGCATTATTGTACCTGGTGCCAACATAAAGGATTTTTCCGCCAAGGCCGAGTTTGACCCGGAAGAGGTCTTTCCGCAAACGCCCGTGGAATTACTGCCGGGCGACGTGGTGGGTTTATCCGTGCGCGGCACGCCGGGTGCGGAAGTAACTTATACCTTGTCCGGCTTAAAGGATGCGAAAAATATCCCAATGAAGGAAGATGTTTCGTCCCCCGGGATGTACCGCGCCAAGTATTTAATTGACGAAGCCCAAAAGGCTAAAACCGCCAAAGTAACCTACAAAATGAACAACGGCCCGGACGGCACCGAGGCCAAAATTACGGCGCCCGCCAAAATTAAAGTGTTAAACCAAAAGGATCCGTTCACCCGCGCCAAAATTTTATCCCCGGGTGTAAAACTGCGCAAAATCCCCACCCCGCGGGAAAACCTATACCCCTTTTACCGCGCCTATGGCGAGGTGCTGATAAACGGCCGTTTAAACAAGCAATACCGCATTGCCCTAAACGAAAGCGAATCCGCGTGGCTGGAAGAAGGCAAATTAAAACTGCTCCCGTCCGCCGACTACACGCCCGGGCGGATTACCTCTTTGCGCACAGTATCCACGGACGAAAAAACACGCCTGATTTTTGTGGGCTCCCGCCAAGGGCCCATTAGCGTACACGAGTTTAACGACCGCTTGGAACTGACCTTTTACTATGTAAACGGGTTTGACGAAAATTTCAGTTTTGATACATTAAGCCCCATTGTGGACAACATCACCTGGTCCCAGCCCGCGCAAGACACGGTGCTCTTTAAAATTTATTTCAAAAAGGACACCGCGCTGTGGGGCCACTCGTACAATTTTGAGGACGGCAACCTGCTGTTGGACCTTATCCATAAGCCCGTTTTAACCCCCACCAAGGAACAGCCGTTAAAGGGCGCGCGCATTTTGATAGATGCAGGGCACAGCCCGCGCCGCGCCGTGCCGTACGACGGCGCCGTCGGCCCGACGGGCTATTTGGAATACGAGGCCAACTTGGCCCTGGCAAATGAATTAAAACCACTCTTAGAAAAGGCAGGCGCTACCGTGATTATGACCCGCCACGACAACAACCGTATGGGCTTACAGGCGCGCTACGAACTGGCGCTTTCCGAGCAAGCGCATATCTTTGTCAGCCTGCACTATAACGCCCTGCCGGAAACCATTAACCCCCTGGCGCGGGCGCGCGGGTATTCGGTTTATTACAACTATCCGCACAGTTTCCAACTGGCCCAAGCCGTGTACGATTCCTACACGCGCAACGTGCCTCTGCCGGACAACGGGATGATTGCCAACGATGTACTGTTTATTCCGCGGATTCCGCAACTGCCAAGCATTTTGGTAGAAAGCGCCTATATCATCCTGCCCGAGCAGGAACAAATGGCTAAAACCGCCGCCGGGCGTGCGCCCTTGGTGCAAGCCTTGTATGAGGGCATTTTGAACTTTTACGGCGTAAAAACCCCCGCCAAAAAGAAGCCCACGCGCCGGAATTCGTTTAAAAAGCCGACCCGCAAAGTGATTTTGAAATCTGCCAAATCCGGCAAATAATTTGGATATAGCCTAACCGCCCACATCAAAATTTGATATAGTTAAGTTATAAAATGTAAAAAAGGAGTTTATCCATTTTCCCAAGCCTTAAATGTGGCTTGATTACAATTAATACTGTTTTTGGTTGTCTATATAGACATCACTTAAGGACAACCTTAGGAGAAGCCAAACCAAAAATAGTCGCTATCGCCGATGAAAACGGACTAATTACCCGTTTTTGTCGGCGACTAATCCTGTTTCTGATTTTATATCAGGAAGGGTAGGCGGCTGTTTATTTGTGTGATTGGCTTCTCACAAATAGCAGTCGCCTTTTTTATTGGGGAAATTGAATAGGCAATAAAGGAGAAAATTATGTCCGAACGTAAAATCAGCATTAAACAACTTGTAGAAGACCACGGCCTAAACTATGATATCTTTCTTCCCGCTATACAAAGACCATTTGTTTGGCTTGATAATCCAAGTGAAATGAAAATAGAAAATCTTTTTGACTCTCTATTAAAAGGCTATCCCATAGGTTCTTTTTTATTATGGAGGGTTTATCGTAAAGACATTAATAATATGAGAATAGAAACATTTACGCGGGATTATGACTCTGAACACCCGTATAATAC
>CAVKWQ010000080.1:0-5824 GCA_963660385.1 Muribaculaceae bacterium
CGAGATTCCGTACAGAAACCTTACGGAATGACGTCTGTTTGGGGTGGCCGCACGGGAAACGTCCATAAATTCTTTCATTTTTTTCTCCTTTTTAAGACCTTTATATTTGAGCAAAACGGCCTTTTATACAAGCCTTCACAAGGCGGGCACATCGGGGTATAGGCGTTCTGCAATCTCTAAATTTTAACAAAAAAAAAAAACGGAACAACCCCTTTAAAATAAACGGCGAAAAAGCGCCCTGCGGGCGGCCACTTGTCCGCGCTCTTTTGACTAATGGAGCCACACTGTTTTTGCAATGTCGCCAACAAACGAAACAGCATCAATAAATAAAACAAGGCCGTTATAAAAATTGGGGTCATTCTGGGTATAAAGGCCAAAACGTGGTGCTACTAGACGTATTTTTTCATAATAAATCTATCGTAGCCATAGAGGATAAACTATATTTGTTTTGTACGGTCTATGTATGACATTATTGATTTAATTTCCTATACAACTATTCCAGAGTACCCCCTTTAATAAAGAACTTCTTAAAACGCATTTTAGAGCATTTTTTGGACTGTTTACTGCTACATTTTTATACAAGATTTATGCATAAGAGTTAAACCGTTTTAACTCTTATGGTAGTATTTTAAAGAAGTTCACGACGAGAAAATGCTATTTAAGACCTTAAAATAACACCACTTTTTGGCCTTTATACCCATTCTGAACTGGCGGCCCGCAGGGTTTTCAGAATCTACTTTTTGGGTGGTTTGCTGTGTCGTTATCCAACAAAGGTCATACTGGAAGGTTTGCCGACGCGGAGCGTTCCAGTATCTGTCGTTTTCCTCTGTTTTAATAACAACAGATCCTGGACTACGACTTTCCAGGATGACGACAACAACTAACAACCCAATCGGTAGATCCTGAACTAAATTCAGGATGACCTCTTAAATTATTTTTCGTCGCGCACGATGTAGCCAAATTCTTCCAGGACCTTCGTGTCGTTGCGCCAGTTGGGCGATACCACTACATTAAGTTCCAAGCGGTACTTGCGCCCTAAAAACTCTTCAATGCGCTTTTGCGCCCGCTTGCGCAGTTCGGCAATCGCACTGCCGCCCTTGCCAATTAAAATAGGCTTTTGGCTCTCGCGCTCTACGTGGATGTTGGCGCGGATGTAGTTTTTGGGGCCGAGATCCTCGGTAAATTTTTCAATCTCTACAAAGGTGCTGTACGGCACTTCCTTTTGATAGAGTTTAAAAATCTGCTCGCGGATAAATTCCGCCGCGTAAAAGCGTTCCCAGCGGTCCGTCCATTGGCCGGGCGGAAAGTAGGCCGGGCTATTAGGCATTGCGGCAATAACCGCCTGCTTTAACGCGTCCGTCCCCGTTCCGTTGGCGGCGGAAATACGGAAGGTCTTTTCAATCTTTAAATCGGCCTTCACGCGCGCTTCCAACGCGTCCAGCGCGGCAACATCCTGTACGAGGTCAATTTTATTAATCGCCAAAAAGATAGGACAAAAAACGGTTTTTAACTTTTCCACCAGCGGCGCGTTTAACGCGTAATCCGCCATTGCATCTACCAAAAAAATCACCAAATCGGCATCCTCGCGCACGGCGCGGTCAATGCAGCCTACCATTGTTTGCTGCAATTTGTATTGCGCCTTTAAAAACCCGGGCGTATCCACAAATACCACTTGGTAATCGTCCCCGTCCGCAATGGCCAAAATGTTTTGGCGCGTGGTTTGGGGTTTGTTGGTAACGGGCGACAAAAGTCCGCCCGCCAGGTTGTTAAGCAAGGTAGATTTGCCCGCGTTGGGCAGGCCGGCTAATACGGCAAAACCGCTTTTAAAATTTTTTTCGTCCATAGATGTATTGTACTTATTTTTTGTCCGTTCGCCAACGCTCCGCGCTACTCGGTGATATAACTGTCCACAATTTCGCCGAAGTAGAACATATGGTAATCGTTCGGCTCCTTGTTGTACCACAGTTCATTAAGCGCCTTGTTCAAATTTTCCGCGCCCATTAAGCGCGCATAAGCCACCTTGCACTCAAAGTGCATACCGGGCACGTCTAAAACCGGGGTGGCAATCTTCTGCCCCTTGACGGTTTTTAACCCGCACGCGGCCAACTTATCCATATTCCGCCCGGACTTGGTGCCACACACGGCCACCGCCTGCGGCAAATCCACATACGGAATTGTAACGGTGAACTCGTGCGATTTTTCAATTTGTTCGTAAGTAAAGCGGTTCTGGCGCACCACCGTGTTAAACACGGGAATCCGCCACAAAACGCCAATCGTCCCCCAGCCGATAACCATTGTGTTTATTTTATTGCCGGATTTAGTGGTTAAAAAGGCGGCCTTGGAAAGGATATCCAAGTTCTTTTGTGCGTTAAAATTATACGGTACTCTTTTAATCATATGTTTTCCCCCTCTTTAAAGTATAGCGGCCCTCGTAGCGCAGGGCAAGGAATTTATTAGATTAGAAAGCCCGGCCTTTTTAAAAAGACCGGGCTTTTAAAAACGGCTTATTTGCGTTTTTTGGCTTTGGCTTTAACAGCCTTGCGCGCAGGCGCTTTTTTAACGGCTTTCTTCGCTTTGGGAGCGGCTTTTTTAGCCGTCTTTTTGGCGGGCGTTACACGCGCCGCGGCCGATTTTTTATGCGCCTTGGCAGATTTTTTGGAGTCGCGTTTTTTGTTTAATTTGGCTTCAAACTCTTTCCAACCTTCCAACGCCAACGGCAACACTTCGTCCATATGCTTCACCGGGATTAAGGTAAGTTCCTTGCGGACCCGTTCCGGGATTTCGGACACGTCTTTCTCGTTGGTGTGCGGATAGAGAATCGTTTTGACCCCTTCGCGGTAAGCGGCCAGGAATTTTTCCTTAATGCCGCCGACGGGAAGCACACGGCCCGTAATGGTTACCTCGCCCGTCATCGCCAAGTGCTTTTTAACGGGCAGGCCCGTCAAAAGGCTGGTTAAGGCGGTCGTAATCACGCTGCCTGCGGACGGTCCGTCTTTCGGTACGGCCCCTTCGGGGAAGTGGACGTGAAAGTCCGTCTTGTCAAAATCTACGTCTTTGCCATAGCCGCGACTTCTGGCATACGTCAGCGCGGCGCGGACGGATTCCTTCATCACGTTACCCAGCATACCTGTCAAAATCAGTTGGCCTTTGCCCGGGATTTTGGTGGCTTCAATAGACAGCGTTTCGCCGCCTACACTCGTCCACGCAAGGCCCGTGGCAATACCGACGCCGTTTTCCTCGGTAGCAAAGTTGGAATAGCGCGGCACGCCCAAAAACTCGTGCAGGTTTTCCTTGGTAACAACTACCTTTTTAGCGCCTTCCACAATTTTTTTGGCGGCTTTGCGGCACAGGGAGCCGATTTCGCGGTCCAAGTTGCGCACCCCCGCTTCGCGCACATAGTCACGCATTAACAGGGCGACAGCCTCGTGCGTAACCTCTAACTGGCCATCCTTCAAGCCGTGCATCTTCATTTGTTTGGGCAAGAGGTACTTATCCACGATATCGTGTTTTTCGTACTCGGTGTATCCGTCAAAATCAATAATTTCCAAGCGGTCGCGCAAGGTGGACGGAATATTAGCCAAGGAGTTCGCCGTGGTAATAAACATTACCTTGGATACGTCAAACGGCACGTCCAAAAAGTGGTCGGTAAACTCTTTGTTTTGCTCCGGGTCCAACAGTTCAAGTAGCGCCGCCGCGGGGTCGCCGCGCCAGTCGCTGCCCATTTTGTCAATTTCGTCCAGCAGGAAGACCGGGTTCATACTCTTGGCCTTGCTGATACCCTGAATAATGCGCCCCGGCATAGAACCGATATACGTTCTGCGATGTCCGCGGATTTCGCTCTCGTCGCGTACGCCCCCCAAGGACATCCGCACAAATTTGCGGCCGATAGCGCGCGCAATAGATTTAGCCAACGACGTTTTCCCCACGCCGGGCGCACCCGCAAAGCAGAGCACCGGGCCGCGCAGGGAATTATTTAACTTGCTCACCGCCAAATATTCCAAAATGCGTTCTTTGGGTTTTTCCAGCCCAAAGTGGTCCTCGTCCAAAATCTTTTTGGCTTCTTTTAAGTCCAATACATCCTCGGTCGTTTGGTTCCAAGGCATATTGACGAGCCAATCCAAATAGGTGCGCGAGACCGTCGCTTCCGGTGAGAACGGCGCCATTTTGGCCAGGCGGTCAATCTCTTTTTCCGCCGCTTCTTTGGCCTGCGGAGGAAGCCCGTTCTTTTTGATTTTCGCGCGCAAGGCGTCCAGTTCCTTTTGGAAATCATCCTTTTGGCTGAGTTCCTTTTGGATGGCCTTCATTTGCTCGTTCAAATAATATTCTTTTTGGTTTTTTTCAATCTGTGCGCGGACCTTGGAGTGGATTTTTTCCTCCAAGCCCAAAATTTCCACTTCGCTGGTAATCAGTTTTAAGATTTTTTCCAAGCGGTCTTTAATGTGCACCGCTTCCAAAATTTCTTGGCGCTGCTCGGTTTTTACGAGCATATTGGAAGCCACCGTATCGGCCAGTTTGGAAGCGTCGTTGATTTGGCGCAGGAAGGAAACCCCCTC
Source organism: Muribaculaceae bacterium (assembly GCA_963660385.1). Classification (GTDB taxonomy): domain Bacteria; phylum Elusimicrobiota; class Elusimicrobia; order Elusimicrobiales; family Elusimicrobiaceae; genus Avelusimicrobium. The sequence continues at coordinate 4,554 of CAVKWQ010000080.1, forward strand.
CACCGCAATCCGGTGCGACACGCGGGCATAGTGGTCAAACTCGTCCAACACCTTGCGCATTAAGGCCTGCACTACCGGGGAATTATCGTCTTCTTCCTCAATATAATCCACCGTAGCGAACCAAGCCCCGGCCACGTCGTTCATTTCCAATTTGGTTACGCGCGCGCGGGCCAAGCCTTGCAGAAAAATCTTCATAGAGCCGTCGGGCATCTTTAAATTCTGCGTAATTTGCGCAATCACGCCGAAATGGTAAATATCGGACTCTTTGGGGTCCTCAATTTCCGCATTTTTCTGCGATACGGCCAAAATATATTTGCCCTGTTCCCCCAGCGCAAGTTCCACCGCGGAAACAGACTTTTCGCGGTCCACCGACAACGGGAGCGACATCCCCGGGAACATCACCACATCGCGTATGGCGACAGCCGGCACTACCGTCGGTAACGAAAGCGTTTGTTTTTTAATTTCTTCTGCCATAATTTTTCCCTCTCTGTAACGGATAAAAGGTTTCCCAAAAGCGTCTTATACAAAAACCCCCGCTTTTGGCTCTTATAGATTGTAGCAAATTAGGTTAAAATTAGCAACTGTGTTATTTGGTTGCTAATTTTGATAAAGTGGGGCCAAGGACAACATAAAGGGCTTCTTTCTTTAATAACAACAGATCCTGGACTACAACTTTCCAGGATGACGACAACTACAATAAAAAACACAATCGGTAGATCCTGAAACAAGTTCAGGATGACTGCCTTTTTTAATTCAAGTGCCGTCCGCAAACATCTGAAAATTTTTTAGACGATTGCCTGATTTGTCAAATTCTAAGCAGTTGGGTGGATTTAGTCGGGGCGCGGTGTGGCTGTATGCCACATAAGCCCCGAAAGACGCCCAAATGCAACGAATTTGGCAAATGGTTGGCCATTATAAGTAACGGGGAACAAAGATTTACTCTTTGTTCCCCGTACGCATTTCGCAACGACTGAAAAAGCCGTCCTACAAATGCCGTCCGCAAACATCTGAAAATTTTTTAGACGATTGCCTGATTTGTCAAATTCTAAGCAGTTGGGTGGATTTAGTCGGGGCGCGGTGTGGCTGTATGCCACATAAGCCCCGAAAGACGCTCAAATGCAACGAATTTGACAAATGGTTGGCCCTAATAAGTAACGGGGAACAAAGATTTTCTCTTTGTTCCCCGTACGCATTTCGCAACGACTGAAAAAGCCTTTACTTTTTAAGGGGCAATACCTCGTCAATCAGCCCATACTCCTTGGCCTCTTGCG
>CAVKWQ010000081.1:0-5617 GCA_963660385.1 Muribaculaceae bacterium
CAATGAGTTGGCAGAAATTAAAACTCAAAAATAAGGACGAAGTGTATTTGGTCTGCGGGGAAGCGGAAAAATCCACCTCCTGTGAGCCTCCCACCGGGGAGCCCACAGAACAGGCCTGCCCGTCTCCCTCTACGGCTAAGCAAACTAGAACTTGGAACTATACCACTTGCAAATGGAACGCTTGGCAGGGAAATTGCTCCTTAAAGAAATGTTTAACAAAAGCGACTTCCTGTTTTCAAGGGACGAAGACTGATGGCTTAGGAAGTTGTAGCGGTATGTGTAATATAGACAAAGGAAGCCCTTTGCCATTTAAGATGAATCCTTCCGTGGTAGAAACAGAAAACTTACTTATGGCAGGATATCTTTCTAAACCAAGGGCTTGCAGCCCGGGAACAGAGTGCGATGATTGTATAGTTGGTAAAACTTATTATGATACTAATGCAATTTACGGTAAAACTTGTCTTATGGGCAATGGCAATCTTGACGGGAATTGTAAAGCATATTTTTCCTTGCCTTTGTACCAGTGTAGTGAATTAGCGAATTGCAGTCAGGGTACGGCCGCAGATTGCAAAAAGTGGGATTCTAAGGCCACTGGATTTGAAATTTGGCAGGACGGAACAGAGGGGCGTTCATAATAAATAAATATAAAACCCGGGGTTTTTAATAGCCCCGGGTTTTTTACAAAATCATCATACTGTCGCCAAAGGAGTAGAAGCGGTATTTCTTTTCTACGGCTTGCAAATACGCCTCGTAAATAAAATCCTCTCCGGCAAAGGCGGACGTCATACACAGAGGGGTAGAGTCCGGGAAGTGGAAGTTAGTAATCAGGCAGTCAATGGCCTTAAACTTGTAGCCGGGATAAATGAATAAGTCCGTCCATTTTTTTCCCGGGTGCGTGATGTGGTTGTCGTCCGTAAAACTTTCCAAGGTGCGGGTGCTGGTGGTGCCGCAGGAAAACACGCGTTTGCCCGCTTGGCGCACCGCGTTTAGCGTGTCGGCGGTTTCCTGGGTTACCTCGCCCAATTCGGCCAGCATATGGTGATGTTCAGGCTCTCCGCGTAAGGGTTTAAACGTACCCCAGCCGACGTGCAGGGTGATGTAGCAAATGTGTACGCCTTTATCCTTTAATTTTTGCAAAAGTTCCGGCGTAAAGTGAAAGCCCGCCGTAGGCGCGGCGATAGAGCCGTCGTACTTGGCGTAAACGGTTTGATAGCGTTCTTTGTCGGTTTCTATGCTGGGCGTAAGGCCGCTATGCTTGCGGGCCTTTTCAATGTATTGCGGCAGAGGCATAAGGCCGTGCTCGTTGCAGAAGGGCAAAATGTCTTCTTCGTTAAATTCCAAAATGGCTTCATTATTGTCCGTCTTGCCCAACACTTTGGCGGTTAAGCCGGAACCAAAATCAAGCGTAATACCCTCTTTGTAATCGCGTGTTAAAACGGCCCAAATATTGGGCTTTTGCATCGGGCGCACGAGCAATACTTCCACCTTGCCGCCAGTCGGTTTATGGGCGAATAACTTGGCGGGGAAAACCTTGGTATTGTTGATGACCAAAGCGTCGCCAGGGTTAAAATATTCGTGGATATCGCGGAAGATGCGGTGTTCAATGGTGTGCGTATCGCGGTGGAGCACCATTTGGCGCGAGGAGTCGCGCGGGGTGGCGGGCTGCTTGGCGATAAGCGGGTCTAAATCCAGTTTTTTAAAGCGTTCAAACATAAGTGTCCTCTATTGGAGCGTTTTGATTTCGGCTCCGGGGTAATAATTTTTTAAAATCTTGCGGTAATTTTTGCCGTCCTTGGCCATACCGTTTGCGCCGTCTTGGCACATACCGATACCGTGGCCGTAACCTTTGCCTTCAAAGCGGACGTCGTTTTTGCGGACGTCCAACTTGGTTATTTTGCAACTGCGGATGCCCGTGGCTAAACGGAAGCGCCCGCACGGTACGGTTTTGGAACCCTTGGCGGTTTTAATAATTAAATTGGTGGCGCGGCCCGTGTCCGTCTTGCGGGAAATTTTAATGCTTTTTAAAGCACCTGTCAGGCCCACGCTTTTGGCGTAACTTTCCACCTTGTGCCGGGCGACGTTCATCGCCCATTTGTAACTTTTGGAGTGGCTGTCGTACTTGCAAGACGCCCCTGAAAGCGGCTTAATGGATTTTGCGCCAAAGTTCCAACTGCGCACATCGTCCGTCGCGCCGCCGCAGTTTGCGTGGTAGTAGGTAAAAAAGAGTTTATCCTCGTAGGTTAATACTTGCCCGCGGGTTTGGTCCACGGCTTTTTTGACGGAATCGTATTGCTTACCGCCGCCTTTGTACATTTGGCTGCGGACATCGGAATAAACGTCAAAATTTTGGTTTTTTACACTCTCTAAGGTTTTTAGCGTATAGGTGCGTGCGGCCACGGCCTGCGCCTTTAAGGCTTCCAAGGGCCAGGTGTAACTCATTTCGTACGGGAGCACCCCATAGAGGTATGTTTCCAGCGGGGCGTGTTCCACCAAGTGAAAGGCGTTTTGCGCGGGGATGATGTAAATTTTGCCCGAATAACTGTTGTTATTCCAGCCCAGCACGGTATTGGCGGCGGGTTCCAAAATAATGGGTTGCGCGGCCTGTAACGTGCCTACTTGGATTTTGCCGCTCCCCAGCGCTTTTACGGCCAAGGTGCCGGCGGCGGAAACCTTGTATTTTTTATCTAAATTTTGTGTGTAAATATACACCTTGCCAGAGTGCTTTATATAGGCCGATTTGGCCTTTTCGGCCAGCAACACGCGCACGGTGGCTTCGGTATATTCCTTTTGGTTTTGCGGGTCCTGCGCGGGCGGTTCCGGCGCGCGGGCGGCCAAGGCGGAAGAGTCTATCTGCCCTTGCGCGGCGGTATAGGCTGATGGGCGTTTGGACGGTGCGGCGCACGCGCTTAAAAGCGCGGCGGTTAAAAGGAGTAAACAGAAGTGTTTTTTCATACTAAAAAAGCAAATCCGCGTGTTGTTTGCGGCCCATATGTTCGTAGGCTTTGCGCGTGGCCACGCGGCCGCGCGGGGTGCGCGCAATAAAGCCCGCCTTGATGAGAAAGGGCTCTATTACGTCCGTTAAAGTATCCACGGCTTCGGACACGGCAATCGCTAAGTTGTCCACGCCCACCGGGCCGCCTGAAAAACGGTCTATAAGCGCTTCCAAAATGCGCTTATCCACGCTGTCCAAGCCCTCGCTGTCAATGTCCAGGGAATCCATTGCCGTGGTGGCAATTTCGTGCGTGATAATACCGTTGCCCTTTACTTGGGCGAAGTCGCGCGCGCGTCGTAATAAGCGGTTAGCAATACGCGGCGTACCGCGGGAGCGTTTAGCCAGTTCGGTGAGCCCCGCACGGTCGGCCTCAATGTTTAAAAGCCGTGCCGAGCGTTCCAAAATATCGGTAATTTCCGGGATTTCGTAAAAGCCCAAGTTAAATACAATGCCAAAGCGGTCGCGCAGCGGGCCGGTCAGCAGGCCGGAGCGGGTAGTCGCACCCACCAGGGTAAAGTGCGGTACGGCCAGTTTTAAGGTCGTAGAGCCTGCGCCTTTGCCCGTATTGATAAAAAAGGTAAAGTCTTCCATTGCCGGGTAGAGGGCCTCCTCTACTGCGGGGTTTAGGCGGTGGATTTCGTCAATAAACAAAATGTCACCCTCGGCTAATTCGGTTGTCAGCATAGCGGCCAAGTCGCCCGGGCGCGCCAGTACGGGGCCGGACGTAACCTTGATGTTTACGCCCATTTCGCGCGCCAAAATATTGGCAAGCGTAGTTTTACCCAAGCCGGGCGGCGCATAAAAAAGACAATGGTCCAGGGCTTCCTTGCGGGATTTGGCGGCCGCAATAAAAATGCGTAAATTTTCTTTTAGTTTTTCCTGCCCGACAAACTCGTCCAAGGTGGCGGGGCGCAGGGCGGCTTCCAGCCCGGCGGACTCATCGGAAAGTTGGTTGACGTCTAAAATTTCGTTTTGGTTGCTCATTTTTTCAGTACCCGCAGGGCCTCTTTGATGATGTCTTCAATCTTGCCGTTTAGGTTTACACCCTCGGTGTAGAGTTTTTCAATCGCGCGGCGCGATTCCGCCGCAGAATAGCCCAAGGCGGACAAGGCTTCCAGCACGCCGCTCATATACGGGGCTTCGTCCATTACTTTTATTTTGCTTTCTCCCTGTACGGTGATAGCGTCCATTTTGTCCTTTAAGGAGTTGATTAACTTTTCCGCCGTCTTAGCCGTAAAGCCGAAGATACCCGTCAAAATTTTGGGGTCGCGTTTTAAAATAGCGTTGTGAAAGTCCGCCACCGAGCGGAGGGCTTTGTTTAAAAATTCAAGCGCTTTTTTGGGGCCTGTATTGGGGATAGCGGTTTTGAAGAGATACCAAAGTTCTTTGTCTTCTTTATTCAAAAAACCGTATAAAACCGTGCCGTCGTAGGGGGAAATGGATTCCGCCACATACAGGGCCACTTCGGTTCCTTCCGTCAGTTCCAGCGCGGAACTGTGCGCGAGGTTGACCTCGTAGCCGATTCCGCCGCACAAAATGACGGCGCCGTCTTCCTTTACTTCCAATACTTCGCCTTTTAAATACGCTATCATATCTTCATTTTACCATATTGGGCGGCAGGGCCGTTTGGTTGGCAAAATGAAGGATTTGCGCGGCGAGCGCTTGGGGGCGGAAATCTTGTTTGGCGGTTAGTTCCAGGCGCAGGGCGTTGGTATAGCGGTTGAACCAGGTGCGCTGGCGTTTGGCGTATTGGCGGGTAAGCGTGGCCACTTGCTCCACGGCTTGCGCGCGGGAGAGTTGCCCTTGTAAAAAGGAAATTGCCTGCGGATAGCCCAGACTTTTTAAAGCGGGCGTATCGGGCTTGTAGCCCTCGTTTAGCAGGGCTTCGGCTTCCTGTGCCATCCCGTCAAAAATCTGCTCTGTACGGGCCGAAATGCGCGCGTTTAACGCTTCTCTATCCCAGGCTAAATACACCCAGGCGGAGGCTTGCGGATTAGGGAGTTTAAAAAAATTGCCGCTTTTTAGCGCGCTTGCGGGCTTGCCCGTCAGCCAGCACAGTTCCAGGGCGCGCATCGTGCGTTGGACGTTGCCCACCGGGATATTTTGTGCGGAAATAGGGTCCAAGGCCATAAGCGCCTGATGCAGGCCCTCTTTGCCCGATTTTGCTAGTAAGGCGGAAAGTTTTTCGCGCGTTTGTGGCGTGGAAGCGGGCAGGTCGTCCATACCCACAAAATAGGCGTGCAGCCACATACCCGTACCGCCCGCAAAAATAAGTGGACGGTTTGGGTTTTCAGCGGCGATTTGGCGCGCTTTTTTTACAAAGTTCCCAGCGTTGCAGATGTCGGTAACGTCTAAAAAATCCACCAGATAATAAGGTACTCCGTCCACCGTATAGGCTCCGTTTTGGTACGAGCCCTGCGGCTTGGCCGTGCCGATAGTCAGGCGTTTATAAACTTGGCGTGAGTCGGCCGAGAGAATAATCCCGTTTGATTGGCGGGCAAGTTCCAAGGCGAGTTCAGTTTTGCCAGAAGCGGTCGGGCCGCATAGGACGATAGGTTTCATAAACATATTGTATAAAATAAGCGCCGTTTGTTTTTGGAAAGGAGGTTTGGAGCTGTTCTTTTT
>CAVKWQ010000082.1:0-5176 GCA_963660385.1 Muribaculaceae bacterium
ATGAAAGGATTTACCTCTATTTTGTCATCCCCGAAGGTTTCTGTCGGGGATCTGTCGTTTTGTAAGAGAACAGCAACAGCAAGAAACAGATTCCCGACTACAACACTCGGGAATGACAACAAAAACAACAGCTCCCAGATAAAGACCTTCCGGGATGACGACACCCTAGCGGATCGCCAATTCCTCGGCACTGACGACATTATGAAAAAAGGAGGTCATCCTGAACTTGTTTCAGGATCTACATCTTGGGGTGTGAGCCGTGGCTTTACACTAATTGAACTATTAGTAGTTGTTCTTATTATTGGTATTTTGGCGGCGGTGGCAATGCCACAATACAATAAGGCTGTGGAAAAAAGCCGTGCCACTCAGGCGTTAGCCCTTTTAAAATCCTTATACGCCGCGCAGGAAGCCTATTATATGGCAAATGGCTCGTATGCTACTTCGTTTGACGAGTTGGACATTAGCGTACCGTGGACGGGGGCGACCAAATGGTATGCAAATGCAACAGATACACGCTCTAACGATAAATGGTCGTTGCAAATGTATGTGGAGGGCGCGACTTATACGGCTATTTATTTAGGGCGTATTGCGGGTGAATATAAAGGTGCGGGTTTTACAATGGGCTTATTGGGCAATTCCGGACAGGACAATGGCATTTTATTTTGCGGAGAGCGAAAAGGTATCGGCATTGCGTATGGAAAAGAGGCTGACAGTTATTGTACACAAATTTTTGGAGGTACAAAAGTTTTTGAGGACGCAGGCTTGCGCCGCTATCGTTTACCGTAAAAAAACAGCCCCGCGTTTTTGATTTATGCGGGGCTGTGCTATGTGTTGCAAAAGATTATTCTTGGTAATCCTTTAACATTTTGGTACGGCTGGGGTGGCGCAGTTTGCGGATGGCCTTGGCTTCAATCTGGCGCACGCGTTCGCGCGTAACGTTAAACATTTTGCCCACTTCTTCTAAGGTGCGCGGGTAGCCGGAGTCAATCCCAAAGCGCAGGCTGATAATTTTGGCTTCGCGTTCCGAGAGCGTCGCCAACACATCGGCCACTTCTTGCTTGCGCAGGAAGTCCACCGCCGCGCTGGTGGGGTTTGGCCCGTTCTTATCTTCAATAAAGTCTTCCAAGTTGGAATCCTCGTCCTCGCCAATCGGCGTAGAAAGGGAAATCGGGTCTTGCATAATTTTGAGCACGCTTTTCACCTTTTCCACGGACAGGCGGAGCGTTTTGGAATAATCTTCCAAGGTGGGCTCGCGGCCGTGTTCTTGGCGGAATTTGTTGGTAACCTTGGTCAGTTTGGAAACTAATTCCTTCATATGCACGGGGATACGGATTGTATTGGCCTGGTCGGCAATGGCGCGGTTGATGCTCTGGCGAATCCACCAGGTGGCATAGGTAGAAAATTTAAAGCCGCGTTTGTATTCAAATTTTTCCACGGCTTTCATTAAGCCCAAGCCGCCCTCTTGAATTAGGTCGGAGAGTTCCAAGTTGGAATTGACGTGCTTTTTGGCAATAGAAACCACCAAGCGCAGGTTTGCCTTGATGAGTTTTAACTTGTCCTGCAAAATCATATCTTCAAAGAAGACGATACGGTCATTAAAGGACAAAAATTCCTTTTCCGTCATCGGCAACATATCCACCATTTGCGCGTGGCGGCGTTGGACGTCCTCAATGTTCGCCAAGGCGCGTTCCAATTCCGGCAACGTAAATTTGGTGGCTTTTTTAAATTCCTTTTCCGTCATTTTACCCGCTTTAAATTTGGTAACCAGTTTTTTGACGTCTTCGTATTTGCCGAAATAATCGTCAAAGCGTTGCATATCGTTGCGGGTTTCGGTCAAGCGGTCGGCCAAGTTTTTGATTTTGTTGGTCAAACGTTTGATTTTATTTTGGTTCAAATTCAGTTTGGTAATGGTCGCCACGACTTCTTTTTGTTTGGCTTCCAATTTTTCAATGGCGTTGTTGCGCTTTTTGTCCGTCAGGTTGCCCTCGCGCAGTTCCTTCATTAATTTGGTAATTTCCTGCTCGCGTTTGCCGATGAATTGCGCCGCATCTTTGAGTTTTTTGCGCATATTGTTCAGTTCGCGCGTGGTGCGTTTACCGCGGGGCATAAGTTCCTTGGTGGTCATTTCTTCCTGGTCCACCAATTCTTCCCAGTTGCAAATTTCGCGCATTGTGATAGGCGATTCCAATACCAGTTTGCGCAGTTCTTTTTCGCGTTCGCGGATGTTGCGCGCCAAGGTGATTTCCTCATCGCGCGACAAAAGCGGCACTTTACCCATTTCGGACAAGTACATACGGATAGAGTTGGAAATATCCGGGCTGGCGGAGGACCAATCTTCGCTTAACGCCTCTTTATCGGCGGCGGAGACAGATTTAAATTTCTTTTGGTCCACTACCTGAATACCCAAATCGTCCAGCGTACCCATTACGCCGTCAATGTCTTCCGCGCTCATATCCGACGCGGCGATAGAGCGGTTCAAATCTTCCAAAGATAAGAAGCCGCTTTCTTTGCCTTCTTCTACTAAATCTTTCAGCGCTTTATTTCCCGATGCCATAATTTCCTCAACTGCGATATTTTTTTAATTTGTTTTGCAATTCTATATATTTTTTAAAAACTTCCGGCGGTACATTTCCGGCGCCCAGTTGCTTCATTTGGCGGCGAATTTCTTGTAATTGTTTATGCAGACCGCTTTGCTGCAATTTGGCCGCACAGGCGGCAATGTCGCGCGCCGGGTCAAAGTCTTCCGGCGTTTGTAACAGGGCCAACTTTACAAATTCACTCTTTTGCGCGGGGGCCAGTTTAGCCGCTTCCTGCGCCAAATCGGGCTCCTGCGGGTGTTCCATATGCGCCCGGACCAAGGTTTCAAACAGGTTCCAGGCGGCGGGGGTGGAAAAATCCTCCCGCGTGAGTTCGGAGCATAACACCAAATGCGCCGGACTCTTTAAAATCCAAGACAGCAAATCTTCTTCCGCCGGGGTGGCAATCGTGTTTTCCAACACCGTTTGCTGGCGGCGGAACCGCGGCGCCGGGGAATAAGACACCTCGCGCAAGCGTTCCATTACCAACTCTTCATCTACGCCCAAATGTTCGGCCACATATTTGGCCCACTCGCGCCGGACGATTTCATCCGGTTGCTTGGATATGGTTTCCGCCAATTCGGACACCAAGCGCGTTTTGTCCTGCGCTTGGATAGGCTGCTCGCATTGAGAGAGGAGCAAATTGGTGTGAAACGCAATTAAATCTTGGGCGTTATTTAAAATTTCTTCAAATTTTTCCTTGCCGTACTGGGCAATGTACTCATCCGGGTCCAGCCCGTCGGGCAGCGAGGCCACCTTTACAAAAAGCCCGCGCTCAATCAAAATAAGTCCGCCGCGTATGGCGGCCTTAATCCCGGCGGCGTCCGGGTCAAACAGGACGATTACCGTATCCGTATAGCGTTTTAACAGCCGGGCGTGTTCCTCGGTCAAACTGGTGCCCAAGGGAGCCACGGTATAACCTGCGCCCGCTTGGTGGCAGGCGATAACGTCCATATACCCTTCCAGCAGTACCGCGCGGCCCGCTTTGCGGATTTCCGGGCCCGCAAAATTGAGCCCGTACAAGACTTGGCTTTTGGTAAATAAAACCGTTTCGGGCGAATTTAAATATTTGGGTTCGCCCTCGCCTAAAATGCGTCCGCCAAAGCCCACCGTGTCGCCCCGTTGGTTGATAATGGGGAACATCAGGCGGTTGCGGTAATAATCCCGAGGGCCATAAGCGGTTAAAACACAGAGCCCCGCGTCCTTTAAATCTTGGTCCGTAAACCCCGCGGAGCGCGCTTCCTTGGCTAGGGCGGTAGGGTCGTTCTTGGCGAACCCCAATTCAAACTTTTGGCAGGTTTCTTTGGTCAAATTACGCTCTTTTACGTACGCGCGCGCGAATTCGCCACCTGCCGACATCAAATTTTTATGGTAGAACGCTTTGGCAAAGTCCAATAACTTGCGCAAGGTGGCGCGACGCATTTCTTCGCCCGTTAAAGGGCGCATAGGCTTGTATTCCAGCCCGGCCTGCGCGGCCAATTTTTCAAGCGCTTCGTTAAAGGATAAATTTTCAATCTTCATCAGAAAATCAAAAATATCTCCGCCCGCCTGACAGCCGAAACAATAGAACAACCCCTTTTCGCTGTTACAAGTGAAGGAAGGGGTCTTTTCTTTATGAAACGGACAGCAGGCTTTGTAGGTTTTACCCGAGCGTTTAAGGCCCGGAACATATTGCCGGATAAATTCTACAATGTCCAATCTGTCCTTAATTTGTTCTGTGAGGTTATTATTCACGGTGCCGCCTGTTTTAGATTAAAGTTAAAGGCAAATAAGGCAATAGTCCGATACTTGCGTAAAGGACTATTGCCTGTGGTGTTACTTTAATTAAAAACGTCTGCGTTTGGTGCGGCGGGCGCGGCGTTGGGCTTCCTGCGATTTGATTTTTCTCTTCACGCTCGGAGGCATATACGTTTCGCGTCTTTTGATTTCTTTCAAAATGCCGTTCTTTTCGCATTCTCTTTTGAAGCGTTTCAAGGCTTCTTCAAGATGTTCGGCATCTCTCACTTTTACGAAAACCATTACTTTTTCACCACCTTCTACGGTTAATAGACAAAAATAAAAACGGTATCTTATACCTTATGTATATTATACCTTATTTTTCTTAAATTTTACGTTTTTTTAACCTGCGGGCCACAAAAAACGTCTGCCGGCCATTAAATGGAAGTGCAAATGGTCCACACTTTGCCCGGCGCCTTTGCCGTTATTGGTTACCAGGCGGAAGTCCTTTAAATCAAACTGTTTGGCCAGTTTTTTGGCAACCAGCAAAATCTTGCCCAGCAGAAGCGCGTCTTTTTCGTCCGCTTCCGACAGGCGCGCAATATGCTTGCGCGGAATAATCAAAAGATGGGTCGGCGCTTGGGGGTTTAAATCCTTAAACGCTACTACATCGTCATCTTCGTAAATCAGTTGGCTTTTAATAGAGCCGTCGGCAATGCCGCAAAAAATACAATTCATATCCTTATTATACATATAAAATACTTTGTGAAACAGGGGCTTTTTTGTTAAAATGAACTATCCCAGCGAGGTGCTTATGAAGACAAACGGCTTTACCTTAATTGAACTTTTGGTAGTGGTACTGATTATCGGAATTTTGGCGGCGG
>CAVKWQ010000083.1:0-5066 GCA_963660385.1 Muribaculaceae bacterium
AGAGGGAAATAAGAATAGCCATATGCTAAAAAAACCCCGGTTTCCCGGGGTTTTTTATTAAAGCGCTTTTATTTGGGCGGACAAGTTTTGGCACCAAGGCGTGCTTTGCACCTGTTTTAAACGCTGGCTGTATGCGTTCCACAACGAGGCCTGCCGCTGGTTCAATTTCTGCCCTTTTGCAAGCCGTTTGCGGATAGGAGTAAGTTCCTTTTCGTACTTTTGCTCAAAACTGGATAAGGTACATTGTGCCTTATATTTATCTTCCAATTCTTTGCGTTTAGCCGCATTATTGGCTTTGTTATCGGCCTTGGGCGCGGTTTTTGTTTCCGCCTTTGCCGGGGTTGCGTTTCCGTTCTTATACGCATCAAACAAGGTTTGATATTCCTGCACCTCGCGCGCTTGCGTAGGCAGAGCCGTCCCAGTGCGGACAGCCAATAAGGAATCCCGCAAACCGGGGTGCGAGGCAATATAACGGTCCAAGGCCGCCTTGGGGCTGTTGTCCACCTTTACAGGCTGGCTAACGGGCGCCGCAACCGGCTGTTGGGGCTTGTTTTCCGCAACCGGGGCAGGTTTCGTAGCCGTGGGCGTTGCCGCCGGAGCAGAAGTTTGCGGTTTAGAGGTCGCCGCCACCACTTGCGCCCCTTTCGGGCCCACATAATTGCCGCTAATCACGGGCGTAGATTTGGACGGAGTTTGAGTGTTGCCTTTACTACCCGTATTAGAAGCCGCCACCGCCGGAGTATCCTTTTTGGCAAGTTCCGGGAATTTCCCCGTTTTTATATTGCTTTCCAGTTGTGCAATTTCCTGCGCAACTTGGTCGCGCTCTGCTTCCAACTTTTTCAATTTAGCCTGTTCGGCCTTCACTTGGCGCGGCGTCCATTTATAAAATTTGGCATTTTGAATTTCATATTTTTTAGAGCCAATCAGCCCATCTAATTCCGTTTTTCTGTCTTTCAAGGCGGACAAGTTCTTGGTCGCACCCGCCAGACGGGCTGCCAAATCACGCTGGACTTCAAGCGCTTTGGAAGCAAATGCAGGTTTATCCGCGGCTTTATAGCCGTTAGTAGCCCATTTTACAAAAGCGTCGTGCTCCTGCTTTGCCTGTGCGGGGTCTGCATTGCGCTGGGGAACGCCGTCCATATAAATATAATTGCGCCCGCAGAGATCCGCCCAGCCGTGCTGTAAGCGGTTAGAGGTTTTGCCTTCCTGGCGCATAATATAGTCCATCGCGTTAATAAAGCCTTCCGCATCGTCGCAAGTCAAGGTTCTTCTTTTGTCCATAGACGAACTTTGCATAATGGACTCTATTTTCTTTAATTCCTCAAAAGCCTGCAAGGAATAGGTTTTATCCGCTGAAAAATTAGAATATTGGTCAGCCAAGCCCAACAAATGGGAAACCTCGTGCATAGCAATTTCCACACGCGCTTCTTTAATCGGGTGGTCCGTGGATAGCATTATGGACCACGAAAAAGTTTTAGGGTCTTGCACCGGCACCGCGTGCCCTTGCTTACCATAAGTAACGCTAAAACCCGTATCAATAGGGATGCGGGTTTGTTCCCCTTTTAATTCAAGGTCAAACTGCCCGGATATTGCCTTACAATTTTTACCCGCAGGGTAATTCATACGGTGCAACTTAAAGGATTTCGGCCAGACCGCCAAGAAGTCCGCAAATTCCGCCGCGCGGCCGCTTTGTTCAATTTCTTGCCGGACAAAGGCAAATATGGACGAAAAAGCAGTCTGAATATTTTCAAACATTTCGTCTTCGGCTGCCTTATTATAAGGATTTACGCATACGCGCAATTCTGGGCGGCCCTCATAAATATCGTTCAATAAAAACTTGCGGTAGCCATTATTTTGTTTAAAGCGCTCGGGTTGTATTTTAGTAAATTCAGGTAAAAGCCCCCACGCTCCGGCGGTGGTGGCGGAGAATAAACAGCCAAAAAGTAAAATTAAAAATTTCTTCATTTTGCTCTCCAAAACAAATAGATTTGAGCCAAACACGGGGACCGTTTTCGCTCAAATTTGCTATAAATATAGTATAGTAGTAAAAAATAATATTTTCAAGTGGGGCATTTTTTAAACCTCGCTCCGACGGAAAAAAATAAAAATATTTTTATTTTTGTTTCCGTATATGCTATAATAAATATATTGAAAGTAACGCAGTTGCCGATTTTCGGGCGTGTAGCTCAGCTGGGAGAGCGCCTCGTTCGCAACGAGGAGGTCGTCGGTTCGATCCCGATCACGTCCACCATTTAAAAACCACGCGAAAGCGTGGTTTTTTATTGGGGGATGTGCCCTAAGCTTTGCACAAAGAGGCGCGGTTCGCTTCCGAAGTGAGCCGAGAAGGTCCTGCCGCGTTTTATCCCCCCCACGTCCACCATTTAAAAACCACGCGAAAGCGTGGTTTTTTATTGGGGGATGCTCCCTATATCCATACAAAGAGGCGCTATTCGCTTCCGAAAATGAGCCGAGAAGGTCCTGCCACATTTTATCCCCGCACGTCCACCATTAAAACCACGCGAAAGCGTGGTTTTTTCATATACCATAATCCATTATTCATACTTTTTGTACCGACAAAAAGTATGACAAAAATTTATTTTTTCTTTTTCTCGTGGGAGAAAAAGAACCAAAAAGACCAGCGGGTCAGCGCCCATAAAAGGCAGTAACGGCGGGTATTTTTACAACTCGCCTTACAGGCTCAAACAAGTAAAAATACTCCTCCGCCTTATACGCCTTTTATATGCGGGCAAGACCCGCCAAACACCCTTTGTCTTTTCCCGTCGCTTTTCCCCGCTAAAAAAGATAAAATAAATAAGTACCCTATTTCTTTATTACAGAGGAATATATGTCTAGTAAAATTCGTGTTAAAGATGTGGGCCAATATCTCGGCCAAGAAATCACTTTAAAAGGCTGGCTGTATAACAAGCGTTCCAGCGGCAAATTGCACTTTTTGCAACTGCGCGACGGCAGCGGCATTATCCAATGCGTAATGTTCAAGGGCGAAGTTTCCCCCGAACAATTTGAACTGGGCGACAAAGTTACCCAGGAATCTTCCATTATCGTTACCGGCACCGTGCGTGAGGACAAACGCTCTCCGCTGGGCTATGAACTGGGCGTAAAAAACTTGGAAATTGTGCAAATGGCAAAAGATTACCCCATTTCCCCCAAAGAGCACGGCCCGGAATTTTTGATGCACTACCGCCACTTATGGCTGCGTTCCGCGCGCCAAACGGCTATTTTGCGCATCCGTGACGAAATCATTTTCGCTATCCGCGAATATTTCCACAAAAACGGCTTTATATTGTCCGACTCCCCGATTTTGACCCCCGCCGCCTGCGAGGGCACCAGCACGCTTTTTGAAACCGACTACTTTGGCGAAAAGGCGTTCTTATCCCAGAGCGGGCAGTTGTACGGCGAAGCCTCGGCGATGGCCTTGGGCCGCACCTACTGCTTCGGCCCGACTTTCCGCGCCGAAAAGAGCAAAACCCGCCGCCATTTGACCGAATTTTGGATGGTGGAACCCGAAGTGGCCTACAACGATTTGGACGACAATATGGACCTGGCCGAAGACTTTATCAAATACATTGTGGCCCAAGTGTTAAAGAACCGCGCCGACGATTTGAAAACCCTCGGCCGCGATACGTCCAAACTGCAAGCCACCGTGGAGAAGAAATTCCCGCGTATTGACTATACGGACGCGATTGAAGTTCTGCACAAAAAGGGTAACAACACCCCTTGGGGCGGAGACATCGGCGGCGACGAGGAAACCTTGCTCGGTGAGGATTACGACACCCCGATTATGATTCACCACTACCCCACCGAAATTAAGGCCTTCTATATGAAGCGCGACCCCAAAAACCCCAAAACGGTTTTGGCGGTGGACGTCATCGGACCCGAAGGCGCGGGCGAAATCATCGGCGGCAGCGAAAGAGAAGCCGACTACGACGCCTTGTTGCAACGCATTAAAGAACAAGGTTTGGACCCCAAAGGCTACGAGTGGTATTTGGACCTGCGCAAATATGGCAGCGTGCCGCACTCCGGCTTTGGTATGGGCATTGAACGTATGGTCCGCTGGGTATGCGGATTACAACACGTGCGCGAGACGATTCCGTTCCCGCGTATGATGGATAAAATTCATCCTTAACCGTTACTAGATATAAAAGCACCCCGCGGAATTTATTTTCTGCGGGGTGTTTTTATTTTACTGGATTAAGGTAAAATATACCGAGTACAACCACCATTAGTAGTACAAGAAAAATGTGAAACAGTTGGGCCAACAACTCCCCCTAAACTTTTACAAAAACTAGTTCCCTCTTCATCTTGCGTACGGGCCCAACACTCGCGTTGAGCAGGATAAGGCGAATTATCCAACCATTGTATGTACCCTACTTTTAAAATACCATTTACGGAATAAAACCCCACTAAATTTTGATTATTGGCATCAAAAAAATCAAAACTTAATTTATTCTTACAATACATCCAACCTCTATCCGTTCCAGTATTAAGACTACATCCTGCGGGTAAATCTAAGTCCGTATCCTCCCAACTATGAGGATAATCGCCATTAGCCATATAATAAACTTCGGAAGCATTTTTAAAAGCAAAAATAGTAGTTTGCAATTCTGTATAACGGGCTTTAAGGACAGCCTTAGTGTATTGAGGAACAGCCACCCCGGCCAAAATACCGATAATAAGCACGACGACTAATAGTTCTATGAGGGTAAAGCCACGGCCTTGCAGGCGGCAGATTGTCCGCGCTCTTTTGATTAATGGAGCCACCCTGTTTTTGTAATGTCGCAATCCACCGAAACGCCAACAAGAAACAATACATTTTTTGTCGTCATCCCGTAGCGTTTGGCGACCCGCCAGGGTGCGGCCCACAGGGTTACGGGATCTGTTGTTATTGTTGTCATTCCCGAGTGTTGTAGTCGGGAATCTGTCGTTTTCCTTTTTTAATAAAAACGGATCCCCGACAGAAACCTTCGGGGATGACAAAATAGAAGTAAATCCTTTCATTTTTTCTCCTTGTTAAGGCCTTTATATTTGAGCAAAACGGCCTTTTATAC
>CAVKWQ010000084.1:0-5050 GCA_963660385.1 Muribaculaceae bacterium
GAGTTTTTATATAACCCTCCCCGGGCCGTAATGGTACTGTATCAAAAAAAAAAAAAACGAGTCAAGCCTTTTTTGGACCCAAACAAAAAACTCTTTTATACGGCCCTTTTAGGGCCCTTAACGGCCAATCAAAAAAACAACAAAGACTGTTATAAAAAGTCATCCTGAATTGCCGCCCGTACCGCTTGGCGGCACCCCGTAAGGTTTCTGTACGGGGTCTATTAATAGGTTTCAGGATCTACCGATTGTGTTGTTAGTTTTTTCTGTTGTTTTTAACAACCCAAGATGTGGATTCTGAAACAAGTTCAGAATGACCTTCTTATTTGAATAACGACAGATCCCCGACAGAAACACTCGGGGATGACAACCACGGCAACGACAGATCCCGTATAACAACACTACGGGATGACGGCACGTTGCGCGCCCCCCCTGCGGGCCGCCTGCTCCCCGCTGGGATAACCCCTCTTTCTAATTGTCATCCCGGGCGTGGACCCGGGATCCAGTCTGTTTATTAGAAAAAATCTTTATTTTATTCCTAGATTCCAGGTTCCCGTTGGTATGCGGGCCCTGGAATGACAACAACGGCAAACAACAACTAGCGCAATCCAGCGCGCCGACAAGCGCTACGGCTAACAACCGTCAAAATCCCTTATTTCCACGCGGATTAGGGTAAAGTGGTATAATATATTTGATAAGCCGTTTTCCCCTCAAATTTGTATCTAGGAGCCGTATATGATTAAACAAGGCAAATGCTATTTTACGTCCGAATCCGTTTCCAAGGGACACCCGGACAAGGTCTGCGACCAAATTTCCGATGCTATTTTGGACGAGATTTTAAAGAAGGATAAAACCGCCCGCGTCGCGTGCGAAACGTATATTACGAGGGGGCTCGTGATTGTCGGCGGAGAAATTACCACCCGTACTTGGGTGGATGTGGAACAAATTGCGCGCGACGTAATCAAAAACATCGGTTACGACGACGCCAAATACGGTTTTAACTACAAAACCTGCGCCGTGATTAACGTCATCGGCAAGCAATCGCCCGATATCAGCCAAGGGGTTGACGTGGGCGGCGCTGGCGACCAAGGCTTAATGGTGGGCTACGCCGTGGACGAAACAATGGAATATATGCCGCTGTCCTTGGTGCTTTCGCACGAAATTTTAAAGAATTTGGAAAAAGCCCGCCGCACAAAAATGCTCCCGTACTTGGGCCCCGACGCCAAAAGCCAAGTAACCGTGGAATATGTGGACGGCAAACCCGTGCGCGTGGATACCGTGGTAGTTTCCACCCAGCACACCGAGGATATTTTGGACAAAACGGGCACTAAAATCACCGAAAAATCCAAAAAGGAAATTGAAGCCGCGGCCATTATCCCGGCGGTCAAAAAATGGATTGATAAAGATACTAAAATCTACATCAACCCGACAGGCAAATTTGTGATTGGCGGTCCGCAGTCCGACACCGGGCTTACCGGGCGCAAAATTATCGTGGATACCTACGGCGGGCGCTGTCCGCACGGCGGCGGAGCCTTCTCGGGTAAGGACCCGACCAAGGTGGACCGCTCCGCGGCGTATATGGCGCGCTACATTGCCAAAAACATTGTGGCCGCTAAACTCGCCAAAGAGTGCACCGTACAAATTGCGTACGCTATCGGGCGCGACGAACCCGTCGGCTTCTATGTAGATACGGACGGCACGGGCGTTCTGCCGGATGAAAAACTGGCGCAAATTGCGCGCAAGATTTTCCCGATGACCCCGCGCGGCATTATTGAATACTTTAAACTGCGCAATCCCATTTACTTGCAAACGGCTTCCTTCGGGCACTTTGGCCGCAAGGAATTCCCGTGGGAAAAGACGGATAAAGTAAGCGCGCTTCAAAAGGCCGCCCACTAATTTAAAGCCCCGTGCAAGCGGGGCTCTTTTATAGGAGAACATTTTCAATTATGTTAAAATCCCGTGTACACGAAGCCAACCTGCGCCACCAGCGCGGCTACAACTGCGCGCAATCGGTCGTATGCACCTATTGCGGGTTATTAAATATGAGCGAGGCCGACGCCCTGCGCGCAATGGAAGCCTTTGCGGGCGGCATTGCGGGCAGCGGTTCCACGTGCGGGGCCTTATGCGGGCTATTAATGCTGGCCGGGCTTAAAAACAGCAACGGGGACGTAAACGACCGTTCCGGGCGCGGGAGCACCGTGCAACTGGGGCGGCAATTATTAAACCGCTTTAAAGAGTGGAACGGCTCGGACGTGTGCCGCGAATTAAAGGGGTTACAGACGGGCAAAGTCTTGCGCAAATGCCCCGGGTGCATTGCCGACGCGGCGCGCCTGGCCGAAGAAGTATTATTTGAGGGAATTTTTGAACCGTACGCCCCGCGCACGGAGGAGGAATAAATGAAGAAAGTTTGTATGATTTTAACGGACGGATTTGAAGAAATTGAAGCCGTAGGCACTTATGCCATTTTGCGCCGCGGCGGGCTGACGGTGGATATTTATTCCCTGCTTAACCAAGATGCTACGGGCCGCTTTGGCTTAACCTGCACAAAATTGCACGCCTTTGCTCATTTAAACGCGGCAGACTATGACGCGCTCGTCATCCCGGGCGGGCCGGAATACAAGGCCTTGGAAGCAAGCCCCGCCGTACAGGCGCTTATCAAAACCTTTATGGAAGCGGGCAAGGTGGTAGCCGCCATTTGCGCTGGTCCTACTTTGCTTGGGCACGCGGGTTATTTAAAGGGCAAAAATTATACTTGCTTTACCTCTATGAACGAAGATTTCGGCGGGACATATCACGATGATTACGCCGTAACGGACGGAAATATTGTTACGGGCAAAAGCGCCGCCGCCACCATAGACTTTGCCTTTGCGGTGTTACAAGCCGTCGCTGGGAAGGAAGCCGCGGACAAAACCAAAAAGGAAATTTACTACAAATAGTTGCAACTTGCCAGAAAAAAGCCCCGCCGGTAAAGCGGGGCTTTTTATATCTTATCTTAAAAAACAACAGTTAGCATCATTTTAAACTGCTCTTTGCCATACACCGCGTGCGGATGACGGGCTGGCATCAAAATTGCTTCCCCTGCCGCCAGTTCGTGCTTTACGCCGTCTATGGTTACCTCGCCCTTGCCGTCCAAGCACAGCACCAAGGCATCGCCGCCCGATTCGTGCGTGCTGATTTCTTCGCCTTTATCAAAGGCAAACAGCGTAATGCTTACCGCGCCGTTTTGCACCAAGGTTTTGCTGACAATCTGCCCCGGCTGGTACGATACTTGGTCTTTAAGTTCTACGGCCGAAGCCACAGGAATATTCTTCATCATATAAAACCCCCTTCTCTTTTAGGGTAGCAAATACAAGCCCCGCAAAACAGCGCATAAAAGGGTTATAACAAATGCTTTTTTAAACCCGGGATTTGGTACAGCAGGGCAATAATGCCGTTGCTAAGTACAAATAGCAATACACTAAAAGCCCCCACCATTACCACCGGGCACGCTTCAAACGCCTTAAACCAGCCATAGTGCATACACAAATCCACCAAAATTAAATGGCACATATACACGCCCAAACTGTAATAAGCCAAATGCTGTATAAGGCTTACAGCCTTATCAGAAAAGTGGACTTTTTCCAAATGTTCCTTTACCCATACAAAGAGCCCCGCCCCCAACAAAAAAGCAAAGGGCGTAATGCTGGCCCCGAAGGTGGCGTATTTATAAAAGGGATTCGGGCGAACATTAAAATAGGCATAAGTGCCCACCGTCATTAATACGAGCGACGCCCACGCCCCGGCATACAGCCATTTTTTCGCCCGGCTGCCAATGCCAAACTTACACACATAATAGCCAAACATAAAGTGTGCGCCGAAAATCAGACACGGGATTTTAATCAAATTCGTAAAACTGCTGATAGGTAGCCAAGTTGGGAAAAATGCTTTTTCCACTTCTTCCAACACGGGGCAAACCGTCGCCAAGAAAAGGCTGATAACCATAAAATACACCAGCAAGGTGCGCTTTCCCGTGACCGCCAACGGGCGCAAAAGCGGCGTAAAGATATAGAGCCCCATTATCATCGGCAAGAACCAATACCATTGCAGGGAAACAAAAAAGTCCATCGCCCACTTTTCCATAGGTTCGCCGCCCACCCCAATATTTACAATTAGCGTGCGCAACGCCGCCCAGCCTAGCCACACCGTCAGCATACGGAAAACATACTTTTTAAATATATTTCCAAGTGTGATTTCCTTTTCCGGGTTTAAAAAGAACACGCCGCTAATCATTACAAACACGGGCACCGCAAAGCGCGTAAAGGCCAAATACCAGTCCGTCAAACACCAACTGGCGGAACCAAACGGAATAGAATTTTCCAAATAATAAGACGAAACGTGCAGGGAAACAATCGCAAACGCCGAAAATACCCGCAAAATATCTAACCATACAATACGTTTAGCATTTATCATTTTGTTGCTCCTATAAACAAAAAGCGGGCAAAATGATATTCCCCGCTCTTTGTTTTTCTAAAAATTATGTTGTTAAAACCGCAAGGACAAGGACGCTTCCGCGCCCAAGCCGTAATAAGCGTAGTTGGCCGCCAAACTCAAATCCAAGTACGACGGCAATTTAAAGTTAAAGCCCGCCGTGGCGCGCGCCGTAGCGGCGTGTTCCCGCGTACCAATAAGGTCCGGCGCCAAAAGGGCTTGGTTAATGTTAAGAGAGGTATAATCCACCCCGCCGCCCACATAAGGTACAAAATATTTAAATTTCATAGACAGCACCAAACTGGCGTTATAATGCGTGGCGGAAAAATCGCGCGCGCTTGCGCTATGGGCCGCCACTACCAACATCGGCTGAAAGGAGCCCAACATTTCGTTCGGGCGGGTAATCCCCCAGCGCAGGCCGCCGCCGGCAATCGTCAACCCTTGGTAACTGCTCGCGCGGATAAACCCGTCAATGCGGAACGGCATCCCGATATCGGCCTGCAACCACGGATAGACTACCGAGCCCACCTCATCGCGGTCGCCCAAGGCGGTATGCTGTTGGGTGGTGCGGTCGTCGCCGTTGCCC
>CAVKWQ010000085.1:0-4659 GCA_963660385.1 Muribaculaceae bacterium
TATCGGCTACCTTTAAATAGACGTAATCGCCCATACGCGACGGGTTATAAGACACCGCCGACACCACTTCCGCACTCACAGGGAGCGTACAAAACAAAAGACCTAACAAGAGTAATTTGTTCATAATCAGTTCCAGTTTTTGCGTAATTTTTTAATTGCTTTTTTAAGTTCCGGCTTTAATACCGGGTCCACCAAATCAATAAACAATTTGCCGTCCAAGTGGTCCACTTCGTGCTGGAACGCCTTGGCCAACAGTCCGCGCGCACGCTTGACTTGTTCTACCCCGTTTTCGTCGGTGTATTTCAAGGTTACGTCCGTCGCGCGCTTTACCTCCGCCCACAAACCGGGCAGAGAAAGGCACCCCTCTTCCTCCAACTTTTCCCCCCGCATAGAAAGAATTTCGGGGTTAATAATTACATACCTTTTTAAAGGGGCGTTTTCTTTATCGCTTTCGGGAATTAAAATTACCGCCAAACGGTAATCCAGCCCGATTTGGTTGGCCGCCAAACCAACGCCCTTAACCGCCAGACAAGTTTCCTCCATATCTTTTAGCAGTTGGGGCAGTTGCGGCTGCAACGCTTTAAAATCAACAGGTTTCAATTTTTGGCGCAGGATGTCCTCGCCGTATTTTGTTACACGCAATATTGCCATAAATTTATTCTAGCATAATTGGGCGCAACAGGAAGCACCCGTTAGCGGGCAAAATGTTCGGCCACGGACTGCGGGTCTTTTAGGGTAAGGAGTTCTTGGATAAAACCGGGCTGAAAAGTCTCGGCCAAGGCGGCCAATACCTGTAAATGCTTTTGAAAGAAAGATGGCTTGGCGGGCGATAAAAACAAAAACATCACGCGGATAGGCAAATTATTATGGCGTTCGTCCAACACCGGGGAGGGCAACACGGCAAGCGCGGCGGCAAAATCGTCCAGTTCCTCCACGCGGGCGTGCGGAATAGCCAAGCCCGTATCCAGCGTGGTGCTGATACCTTTTTCGCGCTCCAACACTTGGGCGGTTACCTCAGGCGGGTTCAGGCGCGGATTCTTCCGGCAGGCCATACGCACCAAGGTTTCAATTAAGCCCTCTTTGCTTAGCCCTTCGGGTGCCACCAGCACATTTTGCGCCGAAATCAGGCTGCCCAGGTTCATTTTTGTTTGTTCTTTTAAAGCCATAATTCTAGGTTTTTATGGTAGCAAATAAGCCCCCCCGCTGGCAAGTTGCCAAAAAGCGGTTTTATTCCCCCGCTAAAAAAGATAGAATACATATATAATGACAGAGAACGAGTTGCAAACCCTTTTTAACACCCTTTCCGCCGGCCGCGTGCCCGGTAAACAGGATT
Organism: Muribaculaceae bacterium; assembly: GCA_963660385.1. Classification (GTDB taxonomy): domain Bacteria; phylum Elusimicrobiota; class Elusimicrobia; order Elusimicrobiales; family Elusimicrobiaceae; genus Avelusimicrobium. The sequence continues at coordinate 1,334 of CAVKWQ010000085.1, forward strand.
TTAATGCTTCCAAGATGTTTTCCTTGCTGGAAGACCCTTTTAGCATTTGGTGCTTTTTTCACGCACCCAAAGAAGAAGCCGTCCCGGAAACAAACCGCTACGAAAATTTAAAAATCCGCACGGACCGCACCGTCCGCGACCATTGGATTAAGCAGGAATTTCCGGGCGTGGTGTTTATCACGGGCGAAACGGAAAGCGAACGCTTTAAAAATACCTTGGCCGCTATGGCAAAGGGCGAAAGCGCGATTGCCAACGCCCTGCTGTGGAACCTGCCCGAAAGCACCTATGGCAGCGTGAATTTACTCGTCCGCTCCAACGACGCACCCAGCGCGTGGGGCAACTATCATTATCACATTTTTCAATTTAAGCGCGCCCACGATTTAAAAGAGCATTACGCCTTGCAGGTGTGCTTGCTTAACCGTATGTTGGGCTGCGCACAAAAATATACACCCGCTAATACGCGCGTATTTCTGCGCGACCGCACGATTGACGTCTGCTACGCCGACCATTGCGACCGCCTGGCGCGGGAACTGGCCTATTGGCGCAGTATCCGCGACGGCAAAGCCCGCCCCGAAGCGCACAAGCCGCCTAAGGCCGCCAGCGCGCCGTGGCGCGTTTACGCCAATAAGGTGGTGGCACAAAGCAAGGATTTATTAATGCTCCCCGGTCTCAATACCGAAATGCGCCAATGCCTTAAAATAAACGGGATGTTCACCACCGATGATGTGGCACACGCCGGGCTGGAAAAGTTACAGGGCATTTTGGAGGAGCCGCACGCCACGGATTCCTATTACAATTCTTTGGCGTATCTGTACAACAAACCCGTACTGCGCGAAGCGGGGCACTTTCCGCCACCCGTAAAAAAATACAATTTGTATTTTGATTTTGAAGCCACGGAAACCTTCACCAAGGACAATGTGTCCTTCGTCTATTTAATCGGCATTTGGGACAAAGAGGAAGACAAATACGTCAGTTTTGTGGCCAAAACGCCGGAAGAAGAAATTAAAATCTTTGAACAGTTCTACGATTATATCAAGGACTTTTCTGACACCGCCCTCTACCATTGGACGGAATACGAAGTAAAAAAGATGAAGAATCTGGCCGGAAAAAACCCGAAAGACGAAGTCAAATTAAAGGCGCTTTGCTCCATTTGCTACGACTTAAAGGTTTCCGTCAACAAGCAGTTTTACTTGCCCGCGCCCAGTTTTTCGCTCAAAGCGGCTGCGCCCGCCTTTGGCTTTAACTGGCGGCAGGACGACTGCGGAGCAATGGACAGTATGGTCTATTTTACCAACTGGTTAAAAACCGGCAACCAAGATTTGCTCAATAAAGTATTGATGTACAACGAGGATGACTGCAAGGCAATGCTCGTACTTGAAAATAAATTAAAGGAAGCCGACGTACTGGACCTGAAAAAATGAAGAAAGAATTTGCCGTACTCCAAGAGTGCTTACAAGCCGCGGCCAAAATTGTACGCAAGAATTTTGGCAAGGTGGGCTACGAATTAAAGGGCAAGGCCAACTTGGTTACCAAGGCCGATGTTGCCAGCCAAAAGGCCGTTTTGGCCCTGATTAAAAAGAATTTCCCCGAGCACGACTATTTAGCCGAGGAAAACGGCGTAAAAAGCACGGGCGCGGATTACACGTGGGTGATTGACCCGATTGACGGCACCACCAATTTTGCGCATACTTTTCCGCAATGTAGTGTCTCTATTGCGCTTTTCTACAAAAATGAACCCGTTTTGGGCGGCGTAGTGAACCCGGCCACGGGCGAAACCTTTTTGGCCCAAAAGGGCAAGGGCGCCACGCTAAACGGCAAAAAAATACACGTTTCCAAAACCCCTAAATTGGAGCAATCCTTATTGGTTACAGGGTTTCCGTATGACCGCTTTACGCGGCTGCCAATGTTGCTAAACCGCTTTGGACGCTTTTTAAATTCCTGCCACGATGTACGCCGCTTGGGCTCCGCCGCGCTGGACTTGTGCTGGCTGGCCGCCGGGCGTTTGGACGGCTATTGGGAAGACAATTTGAACCCGTGGGACGTAAGCGCGGGTGTGCTTATCCTGCAAGAAGCAGGCGGAAAGGTTACGGATTATTCCGGCAAGAAATACAAAAAAATAAAAGACTTTGGGCACACGATTTTGGCCTCTAACGGCAAAATTCACGCGCAAATGCTCAAAATTATTAAAGAAACCGAAAAATAAGCATTAAACACTTTTGAAAAGGACCGCCAAAAAGCGGTCCTTTTTTGTTGTATCAGCGGCGGGGGTGTGATATAATTTTAAATAGGGTTTTATTTATAAGGGGTTTTTATGTCTATCAACGTAGTGAAACAGTACAGCGTCTTCCTGATAAATGAACCGGGTGCGCTCAAAAATTTTGCCGAATTATTCGTGCGCGAAAATGTGGACGTAATCGCTATTTCGCAGGATGTCCGCTACGATGCGGCTGTCGTCCGCCTGGTGGTAAAATATGACCAGGAAATCAGCCACGCGCTGACAAAGGCGGGTTTTACCAGCGTAAAGACGGATGCTATCTGCATAGACACCGTCAACCGCGTGGGTTTATTGCACGACATTGGCGCGGTGCTTTCCGGCCACGGCATTAATATTACTACTATTTATGGTACCGCAGGAGCGGGCCCCAATAGCCGCTGGATTGTGGTAGTGAACGACATTACCAAAGCCCTCAACGCACTGGAAAGTTCCGGCATATTTGAATAAGGAATTTAAATAAGAAATTTGCTTATGAAAAAGCCCCGCACCCCGCGGGGCTTTTTAAAACTCATAAACAGTACCTGTTGGCCACGAGCGGGAACTTAATTTTCCCCCTAAACTTTTGCACAAAGCCGTGGCTGTTTTCTGATTCATACCCGAAGTTACCTCACAAAAGCGTTTATTTGGATAGGCAGTATTGCTTAAATATTGCACCAACCAAGGAAGGTCCGTATTCCACGGATGAACCTCTACATATTCGTGTCCTTGGCGAAACATATTATTCACTAAAAAAGTTTCCTTCTTATATTTGCACAACATACCAGCAACATCCTGATTGGTTACTTCTGGGCAAATATCCAAATCTAAATCCGAAAAGATTTTACTATACTTTCCGTTGGCTAAATAATACATTTCCTCTGCTTGCGCGACAGCATTGGCCCACGTTTGCATTTGTACAAATTTGGCTTTATTAACGGCAACTTGATACTGTGGCAACGCAACAGCCGACAAAATTCCAATAATGAGAACAACTACCAACAATTCAATAAGGGTAAAACCTTTCATTTTTTCTCCTTGTTAAGGCCTTTATATTTGAGCAAAACGGCCTTTT
>CAVKWQ010000086.1:0-4480 GCA_963660385.1 Muribaculaceae bacterium
GCGCTGTGCCGAGTGCTTTCTGCCATATTTTTATATGGCAGAAGGCCACGGCTGTTATTATTTGGGTTAGGCTGAATGGCTCAATAATAACAGCCGTTTTTTATGGGCGGTTTTCTCCAAAGGCAGAACAAGGAGAAAACTATGAAAAAATTTATTGATATTAGCAGTACGGCCGCTTTTTCTAGTAGCGTCATTCCCGAAAGTAGTAGTCGGGAATCTGTTGTTGCGAAACGACGAGATTCCGTAACCCTGCGGGCCGCCCAACCTTACGGAATGACGTCTGCTGGGGGCGGACACACTATGGGTGCAGGTTTTACCCTTATAGAATTGTTGGTTGTTGTCCTCATTATCGGCATTTTATCGGCGGTAGCCCTGCCGCAATACACCCGCGCTGTGGAAAAAAGCCGTGTAGCGGAAGCCAAAACCGTATTAAAAGAAATTGCCCAAGCGCAAGACGCGTATATGTTAGCCAGCCCAGATGGAGGGCCAACCGAAGATTTTTCACAACTAGACATTACAGTACCTAATTCGGGGAAATGGTCGTATTGGTTAGAGGAAAACATAGGCGCGGGCACCTATGCCTTGGGAGCCGAACAGCCGGGCAAAAATTACGTTATTTTTTATATGAAAGGTTACGGACCGGAAGACGGAGAATTTTATTGTTCCCCAACGGATTCAGGCAATAAGGGCTGTGAGATTTTTGGCGGAACGCTTTTTGAGCAAGCATCAACCGGGTGGGACTTGGTCAAACTGTAATTATTCAAACAGCCCCCGCCACAAAAGCGGGGGCTGAAATTTTTCCTAGGGACCTTCAAAACCTAGTCCGCAAGGCGCAAACAAATTACTCCGCGGAGTTAGCAGGGGCTTTTTCCTTTTTTTTGAAAATGCCAAACAGCCCGCCAAGGCCCTTTTTTACGGAGCGGCTTGCAAAGTTGTTGCCAATGCCTTGCGTAACCAGCGACGACACCGACCCCAGCATACTCATACTGCCCTTGGGGTCATCCACCGTGCCGCCAATGTTCAGTTTCAGCGGCATAATGCCGTCCACCTCGTGTTTACCCGGGGCGGCCTGCACCGTCATATCAATTTTACCGCTGTTAAAATCGGTCGTGCCGTTTAAACTAAACGATACCATATCGGACACAAAACTCCCGTCTTTTACGGCAGCCGTTCCCTTGGTGAAGGTTACATCAGTAGCGAACTTATCAAACGCCATACGGCCCTCTATTTTCTGCTGGCTCTTGGGCACGCGGATTTGCATCGGCTGACCGTCGGGCCCGGTAACGGTTTGCAGAACCGTGTCTTCCTCTTTGTCGTTCGTGCTGACGGCGGAAACCAACCCGCTGCCGATACCGTTTAACACGGAAAATACATTTAGCGAATTAAACACCTTTCCCACGATATTTACGGACATAAACAATACCTTGGTTAAGGCGTTGGCGTCGGTCAGTTTATACAAATCCTTAATCTCGCCGTTACCCATAGACAAATTGAGTTCGCCGTGCGCGCGCTTCATATCCGGGGTGAGGTTGCTCAAATCCGCTTGGAGCAAAATCTGCTGGCCCGAAATATACGGCGCGTCCAGCGCGTCTATTTGTATCCGGCTGGTAACCTTGGCGGGCGGCAGGGGCCACGCGGCGGGCTGATTTTTATCCGCCGGAGCGGTTTTTTCGGCCGGGGCCGTTTGTTCACTTGCTGGCAACGGCGGCAAAATCAAATTCTTGGCTAGTGCATTTAGCGAAACGACCAAATCCTGGGGCGATTGGTTCCAAGTTGCGTCCACGGAAAAGGGCTCCTTGTTGAGCAGCCCCGACACCGTAACACTGGAAACCGCCGTTTTAAAGTCCATAGTGCCCTGGGCCGCTATGTCTAGCGCGCCCTCCTCCAAACGGCCTGCATAGCCGATATTTGCGCCCATATCGGCGGCTTTAAGGCTGGCCTGCCAATTCTGTTGGGTCAAATGCGCCATACCGCTAGCGGTTCCGGCGGCTTGGTATTCTTGCGCCAGTTGAGGCAGTTGTGCCAAAAGGTCCTTAAAATCCAGTTGCCAATCGGCCTGCGCCTCGTACTTTAAGGCCGCGCTGTAATCCACGCCGCCCTTGGCCGATAATTTCGCTCCGGGAAGAGATACAACCGCTTGGTTGACGGTCAGTTTTTCTCCGGGCAAATTGGCCAGCACATCCGTTTTAAAGTTCACTTGCGAAACCGCAAAAGCGGGTTCTTCCGGCGCGATATTTTTCAAGGTTTCCGTAGTCAGGTTTTCCAGCGTAACGCCCAACTTTACGTGCGGGGCAGTAAAATCCTGCGCTTGGAAATTTATTCGGACCTTGGCCCCATTGTACGAGAGCAAAAAGTCGGGCATTTGCACCTGCGCGCGGGACAAATCTCCCCCCGCCAAATTAAGATGCACGTTAAACGACACGGGGAACTCGTACTGTTTTTCCCCCTCTTGGTAGAATCCGTCCGCCGCAAAACCGAGGTTAATCAAGTCCCGCACCACCAACCGCTTGCCCTGCAAGGTAATATTTTTTAGCGCGGCCTGTATATGGCTTTGTTCGTCCGTATAAAACACATTGATATTTTTTAAGGATAAATCCGTTAAGGTCAAATACGGCAGGGAAAGCGTATCCGTTTGCGCGGGTTCGCTTTCTGTGGGGGCTTCGCCGGAGGACAAATCCGCCCAGTTAAACCGCCCGTCCACCCCGCGGTGCAAATGCGCTTCTAGTCCATTAACGGTAAGGGATTTTAACTTAATATGCCCGTGGATTAAATGGATAAGGGACACTCGCACGCGCAAGCGGTCCACCGATAAAAAGGTTCCCTGTTGAAATCCCCCGGCTTCGGACAAGGCAAACTTGTCAGCCTTTACACCCATAAAACTGGCGGACATTTTTTCCAAACGCACGTCGCGCCCGGTGGCCGCCTGTACCTTTTGCACAGCATAATTTTTCATCCACTCGCTGGCCGACACCCACCGCAAAGCGAGGTCCGCCCCAAAACATAAAATCAGCGCGCATACCGCCGCCGCGGCAACACGCCGCAATACCTTATTTGTCATTTTTACCCCTCATACTGTATTTACATCCGCAATAATCTTGCTTGTATAATTGTAATTCCTTTATAAGCGCTTGGCGCAATTCTTCCAACCCGTTTTTGCGCCAGTTGATAGCCGCGTACGGCTTGCCTACCGCGTACCACGCACGGCGGGCGGCCTCGTTTACTTGGTCCAAATTTTTATAGCGGGATACCCCCAATACCGAAGTTAGCGCGGTGAATTTGTGTTCCAAGGCGTACTCTTGCGCCTTTTTTAAGCGCATATAAAAACAGGCCGAACACCGCTTGCCGCGCTCGGGCTCGTTTTCCAGTCCGGCTACGGCTTTATCCCACTCCTCGGGATCGTAGGGAAGTTCCACAAATTTCAAACCAAAATGTTCGCACACGCGCTTCTGTTCGTCGCGCCGCTTTTCGTACTCGGTGGACGGATAGATATTTGGGTTATAAAATAAAACGGTGGCATCTACCCCTTCATCCGCCAATTTTTTGATAGCCGCGCACGAGCAAGGCGCACAGCAGGAAAGGACAAGTAATTTAGGAAAATACATATATATTAATTTTACCAAAATAGGAGCCCGCACCCTAGCGGGCCGCGCCTTGCAGGCGGCAGATTGGCAGCACTCTTTTGATTAATGGAGCCACACTGTTTTTGCAATGTTGCAAACTAACGAAAAGACAACGACGAGATCCCGGAACCCTGCGGGCCGCGCCTTGCAGGCCGCCAAACACTACGGGATAACCCTCCTCCGGGACAACAAAAAGGGCGCCCGTTTAGAGCGCCCCCTGTATGTAGATTTATTTGTTTCGGCCGCAGCAGGTTACCGTGCGGACAAAAGTTGTAAGTTTGATTGTGCCACCACCAATATCGGGAGTGGGCGTATAACCCGGGCATAATTTAAGTCCCGGCCATTTTGCGTGGCACGCGTCCGTACCGCAGCAGCAATTCCCGTGTGCATTATCCGGGCACGGGCCGTCATCAATCGGCTCCATTGGCGTGGATAAATCCGGCCCACCAGTCCCTATTGTAACAGTATAATAGAAGGTAGGAGCCGGCAAGCCATTTGCCATTTTAGTCCCTTTAAGGCTACTACCCCAGCCCTTTATAGTACCTGTGCTGGAAGTAGTCGGCAACGTAATCGTGCCAACTTCACCGGGGATTGTAGTCGGCGGTAAAACGGTCGTACCAGATCCGGAGTCACTGCTGGAAGAACCCGATGTGCTATACACATCTTGGCACGTTCCCTTAAAAGAGGGCATATCCGAGCAAGAGAATTGATTTTTGGCATCGCCATCACAGGTATCCGCAGTTAAAATCCCTGTTGACAAACCCGCGCTATAACTTTCTTCACAGGATTCGGTGCAGGTGTCGGACCAATCGCTCCAAGCGCAGGCCGTGGCGTTCCAAGTTCTCGTTTGCGTACCCGTA
>CAVKWQ010000087.1:0-4455 GCA_963660385.1 Muribaculaceae bacterium
ATTGTTGCCGTTTCGTTGGATTGCGACACTATAAAAACAATGTGGCTTCACTAATCAAAAGAGCGCAGAAAATCGGCGGCCCGCTAGGGTGCCGTCTGCAAGGCACGGCAACCACAGGCTTTACTTTAATTGAACTATTAGTTGTTGTCCTAATTATTGGCATATTATCGGCAGTGGCTTTGCCACAGTACGAAATAGCCGTAGAAAAAGCCCGCCTGACGGAAGGGATGGCGTTAGGAAAAAGTATCAAGCAGGCAGAGGATGCTTATCGCTTGGCAAATGGCGATTACACCAATGATTTATTAGCCTTGGATATATTGCCTGACGGGTGTACGGAAATTGGGGATGCCAGTGCCACGGAGCGGCATTTTGACTGTAATAAAATGCGCATAGCCTTAACCAAAGGCTCCGTATATATTTCGTCAGTCAAGGCTCACGCTACCATAGAATACCGTTTAACTTCTGCTTTGCGCCTTTGTTGTTCCAATAATAATGAGTTAGGTAAAAAAGTTTGCCGTAGTTTTGGGGGAGAGCAAACAGGTTCATCGGGTACTTATTGGTACATACCCTAGCCTTGGATAGCCCCTTTTTGATAAAATATATGTCCCCATTATTAGGGGGGATAAAATACAGTAGGAGGGTTTATGAAACAAGGGTTTACCTTAATTGAATTGTTGGTGGTTGTACTGATTATTGGAATTTTATCGGCAGTGGCTTTGCCCCAATACACCAAAGCGGTAGAAAAATCGCGTTTTGCGGAGGTTCAAAGCGTCTGGCATCATATTGAACAAAATGCGCGTTTAGCGTTTTTAGCGGAAAGTTTCTCGTCTGTTGAAGATACAAGTATTTGTAATGAATGGTATCGGGAAATGGGATTAACGCCCAAGGCAGGTTCAACTGATATGTTTGAAAATAAAAATTTCTTGTATTTAAATATGGACTGCGGGGCTATGTCTGGGGGTGTTAAGAGCGTTGCTATGACTGTTTCTCGTGGGGGAACACAGGCCTATCCTGACAGTAATTCCCAATACGGTGTGGAATTTAGAATCAATAAAGATGGTGCAGTTAGCAAAGACTGTAGAGATTTTCAAATGAAAGGCATTTGCAAATCATTAGGGTTTTAATAACCTTTAAAAACGCCCTAGGCTATAAAACCTAGGGCGCTTTCCGTTATTCCTTAAATTCGTTGTAACTGACCTTTTTTTCAAAGGCTTCGCGCGGACGCGCATCGGGCGTTTCGGCCGGGTAGCCCATAGCAATTAAATGCTCAATTTTTTTGCCCTTGGGCAGTTTAAAGAATTTTTCCGCCTTGTCCGAATTTAACCACCCAATCCAGCAGGTACCAAGCCCCAGGTCCCACGCGCGCAACACTAATTGCTCGCCGGAAATCCCCTGGTCCACCAAATAAAACTCTGTGCGGCGGAAGAAATTGCCAATACGGCTGGTAAAGGACCCCTTATCAGACACCGCGGCAATCAACACGGGCGCTTTTTCGGCCCATTTGGTCATCGCATAAACGCCGCTGAACGCTTCCTTGCAAAAGGCTTCCTTTACTTTCGGGTCGTCAATCACAATGTAGTGCCACGGCTGGGAATTGCAGGCGGACGGCGCCAAGCGGGCGGCCTCCAAGCACTCGTTAATTTTTTCCCGCTCTACGGGTTTATCCAAATATTTGCGCACGCTGCGGCGCGTTTTAATGGCTTGTAACAGTTCCATAAATTTACCCCTGTAAGTAAGATAAAAATATCTTACCAAATTGGCGCCTTGTTTTTATAAAATAAGAATATGCAATTTACAAAATATACAGGCTTGGGAAATGATTTCGTCCTGCTGGACGGAGCAACCGCGGCGGATATAAAAAGCCCGTCCGCGCTTGCTAAAACCATTTGCAACCGCCGCTTTGGCGTGGGGGCGGACGGACTTGTTTTACTCTTGCCGTCCGACAAAGCCGATATTAAAATGCGCATTTTTAACAGCGACGGCAGCGAGGCCGAAATGTGCGGCAACGCTTCGCGCTGTGTGGCCTTGCACCTGTTCCGCCGGAAAAGGGTAAACAAAAAACAAATTTCATTAGACACCTTGGCGGGGATTATCCGCACCGACATTACCGACGAACCCCGCGGGCTCGTGCGGGTGGATATGGGCGTTCCGCGCCTGACCAAGGGGGAAATCCCAATGACGGGAAACCCTGCGGAAACGGCGGTCAATTTTCCGCTGACGGCCGCCGGGCAAATCTTCTACGCTACGGCCGTTTCTATGGGTAATCCGCACTTGGTGATTTTTACGCCGGACATAAGCCAGGTGCCGCTTGCCGCTTGGGGCCCGCAACTGGAAACGCACCCACTCTTCCCGCGCAAAACCAATGTGGAATTTGTGCAGGTGCTGGATAGCAAAACCGTGCGGATGCGCGTATGGGAGCGCGGCGCGGGCATTACGCAGGCGTGCGGAACGGGCTCTTGCGCGACGGCGGCGGCTTGCATTTTAAACCACAAAACGGAGAAAAATATAACCGTTAAGTTGGACGGCGGCGACCTATTTATAGAGTGGCCGGATAAGAAAAATATTTTTATGACGGGCCTCGCCCAAGCAGTTTTTACGGGCGATTATTTGGGGGACTAATGGCGCAATTAAACGAAAACTATTTAAAATTACAGGGCAGTTATCTTTTTTCCACTATCGCCAAGCGCGTGGCCGCTTTTAAGGAGCAAAACCCGGGCAAAAGCGTGATTAGTTTGGGCATTGGGGACGTATCGCGCCCGCTGGTTCCGGCGGTGGTGGAAGCGTTAAAAAAAGCGTGCGACGAAATGGGTGATATAAAAACCTTCCGCGGGTACGGGCCTGAACAGGGCTATGCGTTTTTGCGTGAAGCCATTTTAAAGCACGATTATTTGGAGCGCCATATAAAACTGTCCGCCGACGAAATTTTTGTCAGCGACGGCGCTAAAAGCGACGTGGCCAACTTCCAAGAACTCTTTTCTCCGTTGGAAACCGTGGCCCTGCAAAACCCGGTTTATCCCGTGTATTTGGATACCAATGTAATGGCGGGCCGGACGGAAGAATTTGTTAATGGGCGCTATGGTGGCGTAGTTTATCTGCCGTGTACGGAAGAAAACCATTTTACCCCTGCCTTGCCGGATAAGCCCGCCGACTTGGTTTATTTGTGTTCGCCCAATAACCCCACGGGTACGGCGATGACGCGCGCGGAATTAAAAAAATGGGTGGATTGGGCCGCCAAAAACCACAGCATTATTTTGTACGATTCCGCCTACGAAGCCTACATCACGCAGGACGATGTGCCGCACTCCATTTACGAAATTCCGGGTGCGGAGAAGGTGGCGGTGGAGTTCCGCTCGTTCTCTAAAACGGCGGGCTTTACGGGTACGCGCTGTGCCTATACCGTGGTTCCCAAAGCGGTGGAAATTTTTGACGCAAACGGTTCCGCCCACTCGCTTAATGCGCTGTGGCTGCGCCGCCAAACGACCAAATTTAACGGCGTGCCGTATATCGTCCAGCGCGGGGCGGAGGCCGTTTTTTCGCCCGCGGGGCAAGCGCAGATTAAAGAAGTTATTGCCGGATATCAGGCCAATGCGCGCGTGATTTTAAACGCCTTAAAGGGCGCGGGCATACAGGCCTTTGGCGGCGTAAATGCGCCGTACATTTGGCTCAAAACGCCGCAGGGGCTTACCAGTTGGGCGTTTTTTGATAAATTATTAAGTGAAGCCCAAGTGGTCGGCACGCCGGGCGTGGGGTTTGGTTCGTGCGGGGAAGGGTATTTCCGCCTGACCGCGTTTAATACGCCGGAACTGACCGAGGAAGCCGCCAGCCGCGTAAGTGCGCTTAAATTTTAGTAAAATTTGTTAAAAGCAAAAGGGAGGAAGTATGAAATCTAATGCTGGTTTTACGTTAATTGAATTATTGACCGTTGTGTTAATTATCGGCGTGCTGACGTCTGTGGCCCTGCCGCAGTACACGCGCTCTATTGAGCGTGCCCGCGCCACGGAAGCAATGGCCGGTATCAAGGCGCTTAACGATGCGGTTTATGCCTACGCCGCCGGACGCTCGGGCGACAACGCTTGCCCGACTTCGTTTAAAAAATTGGCGATTGCCTACCCCGGCACGATGAGCGCGGACGGAAGCAAAATCACCACCAAGGCCTTTGAGTTTGTGATTAACTCCGCCACCACCGCCAACATCCCCGGCACCGACTGCAACGGCGTAACGGCCAAACGCTTGGGCGGCACCAAGTACGACTATGTACTGTGGAACCCGTACATCAGCGGTACGTCGGGCAAGGGGGCCTCGCTCGCCTGCACGAGCAGCCAGGCTAAGAGCATTGCCATTTGCCAATCGCTGGACTTGTACACCGCCGGCAGAAAGCCGTATTAATTGTAACAGTTGAATATTTTGGTAGTTTTTGTAACGCCCGCCGCTTAATCCCGGCGGGCTTTTTGCTGT
>CAVKWQ010000088.1:0-4414 GCA_963660385.1 Muribaculaceae bacterium
GTTATAAAATAAAAGTCATCCTGAATTTAGTTCAGGATCTACCGCTTGGGTAGTTTGTTGTTTTTAACAACTCATAAGGTAGATTCTGAAACAAGTTCAGAATGACCCCAAATTTGCCAACAACGTTTTTTTCCCTGCGAACCGCCAAGGGCGGGGCCAAAAGGCCCAGTAGGGCCTAGGCCCTTTTTGTCCCGGGTGGCGGGCCCTTTGACCCTGGCAGAAGAACCGTTAAAAACCTATCCTATACATATGACAAAGAAAATTTTATCTTGGGCCGCTTTTATGAAGAGAGAACTCACCCGCCTGCCGGAAGTAGCCACCCCGGTAAGCGTGCAGGAAAGCGTGGTCTATTTAAACGCAGAAGAAGCCGCCTATGTGGATATCCAAACGCGCCAACTCCTTAAAGAGCAACGCAAGGAAACCCAGCGCAAGCGCAAATTAGGAATTCCCCCTCCGCCCACTCCGGGCAGTATTTCCTACGCGGTGTATTATTAAATTTCCCTATATATGAAAATCCCCCGGTTCCATACAGAACCGGGGGTGTTTTATATTCCTTAAAAACCGTTATTTGGTTTTTTTGAGTTCTTCCACAATGCGCGGCAAGATTTGGTGCGCATCGCCGACGAACCCGTATTTGCAGACGTTGAAGATCGGCGCGTTAGCGTCTTTATTGATACCGATAATCACGTCGCTGTGTTCCATACCCACAATATGCTGTACCGCGCCGGAAATACCGCACGCTACATACAATTTGGCAGAAACCGTTACACCACTCTGGCCGATTTGTTGGTCTTTGGGTTTGAGGCCCAAGTCAATCGCCGCGCGGGAAGCACCTACCGTGCCGCCCAATTCGTTGGCCAAGTTTTCCAAGAGGTCAAAACCCGCTTGGTTCTTCATACCGCGGCCACCGGCGATAACCACTTCGGCTTCGTCCAGTTTCATACCTGCGGCGGGCGGATCCATATGCGTATTGATAATGCGCACTTTGGCCGCATCGGCGGGCAGGGCAATGGCTTCGTTTACCACTTGGGCCATTTTGCCGGGGGTGGTAACAACCTTTTTGAACACGTTAGGGCGAACGGTGGACATTTGCGGACGATAGCCCGGGCATTTAATGTCGGCCATAATGTTGCCGCCGAACGCGGGGCGGGTTTGAATCAGGTTGCCGTCTTTAATGGACAGGCCCGTGCAGTCCGCCGTCAAACCGACAAACAGTTCAGACGAAATGCGCGGGGACAAATCGCGCCCGATATAGGTGGACGGATAGAGCACCACGCTGGGGTTATACTTTTTAATCAGCGTAACCATAGCGTTGGCATAAGCCGCGGTGTTGTAGTTGTGATACGCCGGGCTGCTGACCGCGTAGATTTTATCCGTGCCGTACTGGGAAAGTTCGGCAAAGTATTTTTCCACGCCGTCGCCAATGACTACGGCGCAAAGTTCTTCGCCCAACTGGTTCGCTAATTCGCGGCCCTTGGACAACAGTTCAAAACCCACGGGGCGGACCTTTTGGTTATGTCCGTCGTCGGAAATTTCAATAAATACCCATACGCCCTTGTAGGCGGAAAGGTCTTTCTTGGCGGCACCCGTCGCCGGCAAGGACAAGGCCTTCACCGGACAGGCGCTTACGCACGCGCCGCACATCGTGCAGGCGTTGTTGGCTACCGCTTTGCGGTTTACCAAGGAGAGCGCCCCAAAAGGGCAGGTGGCTACGCATTTGCCGCAGCCTACGCATTTTTCCGAAATTTGAATCATTTGATTACACTCTCCTTTTTCAAAATCTCTACAAACTTATCGGCAAGTTCCACGGCAGAACCGGAGAACATTTCGCCTTTCTGTCTGGCTGGCGGCGGGAAGATGCGGTCCACGCGGGTCGGAGAGCCTTCCAAGCCCAATTTGTGCGGATCGGCGTTTACGTCTTTTTCCGTCCAAACGTGAATCACTTTATCCTGCGCTTTGTGCGCGGCCATAAAGGAAGGATATTTCGCCACATAGTCGTGCGGCATCGTCATCGTAACCAAGGCCGGCAGGTCGGCTTCCAAAATTTGGTGGCCGCCCTCAATCAGTTTTTTGACGACAATTTGGTTACCGCTCGCGTCAATGCTTTCGCAGAACGTAATTTGCGGGATACCCAAATGGAAGGCAATACCGGGGCCCGTTTGGGCGGTATCACCGTCAATGGCCATCTGGCCGCAGAGAATCAAATCGTACTGGCCGATATGGCGCACCGCCATAGCGAGCGCATAAGAGGTCGCCCAAGTGTCCGACCCGGCAAACGCACGGCTGGACAGCAAAACGCCTTCGTCCGCGCCCAATGCAAGCGCCAAGCGCAATACCGCCGTGGCCTGTTGCGGGCCCATAGAAAGCACGGTTACTTTGGCGCCCGTTTTGGCTTTAATGGCCAAGGCTTTTTCCAAAGCGTAGTGGTCGTACGGATTTAAAATGCTGGGAACGCCCGCACGGATGAGCGTACCGGTCTTCGGGTCCACCTTTACTTGGGTGGAATCGGGAACTTGTTTAATGCAAACAATGATATTCATAAGTATCCTATTTTTTGAAAACTTCTCTGAGTTTAGCGGACACTACGTCCATATCGTCAATCAGGCCGAGCATTTTTTCTTCAATGCCCACCAAGTTGACGGCTTGGCTGAGTTCAGCCGCGTTGTGCGCCGGGCAAGTGCCCAAGATAAGGCGCATACCGTCCGTAGCGGTTTTGAACGCGCTCTGGCGGGCGTTTACGCGGGCCATAGTGCTAAGCGTGTTGATATCAAAGCGGCTGCCTTCGGTTACTACCTTGTTGGCGCATTGGCGCGTAAACACGGCGGCTACTTCCATTTCGCTAATCAAGTCGCCCAACATAAAGGTTACGTACTGGTGGCGCGTAAGTTTGTTCATACGGCAATCGTCCAGCACGCGGGCCAACGCTCTAAAACCCAAGGCCACGCTGTCGGCTCCCACATTGGGGTTCTGCGCGTGGATAGCGTCAAACTCGGCGGCTTGGTTCAAATAATACTGGCCGCGGCTCTTTAAATGTTCCTGCCAGCGTCCGCGGAAAATCGTCATTTCCAACACTTCGCTGGTACCTTCGTAAATGCAGGTAATCTTTACGTCGCGTTTGATTTTCTCTACCGCAAATTCTTTGGTGTAGCCGAAGCCGCCCATAGCCTGGATAGAATCTTCGGCCGCCTTGTTGCCCGATTCGGTGGCATACAATTTGGCGATAGCGCCCTCGGTGGCTAAACCGTGGTTGTTTACTTCCAACTGTTTGGCCGTCCAGTCAATATAAGCGCGAGCGGCTTCAAAGCGGACATAATGCGGGGTGATGAGTTTCAGCATAAAACCCTGCTTTTGGGCCAACGGGCCGCCCGCCTGGATGCGCTGCTGGGCATACTGCAAGGCCGTTTCTACGGCTTCTTCGCCGCCGCCCAAACCAAACGCCGCTACCATTAAGCGCGTATAACCGAATACAGCCTGCGCTTGCAGGAAGCCTTGGCCTTCTTTCAGGCCGATTAAATTTTCAGCCGGCACATAGACGTCGTCAAACGCCAAGCCCGCCGTGTTGGACAAGCGGATACCGTGCTTGTCTTCGTGCACGTCCTGGGTAAAACCCGGGGTGCCTCTTTCTACGATAAACCAACTCGGGCCGCCCGGAGCCAGCGCGAGGACCGTGTAAATATCAGCCACGCCGCCGTTGGAAATCCACATCTTGCTGCCGGTAATTTTGTAACCCACCACTTTGCCGTCTTTAATAACGTGTTCGGCGCGGGTACGCAAGGAAACGAGGTCGGAGCCGGCATCGGCTTCGGTAGCACCGTAGGCCACCAGTTTATTTTCCTGCGCAATTTTTTTGAACCATTTGGCTTTTTGTTCCGGGGTACCGCCGACGTTAATCGGGTCGCTGCCCAGGAAGGTGGCGAATACGCCCGTGGCGATGCCCAAGTCAATGCGGGCTAACTGTTCGCACACGCGGTAGATTTCGGTGGTTTGTCCGCCGAGCCCGCCGTATTCTTCGGGAATAAGCAAAAGATGCACGCCCAGCACATCGTGGTCGTACATCTCTTTCAAAATGTCTAACGGAATTTCGTTCTTGGCGTCATGCTCCCGGATCAGATTAAAGGAAATCCGGTTTTTAGCATATTGCTTCAAACTGTCTAACATCAGGTTTCTGGTTGTCAGGTCGTTTTTTGCCATATTTGGGTTTCTCCAAAATACAATATAGGTATATGATACCAATTTTTAAGTTCCTGCGCATTTTTCGGGCATAAAAAATCCCCGGCCAAAACCGGGGATTTTTTAAACGCCTGTTAAAAATAATACGGGGCTTCGGTTTTTCCGGTAAAAATTTGGCACCACTTTTCGCCCTCTGCGTTATCATAATAGCAGGCTAATTGTTCATCGCCGCGGGCATAATAAA
>CAVKWQ010000089.1:0-4359 GCA_963660385.1 Muribaculaceae bacterium
AGTTCAGGATGACCGCTTTATTTAATAACAACAAAAACCCCGGGGGAAAAGAAATCCTCCGGGGTGAAAAACTAGAAAAAACTTAACTTACTAATAAATGGAATTCCATTGGCGGGTGGTGAACGAAAATTCCACCCGGCGGTTGGTTCTCCGTCCATCGCTGGAATTATCCAGCGTGAGCGGTCTATCCTTGCCGTAGGAGTGAATACGGATGCGCTCCGCATTTACCCCGCGGCTTACCAAATACGCCTTCATCGCCGCGGCGCGGGAAGCCCCCAGCCAGTAGTTGTATTCCGCCGTACCCAACACGTCGGTATGGCCTTCCACAATCAAATGAAGGGACGGTTTGTCCTTCATCACATTGGCTACCTTATCCAAAAAAGGATAGGCGTATTCCGGCGGGCGGATAGAGTCAAATTCGTAAGTAATCGCCGGCAGGCGCAGGGTTTTAGCCATACGGGCTTCGCTCTGGTTATAGAGTTTTTCGTTCTTTTTGGCTTGCTCGTCAATCACCGGGTCGCGCTTGGCGGGACGCGGAATATCCTCGTCGTTCTTTTGGGATGACGCGCACGCAAACAAGGCCGCAGAACATAAGAATAATAAAAAGGTTCTTAATTTCATATAAAAATCCTCCTGTTTTGATTATAGCAAAAGCGCGCCCGGCGCGGATAATTTTTATTTTCACACGCGTTATCCACACGCTGTGGATAACCTGTGGATAACTTCCCCGCTACTCTACACTTATCCCCCCAAAAGGGCCTTTTTTCGGGTTCCGGGTGCGCGCGGTTTTCACACCTTGTGGATAAGTCCGTTTTTCTGTGGATAACTTACCCTTTGTATAGGGGAATAAAATAAAAAAACCGATTTTCCCCGTCGGGGATTTGAAAAACGCCCCCTTTTGCTTATTTTTTAAACTTTTTCAAAAAACTGTTGACAAGTTTACTTTTTTTTGCATAAAAAGCCCTTTTTCGGGTATTTTTATTGTTTTTTAAGCGTAATTTTTGTGGAAAACGTGATTTTATCCACACCGCCCTGTATTTTTACGCTTCCGCTCTCCGCCCCGGGCAGCATTTCCAGGGTGCCAAGCCCTGCGTTCCAGGTTAAATAAGGCGGACTAAACCGCACCACAGGCGGCACATAATCAAACACAAAACCGCCCTTTAAACGCGCCTTTACGCGCAGGTCAACCGTACCGCCCGGCACTAATTTAGCGACCGACACGCGGGCCTCTAAACGCTTTAAAGCGGCTTTACTAGGGGCAGAAAGCAAATACCCAAGCGGCAACGCGCTAAACCAATCTTTATTATCCCCCCGGTACGAGAGCGCAAAATCACGCCCGTAGGCTTTTTTATTCCGCTCCAAAGACGCTTGCGCCGCGGCCAGTTCGCTTTGGTTCCCCGCTACAAAAACGCGCGCGGACGGAGTAAATTCACCCCAGTTCCCCGCTTCGGCCCCGGGCGAAAAAAGCGCCAGCGCACCAAACAAATTAGGCTTATAAAAAAGTTCCTTGGCCACCTTGGCGGCTTCGTCCCCTTGCACGGCCAGCACGCGGCGGTTGGGCGCGGCCAGCGTTAAATAATTGGTATCAATATACGGCACCAACTCGCGCGCCAAAAAGCGTACGATTTTGTCCGCATCTTTATAATCTTCCTCTTCAAAATTTACCGCCACCGCCAGCACCTGTTCCTTGGCGGCCAAGGCGTGGCCGGCTTCGGCCTGCTTGGGGCCGGGGCCAAACAAATACACCACGGGGTAACGCTTGGAAAGCGGCACAAATTCTTCGGGCAGAAAAACGGTAAGGGTATAATCAGAACCCATAATTTCGGACGGGAAATACACAAAGGTTTCGCGCCCGGGGTTGATAATCAGGCGGGAGTCCTCCGCCCAACAAACGCCTGCGCAAAGCAGGCAGACCAACAAAAGAAATAATTTTTTCATAGGGGTATTTTACCATATCCCCTAGGCCGGGGCCTAATTTTTATTGGGTCCAAAGACCCTTGTTTGCGTCCAAAGAAACAAGTATTCTATTAATGTATAAGAATAATGAACTTGTGGGGTAACTATGAAAAATCAAACCAATCTGCGCTTTTTGCTGGCGCTGGGCGGAACGAAGATTGTCGTGCTGAAAGAAGCGGACAACTTGCGCTTTTACGCCAATAAAGAAAAGAACCGCTTTAAAGGCGGCGAAAACGCCGAACGCCTGATAGAAGCCTTTGCCGCAAATTAATTTTTTCTCCTCCTCCTTTCCCCGGGCCCCGCGCCTGGGGTTTTTTATGGTCCGGCGCGCGCGTATATAATGGTATAATAACAATATGAAAAAACACCTTTTACTAGCGGCCCTTTTATGCGCCGCCTTATCGGCTTCGGCCCAAAACTCCTTGCAACAGGCCCTGCCGCTCTTGCAAAAAAATAACCGCACCGCGGCGGAAAACCAGCGCGTATTGCAACTTTTCCGCTCGTCCAAAGACCCGGACACCGTTTTTGCCGCCGGGGCCAGTTTGGTCAAAAATCCGCCCGCCAAAGCGCAGGAACCAGCCCTTTTTAACTTGGTGTTGAAAAACGACGACGCGCTCAAACAAACCTTTGCCGCCGTTATTATTACGGCGATGGGCGCGGTGTATGAGGAATTAACCCCCGTTTTGCAAAACGCCCTGCAAAGCAAGGACCTGGTCTTGCGCGCGTACGCCGCCGGGGCTTATGGCATTATCAACCCCAACGACCAAAACTATGCGCTGGATATCGTGCGCCTGTACGCCTACGACCCGGCCTTTGCGGTACGCTCTTTAAACGTACTGACGGACGACGCCAAAGTGCAACTGAAATATTTAAAGCAGGCTTCTGCCTCGGCGGACGACACCACGCGCGCCGCGGCCGCCGCTTGGCTGGCCACCCTGCACAGCGAAGGCGCCACCAAGCAACTTTTGAAAATGGCCAAGACGGAAACCGTGCCCGCGGTGCAGAGCCAAATCGCCACCGGGCTTGCCAAAAACCGGGATTACACCTTGGCCGCCACCGCCAAAGAACTCCGCCGCGATTACAATTCCCCCGCTTCGGCCACCTATGCGCTGGCGCTCGGGTTTATGACGGGCAACGCCGTGGATACCGTCCGCCAAGGACTGTTAAGCGCCAATAAGAACGAGCGTATCAACGCCGCCCGCGCCGCCGCGTATATGGCGGGCGTATTATCCAACCCGGACGCGTTTACCTACACGTCGGACAGAGCCTTTGACACCGGGCTTTTAAAGAGTTTAATTCCGCAATTAAAGGTGCTTGCACAGGCGGGCGATGAAAACGTACGCATTTACGCGCAAAACGCGCTTACACAAATTGAAAAATTGATGAACTAATATGCAACAACCTATTATTAAAGCCAAAAAGTTGGACCCGCGCGCATTGCTTCCGCACCGCGCGCACGCGACGGATTCGGGCGCGGATTTATTCGCACTGGAACGCACGGTTTTGCCCGCGCACACGGTGGTGAAGGTTCGCACCGGGATTGCCGTGGAACTGCCGGAAAACACCTCGGGCATTATCTGGGGCAAAAGTTCGGTAGAAAGCAAGGGCATTAAGGCTATGGCCGGGCTCGTAGATGCGCCGTACCGCGGCGAACTGCTGGTGTGTATGTACAACTTAAACGACAGCGAATTTGTCTTTGAAGCCGGGCAAAAGGTGGCGCAGTTGGTGGTTTTACCCACGCTGTACCCGTCGTTTGAAGAAGCCGCCGAACTATCGGACACTACCCGCGGAACAGGCGGCTTTGGCAGTACGGGCACTAACTAATTTACGTTTTAGGTAAAAAAACACCGCCCCGGGAGTTGTACCTTTCCCGGGGCGTTTTTATGTGCAGAAAAAACTTTTACCAACCGTTTTTGGTGTAAGTTGTTTTGCAACTCTGCCACCTGGCGACACTACAAGAGTTGCTGGATGAGCCACTTAAACCCAAATCGGCATTAAATCCCCCGGAAACATACCAAGTAATAATACAATGGCAGGGATTTCCCCCATACTGGCACATTTGCGCCTGTATATTTTCGTCCATCGGGAGCGCGGCTTGCGCACACGGCTTACAAGAACAGACATCCGGGACAGGCCCGGCCACCGTCTCTTGTTTACTCGTCCAGCACACCGTATCGGTTTTAAGGGCAGACGGACAGCACTCGCTCTTGTGGCTGGCTTTATAAGTTGCGTTAGAGCAATCGTCTGTGGACGGGGTAGTAGTTCCTCCGCAATTTGTAAGAGCCAAAAGTTTTACCTTTTGGTTGTCGCTCGTTACGCGCTCTTCCCATTTTAACGTGCAGTTGCTGAGTGCCGCACCTGTATTAACGTGCGAAGATGTCGGCTGCGGGATATCGTTCCCCG
>CAVKWQ010000090.1:0-4290 GCA_963660385.1 Muribaculaceae bacterium
CAATGGAATTGTTCGGATGAAAAGAAACCCCGGGCGTGAGCCCGGGGAGTTTCATGTGCCTAAAACTTATTTGCCCAGCAACGCCAGGAGCACGCCTGCCGCTACCGCACTGCCAATTACGCCAGCCACGTTCGGGCCCATTGCGTGCATCAGCAGGTAGTTGGTTTTATCGTATTCCAAACCGACTTTGTTGGAAACACGGGCCGCCATCGGCACGGCGGAAACGCCGGCGGAACCGATAAGCGGGTTGATTTTGGTTTTGCTGAAACAGTTCATCAGTTTCGCCAACAACACACCCGAAGCCGTGGCTACGGAGAAGGCGATAATACCCAACACCAAAATACCCAAGGTTTCCGTGGTAAGGAATTTATCCGATTGCAGTTTGGAACCTACGGACAAGCCCAGCAAAATGGTAACGATGTTGCAAAATTCGTTTTGCAGGGTCTTGGATAAGCGTTCCGCTACGCCGGATTCCTTTACCAAGTTGCCAAAGGTCAACGCGCCGATAAGCGGAGCGGCCGAGGGCAACAACAGCGCGCACATCAAAAGAATTACGAGCGGGAACAGGATTTTTTCCCGTTTAGACACCGGGCGCAACTGTTCCATACGGATTGTGCGTTCTTCCTTGGTGGTGAGCAGTTTCATAATGGGCGGCTGGATAATCGGCACTAACGCCATATACGAATACGCCGCCACGGCAATAGCACCCAGCAAATCGGGCGCCAAGCGCGTGGTAAGGTAAATAGACGTCGGGCCGTCCGCCCCGCCGATAATACCGATAGAGGCTGCTTCTTTCAGGCCGAAGGCGAACAGTTGGCTATCGCCGATGTGGATGTAACTTAACGCCACCGCGCCGATAAGCGTGGCGAAGATACCAAACTGCGCCGCACCGCCCAAGAGGGCCATTTTCGGGTTAGCGATTAACGGGCCGAAGTCCGTCATTGCGCCTACCGCCATAAAGATAAACAGCGGGAAGAGCCCGGAATTAATACCGAAGTTGAACACAATACCCAAGAACCCGGCCGGCCCGGCGATGGCTTCGCCGGGGGGCATAGGAATATTGGCCAACAGACCGCCGAAGGCAATCGGGACGAGCAAAAGCGGTTCAAACTGCTTTTTAATCCCCAGCCACAGCAGAAAGCAGCAGACGGCAATCATCGTCAGTTGCTGCCAGGAGATAGCGTAAATCCCCGTGGTTTGCCAGATTTGGTTTAATGCTTGCAAGATATCCATAGGGTAGCCTCTTATTTAATATCGGCCAATTTGTGGCCGGTCTGCACCTGGTCGCCTTGTTTTACAGCCAAGTGGATGACGCCGGAGGCCGGAGCGGAAACCGGGGTTTCCATCTTCATTGCTTCCAGCACCAAGATTTCTTGGCCTTCGCTCACGCGGTCGCCGTCTTTTACGGACAAGCGCAATACCGCGCCCGGAAGCGGAGATTTCACTTCCGCGCCAGCGCCGGTGGAAGCGGCTTTTTCGGGAGCCTTGGCGTCCGAGGCGGCGGTGGATACCGCATAGCGTTTACCGTTTACTACGGCGTCGTTGCCGTCAAAGACGACTTCATAGGCCTGACCGTTTACAGTTACCTTTACAGCGCCGTTTTCTTTGGCGGCGGCGGGCTTTACATCTTTGGCCCAGCGGATACCGTTCACTTTGGCTTCGCCCTTCAAATACATAATGCCTTTGTCGGCGCAGGTGGCCACGATAAAGACGTTTTCTTCCGTAACGGGCAAGCCCGCTTCTCTCAGTTTGGCTTCCGCCACTTTTAACCCTTTCTTGGGGTCCGCGTCGTTAATTTCAAGCGGCGTTTTGGTGGTGGGCTGCAAGCCCAACTGTTCGCTGGCTTCCTTTACTACGGCCGGATCGGGTTCTACCGGGGTTTTGCCGAAGTAGCCCAAAACCATTTTGCCATAGCCGGGGGTAATTTTCTTCCAGGGGCCGAACATTACGTTGCTGTAAGCCTGTTGGAAATAGAATTGGGAAACGGGGGTAACGGACGTACCGAAACCGCCCAACTTTACGCATTCGCCCATCGCTTTGACCACTTCGGGGAATTTGTCAAAGGTACCGTTGTCGCGCATCATTTGGGTATTGGCCGTCAACGCGCCGCCGGGCAGCGGGGAGAACGGAATAATCGGGTTGACCTTGGTGGCTTCGGGCGGCAAGAAGTATTTGCTCATACAATCTTGGAACACATTTTCGGCCTCGCGGATTTTCTGCGGGTCAATGTCCAAGGTGTAATCGGTGCCGCGCAAGGCGTGCCACATCGTCAAAATATCGGGCTGGCAAGTACCGCCGGAAACGGGCTGCATAGAGAGGTCCAACTGGTCCGCACCCGCGTGGATGGCTTCCAAGCAGCAGGCAATGGCGTTGCCCGCGGTTTCGTGCGTGTGGAACGCAATTCTGGTGCCTTGGGGCAGGAGTTTGCGGGCCATAGCAATCGTTTTGCCGACGGTCGCCGGGGTGGACGTGCCGGAAGCGTCTTTGAAGCAGACGGAGTCAAACGGAACGCCGGAATCCAAAATTTGGCGGAGGATTTTTTCGTAAAATTCTTCGGTGTGGATTTTGCCCGTGTGGTCCCAACCCGGAGCCAAGGACATCATCGTTACGGTAACTTCGTGTTTAAGGCCCGCATTATGAATACATTTACCGGAGTAAATAAGGTTGTTTACGTCATTTAACGCATCAAAGTTGCGGATAGTGGTGGTTCCGTGTTTTTTGAACAATTTGGCGTGGGCGTTAATCACGTCGGAGGATTGGCTTTCCAAACCTACCACGTTTACGCCGCGGGCGAGGGTTTGCAGGTTGGCATCCGGCCCGGCCACTTTGCGGAAGGAGTCCATCATATCAAAGGCGTTTTCGTTGCAGTAAAAGAACAACGCCTGAAAGCGCGCCCCGCCGCCGAATTCCATATGGTTAATACCGGCGTGCTTGGCGGCTTCCACCGCGGGCAAGAAGTCCTTGGTCAGTACGCGCGCCCCATAGACGGACTGAAAGCCGTCGCGGAACGCGGTGAGCATAAAGTTTACTTTTTTCATAATAAGTCCCCTAAATTATTTAGTTTGAAATCTCTTTGCGGCGGCAATGGCCACAGCGATTAAAGCATTATCAGCCGCAGCGGCTGCGGTTTGCGGAAAATACTTTTCCATTTTTTGCACCAGCCAGCCCAGCATTTTAACAATGCCGACCAGCAGGGTGAGAAACGCCAAAACGACCAACATACCAATTACGGTAATGTTGACGGATTGCATCAACAAACTATCTGCACTCATACAATAAGGTCTCCTATATATATTTCTTCCGGGCCTTGGGCGGTGTTTAAAAGGAGCGTTCCGCGTGGGGACACACCTTTTACCGTTCCGCTGACGGGCGCTGCGCCGTTTTTAACGGATATTTGTTTACCAATGTACGGAAATCGTTCTTCGTAGGCTTGGCGGATTACAATAAATCCGCTTTGCGCTACGGCGGGGTAATCCCGCCAAAAAAGCGTTAATACTTTTTGCAAAAAATCTTGTTTGGTAATATTTACGCCAAGTTCCTTTAAGGAAATGGCGGGCTGGCCGACGTGCGCTAAATTTTCCTGCGCGACGTTTACGCCCACGCCGATAACCACCCCCGAAATGCCCGAAGAGGTTACCACGGCTTCGCTTAAAATGCCGCAGAGTTTTTTCCCTTCGGACAGGACGTCGTTGGGCCATTTGAGCCACGCCTTGGCGCCCAGTTGTTCGGCGGCGGTGCAAACGCATACCGCCATCAGTTGCGTAAAATTAGGTAAAAAATCGGTTTTTTGCGGTTTTACCAATACGGAGAAATACAGCCCGCCGTCTTGGGAAATCCATTTGCGGTCAAAACGGCCGCGTCCGGCGGTTTGTCTGTCGGCGCAAACGACGGTTCCGTCCGCCAGGTGCGGGCAATTATTTTTTAAATAGGTATTGGTGGAATCAATTTCGTCAAAATGGATAATTTGCGCCATACCTAATTGTAACAAATTTACGAGGGGAAAAGCGGGGCAGAAGTTTATATTTTGCGGAGCACCAAGACAAGGTGTCCCTTTATGAATAACAACAGATCCCCGAACAATCCGCGCCGGCAGACACTTGGGGATGACGACTTTATAAAAAAAGAGGTCATCCTGAATTTAGTTCAGAATCTACCGATTGAGTAGTTTGTCTTTTGTCGTGTAGTTGTCGTCATCCTGGAAAGTTGTAGTCCAGGATCTGTCGTTAATAAAAAAGAGGAAAACAACGGATACTGGACAGAAACCTTCCAGTATGACTTTTATTTTTATAA
>CAVKWQ010000091.1:0-4127 GCA_963660385.1 Muribaculaceae bacterium
AATTCAGTAAAGTGATAGAAACGCGCAAAACGACGGAAGCCGAAGAAATGATGGCGGCCGTCAGAACCGAACAGGAAAAACGCTGCGCCTTGGATAAAACCTACACCACGGACGCGGCTACGGTCAATTTGGCCTCGTTAAATACCAAGAACTTTAATTATACGTTAAAGAACACGGGTATAGAAGCGGCGAGCACGGGTAAATACGGCTACACTTTGAAGATGCCGTCTTACCGAGACGGCCGTCTGTGCTGTGATAGCGCGGAACAATGCGCGAAACTGAATAAAAATTATCCTTTGTGCAGTGAACTTACTGCGAAGGCGGACTACACGAGCGGCGCGGAGTGCGCGGAAACTGTTCCAGACACGCCCGCCCCTACTTATGACTGTACTTCCGCAAAGGTAGTTTCCCGCAGTTGCACAAGTGGGTGCGGAACGGAAACGCGTTCGGCCACCTGTAATACCTCTAATGGCCAATGGGAATACAGCGCGTGGAATACTTCGGGTTGCACTCCCAAACCTGCCGCCGAAACAAAGGCGTGTGAAGCGGGGTACAGCGGCACCCAAACGCGCAGTCCCGTATGCAAAAATGGCGCTTGGGTAATGGGGGATTGGACGGGCACTTGTACATTAGTTTGCGATATGACCTCTGATGATGTTTTATACCGTGCGCAAAGTTGTGAAGCGGGGGCACATAATCCTAATTGGAAAAAGGGCGTTTGGAGTACAGATACTTGCTCCTGCACCTGCCCGGCAGGTACTACTATGGATGAGGAAGGCGCGTGCATTGAAAAGACTTCTTGTGAAACTGACCCGACTGCCCAAGAAAATTGTGAAAGAGGGGGACACGAAGGATTTACAGGAACTTGGAATGAAAATACGTGTTCCTGTAATTGTCAGCAAGGTTCTACTTGGAACGAAACGTATAAGGAATGTGAAGGCGGTTGTTGGAATATTTGGAAATATGATGCTGCCGAAGTGGTTGCAAATTGTGTAAAAGGCGGGGGTACCTGGTATAAGAATAGTTGCTTGTGTATGTGCCCGGACGGTAGTTGGATGTCTCCCACCACTCACGAGTGCGTGCGGAGTAAATGTTCTACGGTTGGTGTTGCCGAATATGATATTCAGGCTTGCCAAACAGGGGTGGGCCCCACGGGAGTGAAAGGCACGTTCCCAGGCACTTGGGACCCGGATAATTGCACTTGCAACTGCCCGGCAGGATATTCCTACTCTACTTATCACCAAGTTTGTGTTCGTTCTAGTGGTGCGTCTGGTAGCGGTAATTATGAAGGGGACGATGACAGAGGTGACTGCGGCCGCGATGATGCCTCTTGCAACGGCTGGGATGAAGACGCGTGGGATAACTACCCGGACTATGATGATTACCCGGATTGGGATTATGATTTTGACCCCGGGTGGGATTAAGCAGTATTTAGTGTAAAGTATTAACGGCCTGAGTGTTTACTTGGGCCGTTTTTTTGTGGTGATTTAACTGTTAAGAGGACCGCGTCAGGATGAAGTTTTTTGCTGGAAACCCCTAGCGGTTTGCCAAAGATATGACAATGAAAGAGGCTTTTGTACCAAGTTTGGCACTTTTTTTATTGTCCATAACCTACTGCAAAAATAATCCCACAAAAAACCCCCGGGTTTGGTGCCCGGGGATTTACCTTATAAACTGCTTAAATTATTTTTCTGCGGGGTGATATTTTACCGGTTTTTCGGTTTTGTCGCAACGGTGTTGTACCCCGTGGTAGCGTACGTCAATATCGTATTTTTCTCCGCATTTGGGGCAATAGTTATCGTCTTGGGTGGTGGACACCTTCGTCGTTTTGCCCGTGTTGGGTTGGACGCCTACGGCACTGCCCGTTTCCGGGGCCGGGGAGCAGTTCACGTCCGGGTCCGCCGGGCATCTGCCGGAATCGGTGGTGATTACATTACCGCACCAGCGGCATCTGATTTCGGGTTTTTCCGGGGCCGGAGCATTGCGTTCGGCTTCCAGTTGCTGGTAGTAATATTCAAAAGTATGTTCCGGGTAACCGTTGTGGTCGTCGCGGTCTTTCTGCAACAAGGATTCCGCATAGTGAACCAAATACGGGTCCAATTTGCAGATTTCGGATACGCCTAAGGCCTTCATACTGGCTTTATAGGCGGCCTGTTGTTCTTGGGTGAGTTGCGTTTTGGCAGGCTCGTTGTTTTCAGCCTCACAGCGGTGTTGCATCCCGTGGTAAATTACGTCAAAATCGTATTCTTCGCCGCATTTGGGGCAACGGTTTTCTTGTGCTTTGGCTTGTTTGGGCGTGTAGTTATGCGCTCTTTGGATAGCCTCTGCTTGGTGATAACTCGCTCCGCAGAAGCGGTGGTTTTGCGTCGCGGAGCATTTTTGCCCCTCCGTAAATTTCTTCCCACAGCGGTAGCAGGTCGGTTGGTTAGACTTCGGGCCGGGCGTGCAATACACATCCGGGTCCGCCGGGCATCTGCCGGAATCAGCGGTGATTTCATTTCCGCACCACATACATTTTTCGGCTTTATGTTTTTTACTTTGCTGTTGGATTTGGCGTTGCAAGGCTGCACCCAAATTCTTGTTGCTCTGCGCCATAAGCGGCGTACAGACGGCAACGGCTAACAACGTGGCTAACATCCATTTGAAACTTTTCATTTTCATACTGTCTCCTTTAACAGGTACGGCTTTTAGATTGATTTTACGGCTTACTTCCTTACTTGTAGTCTATCTGTTTTCTTATTAAGGGTAAAGGGCCTTTGGACCTAGGACCTATCAGAAAAAAGGCCTATATTCGCTTGGGTCTTTTGGCACTTAAAAAGCCCCGCCGTTAGGGGCGGGGCTTTTTATAAAAAGGGGGGGATTATTCTCCCTCTTGGTCAAGACCTTGCAAGATAATGGCATTTAATTCGCCACTAAGGACGGTGGTGGCCGTTTCATTTAACAGGCCTTTCTTGTTGGTGTACGTAATGGCCGTAATGAACGTGATAAAAGTGGCCGTGTCCGCATCAACCGCCGTTTTGGGGTAGGCCGGCTGGTTAGAAATTAACAAGCCGCTTAATTTGCTTAAAAGCGGTTCCACTTCGTCGGCTACTTCGTCCGAAGTCGTTTTGATTTTATTAAAGACCGCCGGGATATCCTTTTCCAAAGCCTTTTCAATGGCTTTGTCCGTTTCGGTCATTTGGTTCAGATCGCGGTGCGCATCAAAGATGAGCAACCCCAACTGCAAGGCCTGCTGGGTGTTTTTTAGGGTCTGCTGGCTGACTTCGCCTTCGCCTACGGCTTGGGCCCCGGTGGAAACGGATTCCTCAATCAGCGCGCTGTTGCTGGAAGCGTTGGCGGCAAAAGCGGCGGTGGAAAGCGTTAGGGCGGTGAGTAAAACGAACAGTTTTTTCATAAATCCTCCTAAGATTCTTTACTTATATATATAAGATAGTAAATAAACCGCAAAAAAACTAGGGCCTTTTGGGACCTAGGCCCCTAGGTCCTAAGACCTATAAAATGATGGGCCGCCGGACCGGGAAATATACTACAATATACAATATGATTATACCTACCATTATTGAAAAAAACGTCGGTTATGATATTTTTTCCCGCTTGCTCAAAGACCGTATTATCTTTGTCGGCGGGCGCGAGGGCGAAGTGGATACCGCCAGCGCCAATATGATTATTGCCCAACTGCTGTATTTGGACGCGGACGATTCCAGCCGGGAAATTAACCTCTACATCAATTCCCCCGGCGGTATGGTAACGGCGGGTTTGGCCATTTACGACACGATGCAATTTATCAAGGCCCCGATTACCACCATTTGTATGGGTCAGGCGATGAGTTTCGGTGCGGTTTTGTTGGCCGCCGGCTCCAAGGGCAAACGCTACGCCTTGCCGCACGCGCGCATTATGATTCACCAGCCCTTAATTTGGGGCGGCGGTATTTCCGGCCAAGTAACGGATATTGAAATTGAATCCAAAGAATTGCGCGACAACAAAGAACATTTGTTGGATATTTTGGCCAAGCACACAGGGCAGGATAAAGAAAAAATCCGCCGCGACAGCGAACGCAACTATTATATGTCGGCGCAAGAGGCCAAGGAGTATGGGCTGATTGACGAGGTATTGCCCCTTAAAAAGTA
>CAVKWQ010000092.1:0-3957 GCA_963660385.1 Muribaculaceae bacterium
TGCAGTTGTTTTTAACAACCCAAAAGGTAGATTCTGAAACAAGTTCAGAATGACCGCTAATTTAATAACGACAAAATTTCCCACTGCTCCGACGGAGATTTAACAAATTTTCACACGCACCAAAAACGCGCCCCCTCTACAAATTTGACATTGGTCCAAATTTGATAAAATGGGATAAAGGATTTACTATGCCCCGCAATATTTTATCGCTTGATTTCTACGGCTCAACCATTACCGCCGCCTTGGCCTCGCTGGACGACGACACCCGCACCCTGCGCATACGCCACGTCCTGCGCCGGACCTGTCGCTCGTTCTCCGGCGCGTTTGTGCGCGATATGGCCGGGGCCGAGGAAGGAGTCAGCAAAGTATTTGAGGAAATGAACGAATACATCAACGGAGAGCCGTCCGTCGTGGTCGGTCTGCGCGGCAATTTTCTATCCTTTAAGAGTTCCAGCGGATTCAAATCCATTGATACCCGCAACCGCATTATTGGCGACAGGGAAATAGAAGAGGCTATCCGCAACTCCGTGCCGATTAATTTAAGCGACTCGTTAGAGGTGGTGGATATCCTCCCCCAGTCGTATATGATTGACGGAAACACTGGGATTTTGGACCCCAAAGGGATGGCGGGTTTTACCCTAGAAATCGGCACCTTTTTATCTTACGCGCTGGTAACGCACTTAAACAATTTAAACAATGTATTGGCCACCTGCCGCTGCCCGGAATACCTGCTGTTGCCGTCCTCGCTGGCGTTGGGCGAAACCTTGGTAACCGAGGGCGAAAAACGCTCCGGCGCCCTGCTTGTGGACCTAGGAGAAGAGTCCGTTTCCGCCTTGTTATACAACAAAGGCATTTTGCTAGACGGTCTGGAACTGCCCTACGGATTAAACCGCCGCGCGGAATTTGTGGCTGACCTATTGCAAAACGATGTGGAAACCGCACAAGACATTTTGAAGGATTACGAACCGGGCGCGGACGAAATTATGGACGAGGTGGTAGAAGATGCCGAAAGCCAAATGTTGCGCGGCATTAACAAAGAAATTTTACAGGCGTTCTGCCTGCATTTAAAGCACCCTGCACCCAATTTGATTTTATGCGGAAGCGGAGCCACCAAACAGATAATTAAATCCGCCAAAACCATTTTTAACGCCAAAAAAGCACGCTTAGGCATAGTGGACCACTTGGTAACCGATTGCCCCGCGGATAACCCGGCTTATACGGGCGCGTTATCCCTGCTCCGCCACGCTTTGGACCGCGAGCAAAGCCAAACAGGCAGCGTAGTGCAAACCAAGGAATCTGGGCTGTTTACAGGCTTTTTGGACAAGTTAGGCCAACTGTTTGAACATTAACTTTTAGTACAAGATTAAACCGCCGCAAGTTTTTAGGCTTGCGGCGATTTTTATTTAATAATCGGTTACATCAAACTTATAATCTTTAAAATAATAGTCCCGGTCGCGCGCTGTAATGGGGCGCACCACGCGGCACGGATTGCCCACCGCTACCACATTAGGGGGCACATCCTTTACCACCACGCTCCCGGCGCCAATCACACTACCCGCGCCGATTTTTACACCGGGCAAAATGACCACATTGCCGCCAATCCAAACATCTGCCCCAATAGTAACCGGGGCCCCGTACTCGTACCCGCTCCGGCGGGATAACGGGTGAATAGGGTGCCCGGCCGCGCTAATGCACACATTGGGGCCCAACAAGGTCCGCGCCCCAA
This sequence comes from Muribaculaceae bacterium, assembly GCA_963660385.1. Taxonomy (GTDB): domain Bacteria; phylum Elusimicrobiota; class Elusimicrobia; order Elusimicrobiales; family Elusimicrobiaceae; genus Avelusimicrobium. The sequence goes on from CAVKWQ010000092.1 coordinate 1,727, forward strand.
TAGAAACCCGGCAAACATCCAAAATAACGCAATTATAATTAATAAAAACATTATCCGCTATTTCTATATTTTTGCCGTAATCACACCGAAAAGGAGGCATAACAACCACTTCTTTTCCGCATTTGCCCAGGATATCCTTTAAAAGTTCCTGCGCCTGTGCGGTTTGTTCGGGGCGCAAGGCATTATAATCATAAATCTTTTGCCTGTTTTGCAAATATTCCCGCTTTAACTGCGCATCGCTTGCGCGGTAGGGTAGTCCGGCTAACATACGTTCTTTTTGATTCATAAGTATAACACAAGAGCCACACCGGAAGGGGTGTGGCTTTTTTAGACGCCGCAATTAGGCTTCTTCTTCCTCGGCGCGTTCCGTGCGTTTGCGCAACAGGTGCGACAAGATTTTCTTTCTCAAACGCAAGGATTGGGGCGTAATTTCCACCAGTTCGTCCGGTGCAATGTATTCCACCGCCTGTTCCAAACTCATCACGCGCGGCGGGGTCAGCACATAGGATTCGTCGCTGGCTTTACTGCGCATATTGCTTAAATGTTTGGCCTTGCAGGGGTTTACCACGAGGTCGTTGGAGCGGGAGTTCTGCCCCACGATTTCGCCCGCATACACCTTTACGCCCGGGCCCAAAAAGAGTTCGCCATTGTTTTCCAGCGCGTACAAGGCATAGGGCGTGGTTTCGCCGTCTTCCTTGGCGATTAACACCCCGTTGCGGCGCAAGTCCGGCAGGTTCACTTTGGGATAGTAGCCCTTAAAACTGTGGTGCATAATACCCGTACCGCGGGTATTGGTTAAAAGTTCGTTTTTAAAGCCGATAAGCGCGCGGGACGGAATCAAATATTCCAAGCGCAAGCGGTCCTCGCCTTCCGCCACCATATTTTCCAGTTTCGCGGCGCGCGTACCCAACGAGGTAAACACCGCGCCTTGGTATTCGGACTTGATATCCAAAATCAAGTATTCCATAGGCTCTAAAATCTGCCCGTTTTCTTCCTTGTAAATTACTTCCGGGGACGATACGGCCAGTTCAAAACCTTCGCGGCGCATATTTTCAATTAAAATGGTTAAGTGCAGTTCCCCGCGGCCATATACTTTAAATTTGCCTTCGCCTTCCAACTGTTCCACTTTCAAACCCACGTTGGTTTGGGCTTCTTTTTCCAAGCGGTTTTTCAGGTGGCGGCTGGTAACAAATTTACCTTCGCGGCCGGAGAACGGGCTGTCGTTGACCATAAAGTCCATAGACATCGTCGGCGCGTCAATAGCCAAAGGCGGAAGCGGCTTTAAGGCGTCGGGGCGGCAAATCGTATCCCCCACGTCCACGCCTTCCAACCCGGCGATAGAAACAATATCGCCCGCCGTGGCGCTTTCCACTTCGGCCTTGCCTAAACCGACAAAGCGTTCAATTTTAGCGGCCTTGGCGTTGGTAGTAGAGCCGTCCGGGTGAATAAGGGTAACTTGCTGGCCCTTGGTGATATTGCCCGCCAAAATGCGGCCGATACCGACGTGGCCCAAAAAATTGTTGTAATCCAACATCGTAACCTGCATTTGCAGGGGCGCATCCGGCATTGCTTCCGGCGCGGGAACGTGGGACAAAATCGTATCCAAAATGGGGGCAATGTCTTTGCCCTTTTCTTCCATTTTCAGGCTCGCCCAACCGGCGCGGCCGGAGGCGTAAATAATCGGAAAATCCAACTGTTCGTCCGTGGCGCCCAGTTCCATAAAAAGGTTAAACACTTCGTCCACTACTTCGCTGGGGCGGACGTGTTCGCGGTCCATTTTGTTAATCACTACAATCGGCTTTAAGCCTAGCGCCAACGCCTTGCGCAATACAAAGCGGGTCTGCGGCATCGGGCCTTCCACGGCGTCCACCATTAGGATAGCGCCGTCCACCATACGCAATACGCGTTCCACTTCGCTGCCGAAGTCGGCGTGGCCGGGGGTATCTACAATGTTAATGGTATGGCCTTTGTAACCGATAGAAGTACACTTGGCCAAAATCGTAATACCGCGCTCTCTTTCAAGCGGGTTAGAGTCTAAAACGGTGTCTTGGGCTTGGTCTTCTTTTACTTTAAATTCTCCGGCAAATTTTAACAGGGAATCCACAATCGTGGTCTTGCCGTGGTCAACGTGGGCGATAATGGCTACGTTGCGTACGTCCTCGCGGGTGTTATTCATATATGTTTATATAGTCCTAATATTAAGATATATATATTTTAGTATTTAAGGGGGC
>CAVKWQ010000093.1:0-3710 GCA_963660385.1 Muribaculaceae bacterium
CGTCGGAGAAAGATAAAATAACACACAAAAAAATCCCCACCTTTGGGGTGGGGTTGTAAATGGTGCTTCAAACAGGACTTGAACCCCTGACCTCCTGCAAATATCCCCTTGTGCTTGCAGATTGTGGTGCCAGAAACGCCCGGTGCGGGCTTGAAGAAAATCGTCGGTATGAGTACACCTAGCCTCCAAAATCACAGAGACAAAATTTTATTGGATAGTGCCTGTATCGGCAAAATGTAATAATTTATTTATAATATAATGCTTGATTCGTTGCCGATAATGAATTATACTACTAGTAAGGGAGGATCTTTATGGCATATATATCAGTAGCACAGGCGGCTAAAAAATGGAAATTATCGGAACGCAGCGTGCGGAACTACTGCACACTGGGGCGTATCTCCGGTGCGTTTTTAACAGGCAAGACCTGGAATATCCCGGAAGATGCCATAAAGCCTACCCGCAAACCTAAACCAAGCAAGGTGGCTAATACCGTACTACAAGTATTAAAGGCAGAGCAAGCAGCCAAACAGCACGGTGGCTTTTATCACAAAATACAAATTGACCTCACTTATAATTCTAATCATATAGAGGGAAGCCAGCTTTCGCACGAGCAAACCCGTTATATTTTTGAAACAAATACCATAGGGGTGGAAGATAATGCGGTCAAAGTGGATGATATTGTAGAAACGGCTAATCATTTCAAGTGTATTGATATGATTATTGAAAATGCCAATTATAAGCCCAGTGAACGCTTCATTAAAGAGTTACATGGTGTGCTTAAAAACGGTACTTCGGACAGTCGTAAAGCGTGGTTTGCAGTGGGAGACTATAAACGCCAAGCTAATGAGGTCGGCGGACAAAACACTACGAGCCCGGAACACGTAGCGGCCAAAATGAAAGAACTGATTACAAAGTATAACCGCAAAGATAAACACACATTTGAAGAGTTGTTAGATTTCCATTATCAGTTTGAAGCTATACATCCCTTTCAAGACGGGAACGGCCGTATCGGGCGGCTTATTTTGTTCAAAGGGTGTCTGCGCAATAACATTGTGCCGTTTATCATTACGGACCATATAAAGATGTTCTACTATAAAGGCCTGAACGAGTGGCCCCATAACCACGAACGTTTAATAGATACTTGTTTATCAGCCCAAGACCAAATGAAAGCGGTGTTGGATTATTTTAAGATTATCTATTAAAACAGTTTGATACCGCGCAGGACTTGAACCTGTGTTCTCAACAAAAATTTAAGTAAAGCCCAAAAGTGGATCCCGCGATTTTTGCCGTCGGAGAACTTGGGGCGAATTATCTGGCTCTCCCGCCCAGGATATAGCACTCTAAGACGGTGACTAATAAAACAATAAGGAATTTCTCGTCGGAGAAAGATAAAATAACACACAAAAAAATCCCCACCTTTGGGGTGGGGTTTTAAATGGTGGACCGGAAGGGACTTGAACCCCTGACCTCCTGCGTGTAAAGCAGGCGCTCTACCAACTAAGCTACCGATCCAAAAATCAATTATCCTTAACTAGGACAATTATTATTTTAGCAAAAATAATACGCAACTTCAACTCTTTTCCTAAAATATTACTCTTCCACTTTGGGCGTAGTGCGGGCCCACTCGTCGGCTTCCGGGCCCCATTTATCCTTTACCGCCTGTGGAATTTTAAATAAAATACTCGTGCACTTGGCCGAAACGGTACCGTCCGGCAGGAGGATTTCGCCCTCCACTTGCGCGCGGGAACCACCGTCGCGCAGGACGCGCCCCACGGCTTTTAGCGGCGTATTAGTCGGTGTGTTTTTCTTGTACACTACTTCCATTTTTAGCGTAACCATCAAACGGTTAAAGTCATTATTTAGCAAAATCGCGCGGCCAGAGGTTTCGTCCAAAATCGTGGCGATAATGCCGCCGTGTACCGTGCCGGGGTACGAACAATAATCGTCTGACAGCGTGAAAGTGGTTTCAATTTGTTTGTTTTCGTAATCGTTGAACCACTCCAATTTCAGGCCCAGCGGGTTGTTTTTCCCGCAGGCAAAACAATGCAAAGAGGTGGGTTGGCGTAATTTTTTCATAAGCGTTCTCCTAACTTTTATTATACTTTTTTGCTAAACTAATTTTATGCCAAACATAGAAACTGAATTTAAATGGGACGCCAATTCTCCCCGCGCATTTTTTAAGGTGCTCTCGGCGGTGCGGCAAGTCCTGGCGGCGCGCCTTGCAAAGCCCCGCGCCCTGCATATTTGCGATACCTATTTGGATACGCCCAATCATTTTTTGGAGCAGAATAAAATCGCTTTCCGCGTGCGAAATACCGACGGAAAATGGGAAGCTACCTTCAAAACCCGCACGGAAGTAAAAAATGGCCGGGCCGTTCGGCGCGAGGAAACCTTGCCGATGCCGCGCGTTAAAAATTGGGCGCAGGCATTATCGTTTTTAGCGGATAAAAAAGAGTGGGGCAAGTTGCCTTTGACGGAGTTAAAACCGCTTTTTTTGCTGCGCAATAAACGGACCTCGTATGATGTTTTGTATAACGGCGCGGAAGCCGAACTTTCGCTGGATAATTTTGTGATTTATGTGTGCGGGCGGCGCGTGCTGATGAAGGAAGCGGAACTTGAATTAAAGCAAGGCGCGCCTGAAAAATTGGACGAATTGGCGCGGCAAATTACGCGGTTTTCCGGCCTTGCTTATGCGCGCGTTTCCAAGGTCAAAACGGCAACTGCGTTGCTTGCGCTGTGGGGGAAGAAATGACCTCTTTTTTTGCGCTTGTGTTTAGTTTGGTAGCCCCCGGGGCCGGGCAGATTTTTACCGGGCATTACGCCGAGGGTATCATATTGGGCGTGGCGTTTGCGCTAGGCAAAAGCGTGGGGCTGCCGCTTCTTTTACGCGTGCTAAAAGTGGAATCTTTAAAGCGCACCTTGCAATTTTTTTACGCGTGCAATTGGTGCTATATTTTGCTGATTGCTTATGCGGTTTGCTCGGCCGTATGGCGCGGATTTTACGCACAGCACACGCACGCTTGGTATGCAATTTTGTCTGCGGTGGCGATTTCGCTGGCGTACCGCAATACGCTAAATGCGTTTGTTTTTACGGCGCTTTGCGGGCGCACGGGCGTATATAGCATTTTGCGCCAGAAAAAGCAATCTCCGACGGGAAAAATGAAAAAATAAGCACTTGATTTTTTTGAAAAAATTATTTTACGACGAGAAAATGTTTGCAATTTAAAATAATTTGTGCTATTATTTTTATGAGGTTAAAACTAATTGTCTCGGGAGAGAAAAATGGCTGTTAAAAAAACCGTGAAGAAGGCCGCCGCAAAAAAAACGGCCGCCAAAAAAGTAGCCGTTAAAAAGGCCGCAGTCAAGAAACCTGTTAAAAAGGTTTGCAAAAAAGCCGGCTGCGCCAAAAAAGCCTGTGCAAAAAAAACCGTGAAGAAAGTAGCCGTCAAAAAGGCAGCAATCAAAAAAACCGCCGTTAAAAAAGCGGCTGTTAAGAAAACCGTGAAAAAGGTTGCTGTTAAAAAGACTGCTAAAAAAGTAACCGTAAAAAAAGCCGCCGCCAAGAAACCGGCCGCTAAAAAAACGGTAAAAAAAGCAACAAAAAGAAAATAATTTAGTTTCAGCAAAAAGGCCGGCGGGCAGCAACCCGCCGGCCTTTTTTATGAAATACTGCTCACAATAAACCCTGGGTGTAAGCCCAGGGGATGGAG
>CAVKWQ010000094.1:0-3460 GCA_963660385.1 Muribaculaceae bacterium
AAACGGCCTTTTATACGCGTTTTTATACGGCGGATACATCCGGGTACGGCAAGTGCGTTCTCTCTCCAATTTATCAAAAAAAAAACGGGTCAAGCCCTTTAAAATAAACGACGAAACGACAACGACAAAAAAACCCAATCGGTAGATCCTGAAACAAGTTCAGGATGACCTCTAATATAATAACAACAGATCCCGTATAAAGACACTACGGGATGACGACACCCTGGCGGCCTGCAAGGTGCGGCGCGCAGCGTGTGGCCCGCACACCGCCCCCTTGCAGGCAACATATTTTTGCTACAATAAAATTATGAAAAAAATCGCTATCCTTTTGATTACCGTCCTGGTGGTGTGGCTGGCGGTGGACTATCACCACGCGCTTAAAAAAGAACAGGGTGAAGCCCTGGTAACCGCCGCGTATTACGGGGATTTACTGTCCGTAAAAGAAGCCTTGGAAGAGGGCGCCCCCGCCGCTTATACGCTCTATTTTAACGACGATGAACGCCAATATACCGAAACGGAATTTAACGCCTTACAGGCCGCCGCATCTAGCGGAGATGAGGACGTTATCAATTTTTTGTTAGAGCAAGGCTTTGATATCAACGCCCCTACGCCGGACGGCTGGACGCCGCTCTACATCGCCGCGCGCGACGGACAGGCAGAAGCCGCAAAACTCCTCGTGTTCCGCAAGGCCGAGTTAAACGCTCAAACCCGTTTGGGGGCCACCGCGCTCCTTATGGCGCTTACACAACCGTTTGAAACCGAGCAGGCCCGCGCCGATTTGCTTACCTATATGATCAAACGCGGGGCCAACCCCAATTTGGCGGACAATGCGGGCTTTCCCCCGCTGTACTATGCCGCCGCCACGCTGGACCCGGCGCGCGTGCAACTGCTTTTGGAAAACGGCGCCCAAGCCACCCCCGAACAGTTGGAAAAAATATTAAAAATGCTCCAACTAAAAAGTGGCAAAAATGCCAAAAAAATAGCCGCCCTCTTAAAAAAGAAAGCGGCCAAATAAAAAGTTCTTCGCTTTACGGAAGCGTAAACTCCACCACCCGGAGTTTGCGCTTTTCGTTTAATATGGTAAAGCGCAAAACATCGCCCGGTTGCAAATCAAACTCGGCAAACGCCAGTTCCGCGTGAGCGTCCTCGTACGGTTGGGGATAATTGCGCAAATCCAGCGTAAAAACGGCCTTTTCCCCGCGCCACACGGCCACACTCTTCACGCGCTCCTCTAACGTCAAACGGCCAATTTCCCACCCGCGGAACACCAGCGGGCGCGCGGGCAGTTTTTCCGCCTGCATATATTGGTCCAACATCATCGGCACCGCCTGCGAAAGATTGACGGCATAGGTATGACTCTGCGCACGGCTGCCCGGCATCGCACATCCGCCGGAGTGCAACGCCACCACACGCCAATTATCGCCCTGCTTTTGGAACACGGGCGAACCACAGTAGCCGCTTAATAAAAAGGGTGTTTTTACTTCATCTTGCTTGATTTTGCGCTGGCCAATCACGCCGAAACCCGCCACATTGGTAATATCGCGCCGGACGGGCAAAAAGTCGCGCCGCCCATACGGCCCCGCCACATACCCAAAGGAAAACGAGGGCGTATTCGTCTGCACCGGGCCCAAGGAAAAGGGCTCTGCGCCGTTTTCCAACGCGCTTTTGGGCAAAGGGGCCAGAGAGACATCTGGCGCGCTCCACCCAGCACTGCCGCTGACGGCAATCGTAACCGGGTATTCCTGCAAACCCGCGTTATTCCACACGCGCACCACGCGCTTTTGACCTTTCGCTCCGCCAATGTGGTATGGCATTGCCGCCCACAGTTGCCCGTGCGATTCAAACAAAAAGCCCGTTCCCAGCACGGTGGGCGATTCGGGCCGGGCCACCTGAATAAGCCCCTTGGGCACGCACGCCATTAATTCGGCGGGGCCTGCAAAACGGCTGCGGGAAGCGGCAAAAATCTTTTTGGTAAGTTCGGGCATTAGGCGGGGCAGAGACGTCATTTCTGACCCGGTTTTGGCGAGTTTTAAGGCGTTTCCCGGTACGCGGAACAACTGCGCGCGCACGGGCAAGGCCGTAAGCAAGAGTAAACTGCACACAATAGAAAAACGGTTCATATATATATTATATCGGTTTGCAGGGCCACACCAAAAGGGCCAAAAGACCTAGTTGCCGTGGGCCCCAAAAGGACAGAAAAATCCCGCACAACGCTTGTGCGGGATGAAATTATTTAACGGTTATTTTGTATTCTACGTCTTCGCGCAGGCTGTTATGCACCGGGCAGGTTTGGGCAACGTGCGTGTAAAAATTCTTTTGCTCGCCCGTTAAACCCGTTTTAAACGTAAACACCAACTCCACCGACACCACCCGCCGCGGCGTACCGCCAAACTGCGGGGCGACGGACAGCGTAGTGCCCGTTACGTCCTCGCCGCGTTTTTGGGCGGCATAGCCAATCATCGTAAGCATACACGCCCCCAACGCGCTGGCCAACACTTCGCCGGGCTGCATATCCTCGCGCGGGTCAAAATACGCGGTGCGCACGGAACCGTTTTTTCCGTCCAGCACGCTGACCGTTTGCAAATTTTCTCCCAAGGTTGTTGTAATCATATTCCCCTCCTACGAGTATCATAACAGATTAGGCGCCTTTTTGGGTGCGAAATTTTGGGTTATAAAACCTCCACCGTTACCTTTACTTCTTTGCTTAATGTTTGGTGTACGGGGCAAGCGTTCACCGCCGAGAGATAGAACTTTTTTTGCTCTTGCGAAAAGTGCGCGGGGAACGTGAGTTTTAAAACAAACTCCCCCACGCGGCGCGGGTTGGCGGCCATAATTTTTTGTATGGATAAATGCGCTCCCTTAAAATCTTCCCCGCGCGCGGCGGCCATTTTGCCCATAATCGTAAGCGTGCAAGCGGCAAAGGCCGAGGCCAATAAATCCGTAGGCGAAAAGCGGCGGCCCTTTCCGCCGTTATCGGGCGGCAAATCGGTTTGAATCGTGGTTCCGGTTGGCCCGTGGACGAGTTCCGTTTCCCCGTCGCCGGTATAAGTGCAAGTAATTTCTGTCATATGAAAAACTCCTAAAATTTACTTATATGCTTTTGATAGCATATACTATTTTATTAATAAATGTTGCGTAATCATTATAAATCACGGCTTTCCCAAACTCAAAGTTCTTTGCTGAGAATGTAAGGTTAAATTGTGTATTGCAATAATAATCTTTATAAGTCTCTCTATTATGTATTTTATTCTGCTGGGGAGCAGAAATATGCGCCACACAAATTAAAGTTTTATTTGGAGTATGATAAAAACAGTCTATACTATCTTGGGAAAGTTTGATGTATTTCTTTAAATTGAGAGAAGTAATTTCTTCCCATTTTGTTATTTCCCCAGATTTATCAAAGTATGGAATCTTATCAAAAATACAAAAGATTTGAAAATAAGGGATATTAGCACTCCGG
>CAVKWQ010000095.1:0-3386 GCA_963660385.1 Muribaculaceae bacterium
AATTTAATTCTAGCACAAGGAGTTTTTCTGTCGTCCTCACCGGTAAACCTTTTTTTCTACCACCGGCATAGCCGGTGGATTTTTATACCATAAAAAAGCGGAACGCAAAACCTAAACAAAAGTTTTGCGTTCCGCCCGTTACTTAACTAAAACAGCCCCTATTCCTCGGTTTCCGGCTCCTCGGAGGGCTCAATGTGCAAACTGGCCAGCAGCATATCCACCAAGCGGATATCGCTCGGATACTGTACCAATTCACGCGCCTTTAAAAGAGATACCCAACGGATTGAAATAATCTCGGACGCATCGTGCTTGCCAATGCGCCCCAGTTTCTTCATCAAATACCATTGGACCATCTTTTTGACGTAATTTCCCTGAAAAGTAAACGCGTACTTCACCCGAATCATCGGCCGGACGATAACAGCCTTATAGCCCGTTTCTTCCAGCACTTCGCGCAGCGCGGCCTGACGTGGCGTTTCCCCTTGTTCAATGTGTCCTTTGGGGAACGTCCAAATCTTTTTGCCTTTCATATTTTTGACTTGAACGAGTAATACCTTCCGCCCGTCCAAAATCACGCCGCCGCACGAAAATTCGGAAACAATCATAATCCCTTCTCTAAGTTATACGCCGCGTTTAAAATCTTTTCTTCCTGCAAAATCGGCCCGTAGAACTGCACGCCGATAGGCAGGCCGTTTTTATCCTTGCCAAACGGCACGCTGATGCCCGCCAAACCGCCGATATTGCCCTGGCAGGTGTACAGGTCCGCCAGATACAGGGCCAACGGGTCCTCGTCGTGCGCCCCCAGTTTAAAGGCCGTGGTAGGCGAAGTGGGAGTCAGCAAGATATCCACCTTTTCAAACGCTTTTCTAAAATCCTCGCGGATAAGTTCGCGCACCTTCATAGCCTTTACAAAGCACTCCTCGTAGCGGCCGGAGGTCAGCGCGTAAGTGCCGATAATAATGCGTTTTTTTACTTCCAAGCCAAAGGGTTTGCGGGAACCTTCGTAATAGGCGTTTAAATCTTGGGCTTGTTTATCGGCGTACCCGTAGCGGATACCGTCAAAGCGGCCCAGGTTAGAACTGGCTTCCGCGCTGGTAATAATATAGTAGCACGGCGCCGCGTATTTGGCGTGAGGCACTTCCACTTCCACCAACTCCGCGCCTAATTCCTGCAAGCGTTTGGCGGCCGCGTCCATTTTCTCTTTAATGTCCGCATTTAAACCGTCCAAAAAGCCCTTGGGCAGACCCACTTTCACGCCCTTTAAACCCTCCGTAAACAACTTCTCATAAGCGGGCACTTCGGCATCCAAAGATGTGGAATCGTGCACATCTTTGCCGGATAACACTTCCAGCACGCGGGCCGAATCAGCCACCGTATGGGCCAGTACGCCCACTTGGTCGGCGCTGGACGCAAACGCAATAATGCCATAGCGAGAAATGCGGCCATAGCCGGGCTTAATACCCACAACACCGCAGAAACCCGCCGGTTGGCGCACGGAACCGCCCGTATCAGTACCCAAAGCAACAGGCACCATACCCGCGGCCACCGCGGCGGCAGAACCGCCGGAGGAACCGCCGGGCACGCACTCCAAATTTACCGGATTTTTAACCGGGCCGTAAACGGAGGTTTGGTTGCTGCTGCCCATAGCAAATTCGTCCATATTGGCACGGCCGATAATTACAGCGTCCGCGGCCAACAACTTTTCCACCACCGTAGCGGTGTAGGAAGCCACATAATTTTCCAGCATTTTGGAACAGCAGGTAGCCTTGTGGCCTTTGTAAAGGATATTGTCTTTAATCGCCACGGGCACCCCGGCCAGCGGGCCCAGTTTTTCGCCGCGGGCTTTTTTAGCATCCACGGCTTTGGCCTGCGCGAGGGCGTCCTGTTCAAACACTTCCACCAAAGCGTTAATTTTGGGGTTCAACTCGGCAATTTTAGCCAAGGATTCCCGGGTAATTTGTTCAGCGGTCTTAGCCCCGGTTTCAACAGCGTTTACAATTTCCAAAGCGGTCATCATATTAAAGCACCTTCTTTACTTTCGCACAGTCGTCTTCCAAGGCGCCAAATTCCTGGCGCAGCGCGGCGGCACGGTCTAAGTCGCTGACGGGTTCATCGCGGCGGATATGCGCCGAGTGGTTGACGTTGGTCAATTTGACCGAATCCGTATTCACGGCGGAAAGTTCCTTCACCCATTTAAATAGGGCTTCTAATTGTTCTTGATAAATGGCGGCTTCTTGTTCGCTCACTTGCATTTTAGCAAGTTTGGCGGCCAAGGCTACATCTTTTTTAGTTATTTCCATAAAATATAGGGCTCCCTTTAAAAATATATTTTATATAATAATTTAGCCGTTTGGCTAGGTATTGTGCCCGGCTGGCGGCAAGGGGGAAATTTATGGAAAACCAAACGCAGGAAAATAAACCTGTTTGCACGCCGGATAAACGCAACGCGGACGACTGCAAATGCAATTTAAACGGCGCAAACTGCATTAACAGCCATTTTACGCTTTCGGTCATTGCGGTTATTATTTCGTGCTTTACGGGATTTTTTACAATTCCGCTGGCGATTGCCGGGATGATTCTATCCTTGCGCGCGCAAGATTTAGCCCGCACAAACCTGACAGACGAAGCCCGGCGCGTGGCTTGGTGGGCGGGGCTCTTTGGGTGGCTGACGGTAGGAATTGCCGTCGTACCGCTTTTGCTGGTGCTGTTTTTCGGCGGGACGTTGCTTGCCTTGCTGACCGCTATTTTAGCCTCTGCTTAATTTGCGCGATACGCCCCGGGCCCGCCTGGGGCTTTTTATATTAGAAAAAGGCAGGAGGTTTATCCCCCCTGCCTTGAAAAATTTCCCTTCACCAAGCGCTAACAACTAACTTCCTTATATCCATACTGTTCTAATCCAAATTTAGAAATATTAACCCTGCAACTGGAATATGTACGGCTCCAACTACCGGTTGCAGAAGTCTTTTGACTATACAACGGATAATTGGGAGCGCTTGTCATATCGTCTTTGGGCCATTTAGCAACCCAAATATCAGACACAGTCCCTCCAGCCGTTGCCCTAAGACACACTCCCTTGGAATTACAATGCCAGCCAGACATAGAGGTCGTATCGTTAAAATCCGGGAAACTAATATCCAAGGAATCAAATAAATCAGTACTACTAGCCGGGTATCCATTTCCCAATAAATAGACATCCACCGCCTTTTCCAGCGAAGTTTGCAAAGACATCAGTTCCGTTAGGCGGGCTTTTTCCACCGCTCTGGTATATTGGGGCAGGGCTACCGACGACAAAATGCCAATGATAAGTACCACAACCAACAATTCTATCAATGTAAAACCACTTCTAGTATTTTTCATTTTTTCTCCTTGTTAAGGCCTTTATATTTGAG
>CAVKWQ010000096.1:0-2733 GCA_963660385.1 Muribaculaceae bacterium
AATTCAGTAAAGTGATAGAAACGCGCAAAACGACGGAAGCCGAAGAAATGATGGCATCCGTCCGCACGGAACAAGAAAAACGCTGCGCCTTGGATAAAGCCTATACCACGGACGCGGCTACGGTCAATTTGGCCTCGTTAAATACCAAAAACTTTAACTACACGTTAAAGAACACGGGTATAGAAGCGGCGAGTACGGGTAAATACGGCTACACCTTAAAAATGCCGTCTTACCGGGACGGCCGTCTGTGCTGTGATAGTGCGGAACAATGCGCGAAACTCAATAAAAATTATCCGCTGTGCTCGGAACTTACTGCCAAGGCAGACTACACGAGTGGCACGGAGTGCGCGGCCGGGGATGACGGCCCGAAAGTTATCCCTTGCTCGGGCTCTTCTACACAAGCCTGTGGGTGTAACAATGGCGGCACGCAAACGAGAACCTGCGACACGACTACGGGCACTTGGAGTGCTTGGAGCACTTGCTCTATCTCGGACGCTTGCCAGTGCACGGGCGCGGAACCGATTTCTAGCCAAGCCTGCAACAGTTGCGGCACGCAAACTCGCACGGTAACGTGCAATACTACTAATGGGGAGTGGAGTATTGGCGCGTGGGGCGCGTGTGATCTTTCAGGTTGTACAAAAAATTGCGACGAGTCCAGCAAACCTGCAAGCACCCAAGCCTGTAACTCTTGTGGTACGCAACAAAGAACTGTATCTTGCAATCTGACGAGTGGGGAGTGGCAAACCGGGCTGTGGGGGGCTTGCAGTAAAACACAAGAAGAGTGTGATTGTACGGCCGGAGCGGTTGTTTGCGGTTCGGATGTGGATGCCACGACGGACACTTGCGATGGGGATGAGATAAACCAGTATAACTTTGGCTTAATGGCAACGCTTACCAAACGGACTTGTATTGATATTTACCAAGAAAATGTCAGCGGAAGCACATCTGGTGTCAGTGGCTGTGTTGATTCCCCTTATCACCCGATAACTTGCCTGCCCGGACAGGAAAAGAGATGTATTAATGGTTCTTACCGTTGTATTACTCCTTGCCCGTCTGGCGGGTGTGCCAACGGCACGACCAATCCGGCAGAGGATATTTCAATGGATAATTCTGTATTGAGCAAACTGCGCCTATGCCGTGTGATTACCATATGTCCGGTTGGGGGCAAAATGGATTCCGGCAATTTAATTGAGTGGTAATAAATTAGGTTGGTTGTTTAAAGCAAAACCCCGGTTATAAATGCCGGGGTTTTACATTTTACCGCAAAACTTTGTTGCCGCGCATATAGTCAAAAAATTGCTTTACGCGGCTGTCGCACAAAACATCTTTTACCGAAATATCCTTTTTTAAATGTACGCCCGCCAAGGTGCGGCAGCGGCTTAACGCCACATATGTTTGCCCGGGGGCAAAGGCTCCGCGCCCGATGTCCAAATAAATGCTGTCAAACGTCAGGCCTTGGGATTTGTGTATGGTAATCGCCCACGCCAATTTGAGCGGGTACTGCTTAAAAAAGCCCTTTACCTTGGGTTGCAGTTTTTGCGTGAGGGCGTTAAATTCGTAGCGCACATCTTCCCAAACGTGCGGTTCCACTTGGTAAACACAGCCTTTCAATTCTACTTGTATAAAATCAGGTCCCAAATCGTACACGGTGCCGATATCCCCGTTTACCCAGTTGTCGTCATTAACCAGCATCATAATTTTGGCGCCCTTTTTTAGGTGGAGAGTTTTGTCCGCGGGGGTGGCTTTGCCAAAGGTTTCGTCTGCCGTGGCTTCGTAGGTAAATTCTTTGCCGGGGAGCAAGGATAAATAGTGTACATTGCGCCAAGCCGCATCGCGGTTGGTGGGGGCTAAAATAATGCTGTTTTCAAAATTTTCCGGCAGTTCAAAGGTTTTGCGCGTGTTGAGCAGGGAATCCAACTGCGGTTGGGTTACGTTGCCCTCGCGGATTAAGTTAAGCAAATTGGCATAATCCGGGTCCGCCTTTTGGCGGAAGATACGGTGCAGTTCAAATACTTCCGTCGGCAATCGGCGCAAGACTTGCGCTTCAAAAAAGTACGGGCTTTTGTAAATTTGGCGGAAATAATCAAAGAGTCCGCCCGTGCTGGACTCCTCTACGGGCGGCAACTGGAATAAATCGCCGAACAGTACAATTTTTTTACCGCCGAAGGGTTCCTCGGTGTGCGTGGATATTTGCAAAATATAGTCTATGGCATCCAATAAATCGGCCCGGAGCATAGAGGCTTCGTCAATGATAATGGTATCTACGGAATCCACGGTTTTGCGCGGCAATCGTTTGAGGTTGCTTTTGTCTAGCAGGTTGCCGGGTTTTAAATGGAAAAACGAGTGTACCGTCTGCCCGTGTATGTTAATGGCCGCCAGCCCTGTGGTGGCCAAGACGACCGCATTTTGCGCGGTGTGCTGGGCAAAGTAGCGTAGCAGCGTGGTTTTGCCCGTGCCTGCACGGCCCGTGATAAAGATAAGTGGCATAACGGGCGGTTTGGCTTCCAGCAAGGATAAAGCGTCCTTAAATTCGTCGGTTAAAATGATATCTGGGTTTTGTGCGGGCATATTTAAATTATAGCAATTAGATAGTTTTCTTACTTGGGTGGGAGACTGTACAATGGCAAAAATGTAGTTTTTGTTGATGCCGTTTTAGCAGTTGTTTATAAAGGGGTTGTTTCGTTTTTTTTTTTTGTTAAAATTTTGATAATTCGCAGTGGATATACCCGGATG
>CAVKWQ010000097.1:0-2634 GCA_963660385.1 Muribaculaceae bacterium
GTTTCTGTACGGGGTCTATACATTCCGCTCGCAAGAACTCCGGGCGTAAGCCCGAGAGGTGGAGCGAATATCCCCAAATCTTCTACATTTAGTACCATAAAAGAATGAGAGTAACCCGGTTAAGTCACTGCGTTTATCACTGCCGCTATCACATAGTGTTAGTGAGCAAATACCGGAAGAAGATATTTAATGACGGTATTTTTGCGTACTTCAAGGAGCGCGCCAAAGAGATAACGGAACATTATCCGTTAATCGTGATTTTAGAAGAAAATCACGATAAAGACCACATTCATTTATTAGTGAGTATTCCACCCACAATAGCAGTAGGAGCAGCAGTACGGATAATCAAGAGTAATTTGGCGCGCGAACTGAAGAGACGATTTCCTTTTCTAAAGCGGTGTTATTATGGGAGTGACGGTATTTGGTCAGATGGATACTTTGTATCCACGGTAGGGATAAACGAAGAGCAGATACGAAAATACATAGATATGCAGGGAAAAGAAGATTTGGGGCGAACAATGGAATTGTTCGGATGAAAAGAAACCCCGGGCGTGAGCCCGGGGAGTTTCATAATATATAACAGCAGAGGAAAGGAAAGCAGAGGAGAAAAGAACAAGCAATAAGAGAGAGCGGTCGTTTGGGTCGTTTGGGTCGTTTGGGTCGTTTGGGTCGTTTGAGAGGGGCGAAAAGTTGTGCACCGTGGCGATTGCGGGTAGTTTTGTTAGCAAATATACCTTTTGTCCCCATAATTTACCCGCCCACAGAGAGCGCACGCCATAAAACCGTCAATATTCGTCTATTAGGGCGCGTTCCGCCGGGGCAACAATTCTATATGGAAGCACCACATAGAGATATAGGAAATATGTTACGAGAGTCTTATTTATGAGCGGAGCAAAACCAGTTTATTTGAGGAAAACAGGCCATCTAAAAGGCTCAAAACAACGAAGGTACACGTCTAAATAAAAAGGGGATAAAGGGGGAAGAAAAAACAGGCGGCACCTCGTAAAGAATAAGAGGAAAATCTATAAGGCCGAAGTTGCCCAATAGAAAGAACGCCTGACGAGTAGAAAAGGGGGTAAAAATTAAAAGAAAAAATGCTTATAAAGGTGTGTCTAGATACCCCCAAAGGGGCCCCTGCCATAACTCCCCCATATGACAAATACTTTTTCCCCTTTGTTTTTTCCCGCACCACTTTGGCATATACTCCACAAAAAGGCGGGGTTTATTCCCCCCGCCTCTAAAAGATACTGTAAATTCTACTTTTTACCGAGTATAGATATCTCCTGTGAGCGCCCCTCCAAAATCAGAATATGCCGACAAGGTAGTTTTTTTGGGGAAACCGTATTGTGAGCAGTTGCTAGTTTGGTTACTATACTCGGCACAGTAAGTACCATTGTTAGTTAAAATAAAAAACAAAGGGCTGGACCCACACGTAAACCAAACGGTGGCAACATCCGTTACCCCGGAGGATGACGGACTAGAAATATGCTTAAACCCCCAATTATCCCCGGTAGAACTGCCCGTGCAAGAACCCATTTTTATTTCCTGCTTTGGCACAGTTACATCCAATGAATCAAGATCAGCAGAACCATATTGGTCTATATTCCCTGCTAAAACGGCTACCTGCCCAGCCTCTAAAATGTTCTTTAATACAGGTTCTACTGTGGCCGCACGGCTTTTGTTCACAGCCTTGGTATATTGAGGAAGAGCCACCGACGCCAAAATGCCAATAATAAGGACAACCACAAGAAGTTCTATTAAGGTAAAGCCTTTATTTGGTAATACTATCATTTGTTCCTCCTCATTTTCACACCCAATTCAAAAATATCAGATAAGTATTAGATTATATTCTAACATAACATTAAATCAGAAGCAAAATTCCACGCCGTAGCACTCTTAATAGATATAATAAGCCGCTCCGGTCTGCCAAACATAAGAATAAGCATCCAAACCTGATATATTAGAACAAATTCTGTTCCCTAAATTATCACCAATATTAGCCCAACAAATAAAATATCCGCCGTGATAATATTTTTCTAAACCAACGTGCCGAATCGGGTCATCACAACGAAAAGAGGCACTCCCCCCCTTTGAGTCTCTGACTATTTGGCAAGTTACTGTATTATTGGTAATAAAATTTTCTCTTGTTTTTGTAAATCCGGCAGGCATTGCGATAATAAGGGAATCCAAATTGTTGGCATAATGCCCGGTTTGCATATAAAAATGCTGTTGCGCTTGGTCCACCGCGCGCACGAGGGCGTACATCGTGGCTACCCGGCTGGTCCCCACCGCCACCCGGTACGACGGCAAAGCCGCCGCGGCTAATATGCCGATAATAAGGACAACGACTAAGAGTTCAATTAAAGTAAATCCACGATTAACAACCAAAGTGGTAGATCCTGAAACCCTGCGGGTCGCCCGTTCAGGATGACCTCCTTTTTTTATAATAATGTCATTTCCGAGTGTTTGCCGACGCGGAGCGTTCGGGAATCTGTCGTTATTTAAAAAAAGCAACGACAAAAACAGATTCTGGACTACGGCTTTCCAGGATGACGACAAGAATAAAGTATTTATAAATCCTTTCATTTTTTCTCCTTGTTAAGGCCTTTATATTTGAGCAAAACAGCCTTTTAT
>CAVKWQ010000098.1:0-2301 GCA_963660385.1 Muribaculaceae bacterium
CGGTTACGCAGGTAAAGGGCAGTTGTGCCAAAAGCAAGAAAAGTATTGAAAAACTAATAGCGGCCAATATCCCGGTGCAGTTGGCTTGCCCTATTATGAAGGAAAATTTCCACTCGTTTGAAACCGTTTTGCAATGGGGGCACGAACGCCACTTGGAAGTAAAAACAAACAGTAATATTTTTGCCAAAGCAGATTTTTCCACCGAAAATTTAACCCACCGTATTAGCCTGCAAGAACAGGAAGAAATTATCAAAAGAACGCTTAAAAACAGTGCCATTTATCAGGAGCGGCTGCTGACGGTGGACCCGCGCAGTAATATGCCCCAGGCGCAAGACCCGGTGTGCGGGGCCGGGCGGTATATGCTGTGCTTGGAAACAAGCGGGAATTTTTATCCGTGCCCTGGGTTTAAGTTGTTGTTGGGCAACTGCAAAACGCAGTCCTTGCAAGATATATGGGAGCATTCGCCGGAACTTAATAAACTGCGCCACTTAACCAATGCGGCCTATGGCAAATGCTTGAAATGTCCTTCCCGTATATATTGCAACCTTTGCCCCGGGAAACTATATAACGAATCCGCGGGAGATATGTTTAAACTAAGTGATTACTTTTGCGAGGTGGCCCATATCAACCGCCGCATAGCGGAAGAGTTTATTGCCAAGCATAAAAAATAACGGTGCAGGGCCCCTGTTGTATGGGGCCCCCAAATAGCATACGGGGAAAGAAATGGGGATTATTATTTTATTGGTGGTTTTGTTTGGCGGGCTAGTGTTTTTGCTGTTTGTTATGGCGGTGCTTGCTAATTGGGCACAAAAGGCACAACAGCAAAGGTCATCTATGCTTGCCAACCGGGGCCGTAAATTCACCCCCAAGCGGACACACCCCGTACGTGGGGCGGGCTTCCACCCCGGTGGGCAGTTCTTATACGCCCCAGCGGTTAGGGGCGGAATTTAACTGGGAACGGGGCAGTATTGTAAATGCCGGCTTTAATAAAGATTGTATGGTAGCAGATGTAAAAACGGTTCCTGTGTTGCATTATTATCTTTACACCGTTCGGGGGCGCGAAATTACCTTCTTCCCGCACAAAGGCGTATGCTCCGGGTGGGTGGATGAATATTAAAGGAGGCTGTTATGTTAGCGTGGATTATTGTTTTAGGTTTATGTGCAATTTGTATTGGTGGCTTAATTTTTATCGCATATATTTGTGATAAGTTTAGTGATAATAGTATGGGCGGGCGTATGGCCGCTAGAACTGCTAGACAAGCGGAACAGGCTTTATTTGTGATTTTGACCAGTATCATCTTGGGCATTGCTTCGTTCTTTCTGTTGCCCTTTCTTGCGGGTATTTGCATTGGCTTGCAATCCTCGGGATATTTCCAGGTATGAGAAATCTATTAAAAGACCTTGGCCAGTATATATGGTCTGCTTCCCAGGGGCGGAGGGATAGAAATATGGCCCCTAATGAACCGCCTGTGGTGTGCACCCGTGGGCTGGTGGCGTTGTGCTTCCCAGACGGGTATTTAATTCTAACGGAAAGTATAGAGGACGCCCGTACCGTGTGTGCGGACTTGAACCTAACCCAAGAGCCTTATTGGTGGTCTTTGGTTAAAACGTATGATAGCAAAGCGCAGGCTGAAAAATGCGTCGCTGAGGTAGTGCGGTTTTTGGGCCGAAGTGGGCTGCCCTTGGTGCATTTGGCCCAAAATTCAAAAGGACAATGGCAAGTAACGTATGACGGGTTTATCTCGTCTTTGTAAATAAAATATGAACAACAAATTACCGGATTATTATAAGATTTTAGGCGTTGACCGCTTGGCGGACGATAAAGAAATAGAGCGCGCTTTTAGACAAAAAGCGATGCAGTGCCACCCAGATAGATTTTCCGACCCGAAGGAAAAAATACAGAAAACCAAAGAGTTTCAAACAATTAATGAAGCCTATACGCTGCTTTCTAAATATGTAAAACGGAAAGATTACGACGCCGCCTTGGAACGCCAAGACCGTGAAGAACAGGAACGCCGGGCAAGAGAACGGCAGGAAAAGGAAGAGCGCGAACGCCGCGCGCGAGAGGAAGAAGCCCAAAATCAAGGATGTCCTGATGGATTTGAATGTAATGGCTTTTGGTTTGAAACAATTAATTTTAGATATAGATATGAGTCGGCTTCTATGGAGGAGGTAAAACGGCCTTTCACTTCGTCCGAGCAAATGGCGCGAGTAAAAAGAGTTATGAAGCCGTTTGCAGAAGGCGGTCCTTTTTTTGATGCCACGAGTCCTATCGGTGGAGCAAGTATGACCGTTCGCTTG
>CAVKWQ010000099.1:0-2206 GCA_963660385.1 Muribaculaceae bacterium
GGAATAGGATCATCTGCTAGGATGCTATCAATTAAACATTGTTTGTCTTGAAGAGACCAAGCGTTAGGAGGTCTTTGGTAATTTAAATCTACTTTAAAATTGTGGTAATTTAACAAAAAATCTTTTATTTTCATAGATTTTTTCTCCTATAGTTGACTTTATCCCTTATAGTAAGCATTACTCTGTATAGGAGAATTATAACAAATATGTCTAAAATTAACTGTGCTATATATACGCGTAAATCTACCGAGCATGGGCTGGATATGGAGTTTAATTCGCTCCAAAATCAGGAGGAGGCCTGTAAGGCTTATATCCTGTCCCAAGCATTCAATAATTGGGAGTATTATAGAACTTATTCGGACGGCGGCATTAGCGGCGGTACCATGGAACGCCCCGGATTGCAAACGCTCCTTGATGATATTCGGGCAGGACACATAGAGGTAGTTGTCGTTTATAAAGTGGACCGCCTGTCGCGCTCCATTATAGATTTCCACAAAATGATGCAGGAGTTTGATAAATATGGGTGTAATTTTGTGTCTATTACCCAGTCCTTTGACACGAGCAACTCTATGGGTAAATTGACGCTTAACATGCTCTTATCGTTTGCCCAATTTGAGCGGGAGGTATCGGCGGAGCGTGTGCGGGATAAAATAGCGGCCAGTAAGGCCAAGGGGCTATGGATGGGGGGAACGCCGCCACTTGGCTATGACCTTAAAGACAAGCAACTTATCCCTAATCCGCAAGAGGCCGAGCTTGTAAACTTGATTTTTAACAAGTATCTGGAACTGGAAAACATGCAAACGGTGGCGGAAGGGCTCAACCAAAATGGATATCATACAAAATCATGGACTTCCCGCAGGGCCCAGTTACGGGGTGGAAAAGCGTTCCAAAAGAGCAGTATCCAGCGGATTTTGACGAATCCGATATATATCGGCAAAGTGGCGCACCTGGCCCAAAATAAGGTGTATGCTGGGCGGCATGAGCCCATTATTCCTAAACCCGTGTGGGAGTCTGTACAAAATATACTTCGGCGCAGGATTACAGACCCGCACGCTTTTAGCCACTATCAAACGCATAAAACTGTATTGGCCGGCAAGTTATATGATGATAAGGGACAGTCCTTTCGTTTAACGTCCTCTAAAAAGCAGGGCAAAAAGTTCCTCTACTATTACAACGGCGTAGGCGGGCATTATCTGCCGGCAGGGCAACTAGACGCTTTTGTGCTAAAAACGCTTAAAAAGGCTGATTTTGACGAATTGGAGCCATTTGCTGATATGCAAGGGCTGACGGATGAACAATTAATGCATTGGATAATCCGGGCGGAGTGCCAAATGGTGGGAAAATCGCATTATTTGACGGTATTTTTAGATGAAAAGCGGGTTCGGACGGACTTATCTGCTTGCCCGCGCATATCGGGGCAAGCGGAGAAACGGACGGAGGTTTTACACCGTCTGTTGGACAAAATATATGTGAGAAGTACGTTTTTAGTGGATAATGTATCGTCCGTGAAATTGCAAAACGGGACGGCGAGGAATATCTTGACTGTCCACCAATTAAACGAGAGTTTGGTTCGAGGGTTGGCTCGGGGGTGGCAGCTGAAACGTTTGTTAGAGCATTGTAAACCGTTGCGCGAGTGCGAAAAGGCCAGCGGTATGAATAAGCGGACATTTGCGCGCTATTTAAACTTGTGCTATTTATCGCCGCGCATTGTGGCGGATATTTGGGAATATAAGAATCCTTCCAATTTAACTTTGCGAGAGCTTATGAACTTGGCGGAAGGACAGGTGAATTTTGAGAAACAAGAAAAGGTATAGAATAAAAAGGACCTAGGTTAAATTTGAAAATGTTTATATTTTAATAATAATTTTATGCTTCTTTTTTGGCAATAGTTTTATTGCTTTGCTAATTAAGATGTAAATTGGTATACTGATGGCATCTCCTCTAAGAGGAAAAATCTAAATAAGGAGAGGCCTATGTCATATAAGCACAGAAGTGCTGTTACGGGACGTTATGTAACTGAAAAGTATGCAGATAAGCATCCGAAAACGACAGTGCGTGAAAGAAGCAAATAGTTGGTAAAGAACAAAATAAAAGAACGCTGCCTTATTTAAAAGTAGCGTTCTTTTTTGGATCCTACGATTTTTGCCGTCGGAGAACTTGGGGCGAATTATCTGACTCTCACGCCCAGGATATAGCACTCTAAGAC